>NZ_CP042582.1:5295000-5595000 GCF_008728835.1 Hypericibacter adhaerens
TGCGGTTGGACCGCGTTCTCTCGTGAGCTAGGCTACCGAGCGCAAGGCCCTGGCCGATCAGACCGTTGCGGTTGGACCGCGTTCTCTCGTGAGCTAGGCTGGCGCCGGGTGTCACGAGCTGTGACCACGGGTTGCGGTTGGACCGCGTTCTCTCGTGAGCTAGGCTCGTTCGCCAATCTGTCGCGGAGGCACGGCGTTGCGGTTGGACCGCGTTCTCTCGTGAGCTAGGCTCTCCTGCGGCGGGAGCTCGGCATCCCGAGCGTTGCGGTTGGACCGCGTTCTCTCGTGAGCTAGGCTAAATCGGCGCGCTGCCCGCGCTGCGGCGGCGTTGCGGTTGGACCGCGTTCTCTCGTGAGCTAGGCTCGCCGAAGAGGCCGGCCTCTCCGAGCACCAGTTGCGGTTGGACCGCGTTCTCTCGTGAGCTAGGCTACATGGGGCCGAAACCCGCCGGATCGGCCGGTTGCGGTTGGACCGCGTTCTCTCGTGAGCTAGGCTCGTGCCGGACAGTCAGTTGGCTGACGCGCTGTTGCGGTTGGACCGCGTTCTCTCGTGAGCTAGGCTGCCTGTTGCTGTGCAGCTTGAAGTTGTTCCGTTGCGGTTGGACCGCGTTCTCTCGTGAGCTAGGCTGATCCAATGACGAAGCAGACTCCCCCGTGCGTTGCGGTTGGACCGCGTTCTCTCGTGAGCTAGGCTGCACCACCGAGCAGGGCACGCATCATTTCCGTTGCGGTTGGACCGCGTTCTCTCGTGAGCTAGGCTATGACCAGCGGCAACGCCTAGAGTCGCGTGGTTGCGGTTGGACCGCGTTCTCTCGTGAGCTAGGCTGTCCACATGAACAGCGCGCAGTCGGGCAGCGTTGCGGTTGGACCGCGTTCTCTCGTGAGCTAGGCTGTCGGTGTCGGCGCCCAGAAGCTCTACAAGTTGCGGTTGGACCGCGTTCTCTCGTGAGCTAGGCTGATTGTTGACCACATCAACGGAGACACGCTGTTGCGGTTGGACCGCGTTCTCTCGTGAGCTAGGCTTGTGGTGGTCTCTTTGCTCGACAGCTCCAGGTTGCGGTTGGACCGCGTTCTCTCGTGAGCTAGGCTGTAAACCGCGTGCATGACCGCGTGCGAACGGTTGCGGTTGGACCGCGTTCTCTCGTGAGCTAGGCTTACGCGCCGGCCGACGAGGTGTCGGCCTCCGTTGCGGTTGGACCGCGTTCTCTCGTGAGCTAGGCTGTGCAGCATGAAGGCGCTTGTCCGGCCACCGTTGCGGTTGGACCGCGTTCTCTCGTGAGCTAGGCTGATTTTTTCATATAAGCGCGCTAAGGATATGTTGCGGTTGGACCGCGTTCTCTCGTGAGCTAGGCTCCAAACTTCGACAAGCCCCTGGATTCAGGGGCTTTTTTCTTGCTCGTGTCGCGGTTCGTTCGCGCGCTCATCATCAGAACATCACGTATTGCTCGGGGTTTTTCCGGCCTGTTTCCTTGAGGCGGCCATCGAAGGTCACGATGTTCTCATACTGCTTGTCGGTCAGATAGACGATATGAACCTTGCCTGTGCCGGGGACCGCCTTCTCGACCCTTCGCGAATAGGCTTCGGCCTGCTCCTTGCCAGCGCAAAAGCGCATGTAGACCGAATACTGCGACATCTCAAAGCCCTGATCGAGCAGGAACTTCCGGAACTTCGTCGCGGCTTTGCGTTCCTTCTTCGTCAACACGGGCAAGTCGAACAGAACCATCATCCACATGAGGCGGTAGCCGCTCAGCATTCCGCCGTCACGCTTCGGCGCGTGCCGGCACGACCGGCAGCTCCAGCGGTAACGGTGTCAAAGGGAAGTCGAGGCCAGGCTTGCCCTCCTCAAAGGAACGCGCGAGCGATGCGGACAGCCGCTCCAAGCAGGTAAAGAGGGGCGTGGTTCCCCGTTCGGTCGCCATGTCGAGCGAGGTGGCGCCTGCCAGATACTTCTTGACCGCGCCCGAAACCTCGTCAACGCCGGCCTCGGCCAGCCTCGCGACCAGCAGATCGATAATCGGCCGGAACGGCTCCATCAGATCGTCGGCGAGCGCCAAGTCCTCGCCGCGATGCTGGAGGCCGATCGTGGGATGGAGGCCCGAGGCACAGATCGCGCGGGCCGCCGCCGATCGAAGGATGGCGTAGCCATAGTTGAGCATGGCGTTTACGCCGGGCGCATCGCGGTCGCGCCGGAAGTCCGACCCGAACAGCAGCGGCCAATAGCGCCTCGCTGCCTGAGCCTCCATATTGTCCGGATCACCCGAGCCGACCCGGCGCGCCAGCAGATCGAACCCCTCCGCGCCCTCCCGTGCCAGCGCCGCCAGCACGGCACCCTGCTGGCGAATCTTCGCCTGCACGACCGCCTGCCACAGGCGCTTCAGCAGCGGCTTGCCGGCCTCGATCTGCGATTCCATCCGAGAGCGCTGCGCATGATGCCCCACCACCGGCCACAGCCAGGCTACCGGGTTGTGGTTGGCCGCGCAGACGACAAAACCGGCGCCGCGTTCGGCGAGTCGAACCAGAAGATTGTTGGAGTAGGTGCAGCCGTGGGCATTGACGATCACGACGCCGATATCGTCGAGCGGAAGGCGGCCGATCTCGGCCCCGGCCGCGCTCACCGTCATGAAACCGCGATCCACCGCCAGATGGCGGCCGTCCTCGGCGATCTCGACGATGCGACCCAGCATGGCGGTCGTCTATCTCGGTGAGCGGGGGTCGCGGATGCGACCTAAGGCGTCCACTGAAACCTTTCTTGTGCCGAGCTCTTTCAATCGTTCGTACCTGGCAAATGTCCACTTGAACTCGCCATCTCGATAGCGCTGGGCCAGGTTCGTTTCCTTGTGTTCCGCCAGCTGCAGATAGTTCTCCCAGATCGAAACGACGCGCATGACTCGCTTGGCTTCGCCCGTTGTGCTGCCGGTATCGCTGTCGTCACCCTTCTCGTCGATCGATAGCTTCAGCAAGTCATTCTTATATATCGACCATAGCAGGCGGTTAGATGTGTCCGCCCTCCAAAGAGGCACAAAGGTCGGCCGATTCGCGTCGAATACGCTCACGATCTCGCGCGACCACGATCCGTCGGCGCGTTGGAAAATCTCAACATGATGATTGTCGCCAACGCTATAGGCCTTATAAGGAATTCCATTCGTTCCACGGACCGTGACAACAGCTGCTTCCGGCTTGACTAGCCTGACGCGTCGAACACCATTGTCTTGACCGAACTCTACAAGCGCAGCTTTCAGACCTTTGGCGATATCCTTGCGATCTTTACGACGCTTCTCTTTGAGCCGCTCAATCTCGAGCTGAGCTCTTTCCATGGCATGCCGATCTTTGCCCTTACGAGCTTCCGACTGTGCCCTCTTGGCCGCTTCAAGAGCCGAATCATCGACAAGAACTCCCCGAGCCGCGAGATGTTGTTGCAAACGGCCGCGAAGCTTCTTGTCGCGAATCCTGTCGATTTCCCCTTCGCTCAGGTTCTCGATGGATTTGCGCACAACGACGTTTCCGCCCTCCCGCTCCGGCTCCTTGACCAAACCATAGGCCGTCTCTTCGTGCAGACGACCCTGGACGCCGTGCTCCGGCTTGTAGGACACCACGATCCGATCGAGCGCCGCGCGCAGATCATCGCGGAAGGACGCCCAGTCGATCGGGTCGGGCATGTCGTCGATCACGCGCTCGCGCTGTTCGTCGGCCGCACCCGCGATCGCCTGAAGCATGGAACGATCGGTAAGGCCGACCACGAACGCGTCGATCGCATGGTGGCGGTGATCGGCGCGATTTTTCCGATTGTGATCACCCAATAGATTATTGAGGCTCCACTTCCGTCGCATCAGGGCCGTCATGGTCCCGGGAATGACCCAGGTCCTATCGGGATGGCAGATCTTCCAGAGATATTGCCGCGTGACTCGGGCAAGATAAGCGGTGTCGATCAGCTGGCGCGCCAGGAACCCGCCGCTGCGCTCGATGTCGTCCATATCCTCCTTCGTCAGCGTTCCCTTTGCAGCCTCCACGGCTCGGCGCGCGCGGTCCTTCACCAGGTCGAGCGCGTCGGGCCGGAAGCGCCACTGCTTGCTCTTCGGCAATGAAGAGGCCCGCAGCACGATCTCATCCCACTCGTATTTGAAGCCACCGATCGTCGGGCTATGGCCGAAGGCTTCGAAGGGCGTCAGGTTGCCCTTGTCGCGGTTCGCATGACGGATCGAAACGGTCAGGTTCGACGGATTGTCGTCAAGCGATTTCGTGAAGGGCAGGATATGCTCGATTTCGATTTCTGGGCTGAACAGCCGCTGAATCGAGATCTGCTTTCCGGTGTAGATGCATTTGCGATCGTTCGGATCTTCGAGGTTCAGCTCCTCCCAGAGACGCATCCGCAGCATGGCGTCGCCGGGCGGCTTCTGGCCCGGCGCGAACACTTCCGCGAGCTTCGCCCGGCGCATCTCGTTCTTCTTCTGGTTGGCCGCCTGATCCTTCTCGATCCGCTCCTTCTCTTCCCGCGACAGCTTCAGATCGCGGGCAAGTTCGACGACGATCTCCTCCGGATGGCCGTAGCGCTCGACCAGCGCGTTGATCAGCCGGCGGAGCTGATTGAGCCCGATATGCACGGTCGGGTTGGCGATGCGGCCGAAACGTCGCTCCTCCTCGGGCGCCGTCAGGCTCGATACCGGCGCCATGTAACGACGTAACACGTCGCCATAGTAGGGCAGCAGGTCGAGGATCTCGCCGTCACGGAAGTCGGAATGATGCAAATAGCCGGCGCGCTGCACCGCCTCGCTGTAGCGCAACGGTCTCCCATCATCCGAGCGGCCAGCGCGAAGCTCGGGAACGATCTTTCCGAGCGCGATGCGGCCGAGCCGGCCATACCCGTCCTCCAGCGGTGCATTGGCAATCTGTTCCGCCTGCTCAGGCGTCAGATCGAACTCGGTCGTCAGCTTGGCGATCAGCTTCGGCTCGTCCTCGATATCGAGAAGCCATTCGACGATGCTGTTCCGCTCACCGTCGGAGAGCGTGAACCAGCGGACGCCGAACGCCTCGGGCTTGGAGATCAAGTAGGACGTCCTGTCGCCTTTCAGGTCCTTGCGCTTTTCGCTCTCAAGATTGAAGGCCCAGATCGAGTCGATGCCCAGGATCGCGCGCATCCGCTTGAAGGTCAGCTTCTCCTTGATGAGAAGCTTCTCGAGCAGCCTGTCACGCTGCTCCATCGTCAAGCGGTGCCGGTCCGTGGGGTTCGTGCGGCGAACCAGCTCGAGGTTGGCAAGCTCCTGGAGAATGCGGAATTCCTGCACGATGGGGAGCGCCAGAGGCGCCCGCTCGTCGCCTTCCTCGAGCGTGCAGGGGCCCGGGCTGACCGGCTTGAGCGGACGTTGACGGAAGATGATGGTCTCGATCTCGGCCCGGGCAACATCGGTCAGGTCGGGATGATATTTGGCCTGCGCGTTCCAGAGCGCGTCGAACTCGTGCCGCAGCATGGCGCGTGTCGGATAGAAATCCCATTCGGCCTTGCCGCCTTGGCCGATCCGGGCGCGAAAGCGGATGCCTCGTTCCGATTCCTTCTCATCGCCGCCGCGCGGCGAGCGGTTCTCGCGTCCATAGCGATGCAGGAACTCGCCCAGCGTGCGGGCTCCGCGTGCGGCGATCGCCTCCTCCAGCTTCTTCTGGCCGGCCTTCATCCCCTGCTTCTCGTCCGCCTTGGCCTTGCGATCGGCCTTCCGGTTGCTGAGGAAGCCTCGCCGCTGATTGAGATGAAACAGCGCCCGCCCGAACTCGTAGCGCGTCAGCGCCCGATCGAGGCCTTCGGCACGCAGCCGCCAGGGATCGAGCCCTTCGAGCGCCTTGCGCGCGGCCGGATCGCCCGGCATGAGCTCATGACGGATCAGCGCATGCAGCAACGTGGCCCGACGCATGAGAAAGCGGTCGCGACGACGCCGGGCGCTGCGCGGCTCGCGCCGGCTCGCGGCCAGCGAGGCGCCGGACTGCGGATCACGACCGTCGGGAAAGATGCGGACGCCCATCCGCCGGATGCCGATGGGATGGCGGCGTCCCTCTTTGTCGGGTTTCGACAAGTCGAAAACGCACCAGCCGATGGAGTTGGTGCCCAGATCGAGACCCAGGCGCCAAGCAATGCCCTTCCGCTTCATAAGGCCCCCGCAGCTTTTCGCACACGCGAAGCGTGTTTTTCTTCTTCTTGCTAGGGATGATTCCGCACTGGATGCCGATTGACAATATCCCTTATCAAAGCAATGATAGGTTGTGAACGGTCAGGACAGTGGTTGAGCCTAGCTCACGAGAGAACGCGGTCCCTCCGTTAACAAGTGCCCTCGCTTCGGCGGGTGGCGCACAAAATGCGAGGGCGGCTCCGGCCGCCCTCTTCGCTTTTTGGACGATGTCTTCAGCAGAACGGTATAGCCCGCCGGTCAGAAATTCCCCAGCTCGCCCGGCGGATTGCTGCGGGCGGCGAAATGTGGCGTCTCGCCGATCTCGCGATAATGGTCGAGTGCCCAGCGCACCGACGGGAACGCGATCTCGTCCCATGGGATCTCGCCCCAGCGGAACATCCCGACCTCGAGGCTTTCGGGGCCGGGCTCGATCCCGGGCTCGGCGAAGCGCGCGCGGTAGATCACCTGCACCTGGCTGAGCCGCGGGATGGAATAGACCGCGAGCAGGCCGTCGATCTCGATCTTCGCCCGCGCCTCCTCCCAGGCCTCGCGCCGGGCGCCGTCGGCGGTGGTCTCGTTGAGCTCGAGATAGCCCGCGGGCAGGGTCCAGAATCCCTGGCGCGGATTGATCGCGCGCCGGCACATCAGGATACGCCCGCCCTCGCGCACCACGGCGCCGACCACGACCTTCGGGTTCTCGTAATTGATGAAGCCGCAATCGTTGCAGACGAGCCGCTGGCGGCTGTCGCCCTCGGGGATCGCACGGACGAAATTGGCGGGCGGGTTCGCCGCCGGCGGCGGGGGTCTGTCGGCCATGGCCGGTAATGTGACGCCGCGACCCCGGGGTGACAAGCCGGGTCCGCCCCGGCGCCGAACCGGCGGTCATTCCCCGCTCACGCCCTTCCAACTCACGCGCCAGATCGACTGGCTGGCATCGTCGGCCACCAGCAGGCTGCCGTCGGGCGCCACCGCGAGCCCGACGGGGCGGCCGAAGACCTGGGGCGGGTCGCTGCCCTCGACCCAGAAGCCGGTGAGGAAAGGCTCGTACC
Source organism: Hypericibacter adhaerens (assembly GCF_008728835.1). Taxonomy (GTDB): domain Bacteria; phylum Pseudomonadota; class Alphaproteobacteria; order Dongiales; family Dongiaceae; genus Hypericibacter; species Hypericibacter adhaerens. The sequence continues at coordinate 5,302,198 of NZ_CP042582.1, forward strand.
AGCCCTTGGGCCTGCCGTTCGCGAAGGGGACCCGCACCACCATGTAGCCCTGCGGCTTGCCGGCGTTCCAGGAGCCGTGCAGCGCCACGAAAGCGTCGCCGCGATATTCCTTGGGGAACTGCGTGCCGTCATAGAACACGAGCCCCAGCGGCGCCGAATGGGCGCGGAACAGCAGGTCGGGCACGATCGCCTCGTCGCCGCTCGCATCCGCCGGGATGTCGATCTCGGGCTGGCGGTGATTGCCGATATAGAAATAGGGCCAGCCGTAATCGCCGCCCGCCTGCACCTTCGTCAGATAGTCCGGCACCAGCCCGTCGCCGAGCCCGTCGCGCTCGTTCACCACCGTGTAGAGGTCGCGGGTTCCGGGATAGAAGGCGAGCCCCACCGGATTGCGGATGCCGCGGGCCACCGTCTGCTGCCCGCTGCCGTCGCTGGCGAAGCTCTGGATCGAGGCGCGCGGCAGCGGATCGGGCCAGACATTGCCGGCCGAGCCGATCGCCACATAGATGCGCGAGCCGTCGGGGCTGAAGACGAGGTTCCGCGTCCAATGGCCGGAACCCTCGCCGAAGGCGCCCTGCGGCGTGATGCGTTGCCGCCTTGTGGTGGGCGCGGTCGCGGCCGGCTCGTAGGGCATCCGCCAGATGCCCTCGATATCGGCCACGTAGAGCATGCCGTCATGGAACGCCATGCCGTGCGGCCGGCGGAATCCGTCGGCGAGCACGCGTTTCGAATCCGCCACGCCGTCGCCATCGCTGTCGACCAGGCGCGTGATGCGTCCCTCGCGCGCCTCGGAGAGAAGCACCGCGCCATCCGGGGCGATCGCCAGCCAGCGCGCATGATCGAAGCCGCCGGCGAAGAGATTGACCGCGAAGCCCGGCGGCAGCTGGAACGGCGGATGCGCCGAGAGGGCCACCCGCTCCGAGGGATTGCTCACGGCCCCGCTGGTGTCGGGTGCCGGCAGCCGGGCCGGATCGACCTGGATGCGGGTGCCGGGCAATTCGCTGGGCGAGGCGGCCTGTCCCGGCGGCGGTGCCGCCAGCGCCAGCATCAGGGCCAGGAGGAGGGAGGCGGCACGCGTCGGGAAGCCGGCTTGGCGCATGGGATCGATCCTGGTTATGGTCCGTTCGGTTCGACGCGCCGCCCGGCTACACGTCGATGCCCCTCGTCAATCTAGGTTCGATGGCACGAATAGACAAAGCATCGCCCTCTTCTTACCCCAACCGGCGGGCGGCCTTCCTCGCCGGCTGCCGCGAATCCGCGAGCACGCCGGCGCTGGTGCTGGGCGCCTCCTTTCTGGGCTTCGGCTCGCTCTGCCGGCAATCGGGCTGGACCCTGCCGATGAGCCTCGCCTCCACCACCACGGGCTGGGCGCTCCCCGGCCAGATCACGCTGATCGAGCTCTACGGCATCGGCGCCTCGGCCGCCGCGATCCTGCTCGCGGTCTGGCTCTCGGGCCTGCGGCTCCTGCCGATGACGCTGTCGCTGATGCCGTTCCTGCGCCATCCCGGCACGCCGCGCTGGCGCTATTACCTCGCCGCCCATTTCATCGCCATCACCGCCTGGGCGACCTGCATGCAGCGCTGCCCGCTGCTGCCGTCCGAGCAGCGGCTGCCCTTCTTCTTCGGCTTCGTCGCCGTGCTCTGGAGCTTCACCATGGTCGCGACGGCGGCCGGGTTCCTCATGGTCGACTGGCTGCCGCCGACGGTCGGGCTGGGATTGCTGTTCCTCAATCCCGTCTATTTCATGCTGGTGTTCTCGGTCGACCTGGCGCAGCGCGCCCGCGTCCTGCCGCTGGTGCTGGGCGCCGTCAGCGGGCCGCTGTTCCATCTGCTGACGCCGGACTGGAGCCTGCTGCTGACGGGGCTCGTCGCCGGCACCGCGGCCTTCCTGCTGGAGCGGCCGCTCGCGCGCTGGCTCGAGGCGCGCAGCGCGGCCCGCGAGCCCTCATGACCGAGAACGCGATCTGGCTGCTGATCGCCGGCGCCTTCGTCGTCACCTATATGTGGCGCGGGCTGGGCGTGGCGCTGGGTGGCGGCATGAGGCTCGAAGGACCGCTGTTCCGCTGGGTCGCGGCCGTCGCCTACGCCATGCTGGCCGGCCTCATCGCCCGCATGCTGGTGCTGCCGCTGGGGGCGCTCGGGCATACGCCCTTGGGCGAGCGTATGCTCGCCGCCGGCGTCGCGCTCGCCGTCTTCCTCGTCAGCCGGCGCAACATGCTGCTGGCCGTCTTCGCCGGCGCGGCGACGCTCGTGCTGCTGGAGATGATCGGGCGCTAGCCCTTCTTCGCCGCGTCCATCAGCGCCTTCACGCCGGGCAGCGTCTTGCCCTCGAGCCATTCGAGGAAGGCGCCGCCGGCGGTCGAGACGTAGGTCAGCGCATTGACGACGCCGGCCCTGCCCAAGGCCGCCACCGTGTCGCCGCCGCCCGCGACCGAGAGCAGCCGGCCCTGGCGCGTGAGCTCCGCGACCCGGACCGCGAGCCGCGTGGTGCCGGCATCGAAGGGCGGCGTCTCGAAGGCGCCCACGGGCCCGTTCCAGACCAGCGTGCGGCAGCTCTCGAGGCGCTGCGCGATCGCGTCGGCCGTATGCGGGCCGACATCGAGGATCATCTGATCGGCCGGCACCGCGGTGATCGGGACATGGCGGCTCTCGACGCCGGGCTCGAGCTTCGCCGCCACCGTCGCATCCTCCGGCAGAAGAATATCGCAACCGGCCGCGCGCGCCTTCTTCAGCACGTCGCGCGCGGTGTCCGCCATGTCGCGCTCGGCCAGGGACTTGCCGATGGCGATGCCGTTGGCGAAGAGGAAGGTGTTGGCCATGCCGCCGCCGATCACCAGCAGATCGACCTTCTGCACCAGGTTGCCGAGGAGATCGAGCTTGGTGGAGACCTTGGCGCCGCCGACGATCGCCGCCACCGGGCGCTGCGGCGTCTCGAGCGCCCGCGTCAGATGGTCGAGCTCGGCCTGCATCAGGAGGCCGGCCGCCGCCGGCAGCAGATGCGCGATGCCTTCGGTCGAGGCGTGGGCCCGGTGCGCGCAGGAGAAGGCGTCGTTGACATAGAGATCGCCCAGCTTCGCGAGCGCCTTGGCGAAGCCCGCATCGTTCTTCTCCTCCTCCGCGTGGAAGCGGAGATTCTCGAGCAGCAGCACCTGGCCGGGCTCGAGCGCGGCGACGGCCTTCTCGACGGCGGGGCCGATGCAATCCTCGGCGAACGCCACCGCCCGTCCGCCGAGCGCCACGCCCAACGCCTCCGCGATCGGCCGGAGCGACATCGACTCCACGCGCTTTCCGTCGGGCCGGCCGAAATGCGACAGGATGACGACCTTCGCGTCGCGGTCGATCAGCGCCTGCACCGTCGCGGAAGAGCGGTCGATCCGGGTCGGATCGGTGACGCGGCCATCCTTGACCGGCACATTGAGATCGAGTCGCAGCAGCACGCGCTTGCCGGCGACATCGAGCTGATCGAGGGTGCGGAACTGGGCCATCGTGGAATCCGTTGCTGCGGGCGGAACGTCCGGCGGGGCAGAACCGTTGAGAATCCGGGCCTTGGATGCCCCGTGGACGCCATGGAGGCGGCATCATTCCCAAGGCCGCCGGTAAATGCAATTGTGACAGGAACAGCTTCGTGACGGTGTCGGGGAAGGGTCCCAGGGCAACGGCATCAGGGGCAGGGCGTCACCAGGCTGAAGGGGAATCTCGAATGGCGTATCGAACCGCCCTCATCACCGGGGCGTCGAGTGGCATCGGTGAGGCGATCGCTCGGGCCCTGCCGCCTTCCACCAACCTGCTGCTCACGGGCCGCGACCGCACGCGCCTGCAGGCGCTGGCGGACGAGCTCGCCAGCAATGCCCGCAAGGTCGAGTTCGAGGCCGCCGATCTCGCGAGCGAGACGGCCCTCGAACGGCTGGCGGCCTGGGCCGAGCCGCATGAGCCCGACCTGCTGGTCAACAATGCGGGCTTCGGCCGCTTCGGCAAGGCGCTGGCACCGGCGACGCCGGCGCAAAGCGACGAGGCCATCGTCAAGGTGAACATCCTGGCGCCGGTCGCGCTGACGCGGGCGCTGGCGCCGGGCATGCTCGAGCGCGCCCGCGCCAACGGCCATCGCGCCGGCCTGATCTACGTCGCCAGCACGCTCGCCTTCTTCCCGATGCCCTATCTGGCGACCTACGCCGCCAGCAAGCATTTCCTCCGGGCCTATGTCGAAGCCCTCGCCGACGAGCTGCGCCATGAGCCGATGGATCTCCTGGCGCTCTGTCCCGGCGTCACCCGCACGGCCTGGCTCGAGCGGGCGAACATGCCGCTGCCGCGGTTCGCGCGCATCGACGAGCCCGAGGCGGTCGCCCGCGTGGCCCTCGACGCGATCGGCCGGCGGCCGGTGCAGCTGGTGGGTTCGCAAGGCCATCTCGCCGCCTGCCTCGCCCGCTTCCTGCCGCGTCGGTTCGTGACCGCCGCCATGGGCCGGATGGCCGAAAGCTGGGGGTGACGGCCCGGCCGCTTCCGCTGCGATTCCGTAACATATTGATATTATTATATATATGCCTTCGAGCGTCCCGCGTCCGCCGCTCGAGGCCGCCCGCCTCCGATAGATTGCATTTAAGCAAAGCTTTTACGGCCTAGGCGCCAGCATGGACGGTCGCCACATTAGGGGCGAGGAGGCATCCCGAGTCGCGCAAAGCGGCGCGGGCCTCCCGACGACCCCTTCCCCAAGGGAATTCCCCGGACCATGGCTTCACGCTCATGACCGCTTCCCTGGTCTCGCCCTCGATCGAGCCGGCGCCGCGCTGGCTGACGAGCTATCCGGCGGATGTGGACTGGAACGCCGCGATCGAGCCGCAGCCGGTCTATGCCCTGCTCGATCATGCCGTCGCCACCTGGCCCGAGCGCGTGGCGCTGAATTTCATGGGACGGCGCACCTCCTATGCCGAGCTGGGCCGGCTGGTGGATCGCACGGCGGTCGGGCTCGCGGCCCTGGGCGTCGGGCCCGGCGTCAAGCTCGGCCTGTTCCTGCCGAACTGTCCCTACTTCGTCGTGCTCTATTACGCGGCGCTCAAGACCGGGGCCACGGTCGTCAATTTCAATCCGCTCTACACGCCGACCGAGGTGACGCGGCAGGTCGAGGATTCCGAGACCGACGTCATGGCGGTGCTCGATCTGGCCATGCTCTACAACAAGCTGGGGCCGCTCCTCGACAGCACGCGGCTCAAGCGCCTGATCGTCTGCCCGATGGCCGATCTCCTGCCGACGCCCAAGCGCTGGTTCTACCAGATCGCCATGCGCCGGACCCTGGCCGATCCGCCGCGCGACGATCGCCACACGCGCTTCGCCGATCTCGTCGAGAATGGCGGCGGCTTCAGCCCGCCCACGATCGATCCCTCACGCCAGCTCGCGCTGCTGCAATATACCGGCGGCACCACCGGCATCCCCAAGGGCGCGATGCTCACGCACGCGAACGTCTATATCAATGCCGAGCAATGCCGCCTCTGGTTCCCGGTCGGCAATGGAGCCGACGCGCCGCCGGAGATCATGCTGGGCGTGCTGCCGCTGTTCCATGTCTTCGCCATGACCGTGGTGATGAACTGGAGCATCCGGGTCGGCGCCGAGATCGTCCTGCTGCCGCGCTTCGAGCTCAAGGGCATGCTGCAGACCATCGGCAAGCGCAAGCCGACGGTCTTCGCCGGCGTGCCCACGCTCTTCAACGCCATCGTCAACCATCCCAAGATCGCGAGCTTCCATCTGGACTCGCTGCGGTTCTGCATCTCGGGCGGCGCGCCCCTGCCTGACGAGCTACGCGCGCGCTTCGAGCGCCTGTCGAGCGCCAGATTGGTCGAAGGGTATGGGCTGTCGGAGACCTCGCCCGTGGTCTGCTGCAACCCGCCCTTCGAAGGCGGGCGCGCCGGCTCGGTCGGCCTGCCCTATCCGAGGACCGTCATCGAGATCCGGGACGCCGAGCCGCCGCACCGGTTGCTGGCGCAAGGCGAGCGCGGCGAGATCTGCGTGCGCGGGCCGCAGGTGATGGCGGGCTATTGGAAGCGCCCGGACGAGACCGCGACCAGCTTCGTCGAGGGCGCCTTCCGTACCGGCGATGTCGGCTATATCGACGCCGACGGCTATGTCTTCATCACCGACCGCCTCAAGGACATGATCAATGCCAGCGGCTACAAGGTCTATCCGCGGCTGATCGAGGAGGCGATCTACCGCCATCCCGACGTCGCCGATTGCGCCGTGATCGGCATGCCCGACCCCTATCGCGGCCAGACCGTGAAGGCCGTGATCGTTGCCAAGCCGGGCACGGCCCTGACCGACAAGATCCTCATCGCGTTTCTCAAGGACAAGCTCTCGCCGATCGAGATGCCGACCGCCTTCGAGTTCCGCGCCTCCCTGCCCAAGACCGCCGTCGGCAAGATCGACAAGAAAGTCCTCCAGGCCGAGGCCACCGAAAGGAAACCCGCATGACCCGCTCCGCCGTCATCGTCGGTTATGCCCGCACGCCGTTCCACTTCGCGCATAAGGGCGCGCTCGCCAAGGTCCGGCCGGACGATCTGGCCGCCACGGCCGTCAAGGCCGTGCTGGAACGAACGGGCGTTCCGGCCGGCGAGGTCGAGGATCTGCAGATGGGCTGCGCCTTCCCCGAGGGCGAGCAGGGTTTCAACATCGCGCGCCTCGTGGTGCTGCTGGCGGGCCTGCCGCAGAGCGTGGCCGGCGCCACCATCAACCGCTTCTGCGGCTCCTCGATGCAGGGCATCCATAACGCGGCGGGCGCCATCGCGCTGGGCGCGGGCGACGTCTTCATCTGCGCCGGCGTGGAATCCATGAGCCGCGTGCCGATGATGGGCTTCAACCCGATGCCCCATCCGGGCTTGGCCGAGAAGGTGCCCGGCGCCTATATGGCGATGGGCATCACGGCCGAGAACCTGGTGCGCAAATACAAGATCGGCCGCGACCGCCAGGACGCCTTCTCGCTCTCGAGCCAGCAGAAGGCGGCGGCGGCCCAGGCGGCGGGCAAGCTCGACAAGGAGATCGCGCCGGTCGGCGCCGGCAACGACATCGTCGCCAAGGATGGCTGCATCCGGCCCGAAAGCACGATCGAGGGGCTCAAGGGCCTCAAGCCCGCCTTCGAGGCGGACGGCAGCGTCACGGCCGGCAGCTCCTCGCCTTTGACCGACGGCGCCTCGGCGGTGCTGCTGACCTCGGAGGAATATGCCAAGGCCCATGGGCTGAAGCCGCTCGCCCGCATCAAGAGCATCAGCGTCGCCGGCTGCGCGCCCGAGATCATGGGCATCGGCCCGGTCGCCGCGACGAAGAAGGCGCTCGACCGCGCCAAGCTCAAGGTCGGCGATCTCGACGTGATCGAGCTCAACGAGGCCTTCGCGGTGCAGGCGTTGGCCTGCGCCGACGATCTCAAGCTCGACCTGAACAAGACCAACCTCGATGGCGGCGCCATCGCGCTGGGCCATCCGCTGGGCGCCACCGGGGCCCGCATCACCGGCAAGGCGGCGCAGCTCCTGGCGCGCGAGGGCAAGAAGTTCGCGCTCGCGACCCAGTGCATCGGCGGCGGCCAGGGCATCGCCACCATCCTCGAGGCGGTCTGACCCATGGCCAAGACATCCGGAACGACGGACGGGCTTGCGATCCGCAAGGCGGCCGTGATCGGCGCCGGGGTGATGGGCAGCGGCATCGCCGCCCAGATCGCCAATGCCGGCGTGCCGGTGCTGCTGCTCGACATCGTGCCCAAGGACAAGGAGGGCAAGCCCGCCGCCGACCGCAGCGCCATCGCCAAAGGCGCGGTCGAGAAGCTGCTCAAGACCGATCCGGCGCCGCTGATGCTGCCGGCCAATGCCGCGCTCATCACGCCCGGCAATATCGAGGACGATCTGGCCAAGCTCGCCGACGTCGACTGGATCGTCGAGGCCGTGCTCGAGAACATCGAGATCAAGCGCTCGCTCTACCAGAAGCTCGAGCCGGTGCGGAAGAAGGGCTCGGTCGTTTCCTCCAACACCTCGACGATCCCGCTCGCGACCCTGATCGAGGGCGGCTCCGACAGCTTCGCGCGCGATTTCGTCATCACCCATTTCTTCAATCCGCCGCGCTATATGCGCCTGCTCGAGGTGGTGTCGGGGCCGAAGACCAACCCCGCGACCGTGGCCGCGATCGAGGCCTTCGGCGACCGCGCGCTCGGCAAGGGCGTCGTGCGCTGCAAGGACACGCCGGGCTTCATCGCCAACCGCATCGGCGTCTATTGGATGCAGGCCGCGGTGACGGCGGCGCTCGATCTGGGCCTCACGATCGAGGAAGCCGACGCCGTGATGGGCAAGCCGCTCGGCATCCCCAAGACCGGCGTGTTCGGCCTGCTCGACCTCACGGGCCTCGACCTGCAGCCCCATGTCGACGGCGCCATGGCGAAGGCGCTGCCCAAGGGCGACGATTACCTGCGCATCCGGCGCGACTTCCCGCTGATGCAGAAGCTGATCGCCGACGGCTACACGGGGCGCAAGGGCAAGGGCGGTTTCTATCGCCTGCTGCGCGACGAGCATGGCGGCAAGACGCTCGAGGCGATCGATCTCAAGACCGGGCAGTTCCGGCCCAAGGCCGAAGCGCGGCTCGAGAGCGTCGAGGCCGGCCGCCAGGGCCTGCGCGCCGTGGTCGAGCATCCCGATCGCGGCGGGCAGTATGCCTGGAAGGTGCTGTCCCAGCTCCTGCCCTACACCGCCTCGCTGGTGCCGGCGATCGCCGACGACATCGTTTCGGTCGATCGGGCCATGCAGATGGGCTATGCGTGGAAATGGGGTCCGTTCGAGCTGATCGACCGCATGGGCGCCGACTGGTTCGCGGAGCGTCTCAAGGCCGAGGGCAAGACGGTGCCGCCGCTGCTGGCCGCCGCCGCCAAGGCCGGCGGCTTCTACAAGATCGAGGGCGGGAAGCTGCTCGCGCTCGGCACCGACGGCAAGCATCACCCGGTGCTGCGGCCCGAGGGCGTGCTGCTGCTGGAAGACATCAAGCGCGCGAACCAGCCCGTGGCCGCGAACGGCTCGGCCAGCCTGTGGGACATCGGCGACGGCGTCGTCTGCCTCGAGTTCCACAGCAAGATGAACGCGCTCGACGATCAGATCCTGGGCCTGCTCAAGCAGGCGATCGGCATCGTCTCGAAGAAATACAAGGCGCTGGTGATCTATAACGAGGCCGAGCAGTTCTCGGTCGGCGCCAATCTGGGCCTCGCCCTCTTCGGCGCCAATATCGGCCTCTGGCCGATGATCGAGGGCCTGGTCAACGAAGGGCTCGCCACGCTGAAGGCGCTCAAATACGCGCCCTTCCCCTCGGTCGCGGCGCCGGCGGGCATGGCGCTCGGCGGCGGCTGCGAGATCGTGCTGCATTCGCGCGCGATCGTGGCTCATGCCGAGAGCTATATCGGCCTGGTCGAGGTCGGCGTCGGGCTCATCCCCGGCTGGGGCGGCGCCAACGAGCTGCTCGAGCGCTACACGCTCGAGAAGGGCCGCCCCGGCGGGCCGATGCCGCCCGTGACCAAGGCCTTCGAGACGATCTCGATGGCGAAGGTCTCGCGCTCGGCCGCCGAGGCGCGCGAGATGGGGATCCTGAGGCCCGGCGACGAGATCGTGATGAACCGCGAGCGGCTGCTCGCCACCGCCAAGGCGCATGCCCTGGCGATGGTGGAAGGCTACAAGCCGCCGGAAGCGCCGGTCTTCCAGCTCCCGGGCGCCACGGGCCGTACCGCGATCCGCCTGGCCGTGGACAATTTCGTCGCCGCCGGCAAGGCGACGCCGCATGACCGCGTGGTGGCCGAGGCGCTGGCCGATCTCCTCACCGGCGGCAAGGACGCCGATATCGAGATCAAGATCGAGGAGGAAGCCCTGCGCAAGCTCGCGGCCAAGGGCTTCATGAACCTCATCCACACCGAGCCGACCCTTGCGCGCATGGAGCATATGCTCGAGACCGGCAAGCCGCTGCGGAATTGATAAGAAGATCGAAGGGACCAATTGCTGCGAGATCATCTATCGGCCCAACAGTTGAACACAGGGATGACGATCGACAGCTTTTTAAGTCGCCTACCCTCGGTAATTGCGCTTGAGCAAAGGCTAGCGCTGGAAGCTATAGGATATGCGCTTGATCTGATTTGTTTGGCTTACCGAAGAATGTTGGCACAACTTCGAGCTGTATCGCCAATTAGCGACGAATCAATCTCCCGGTCCCTGTTAGTGCTCATATTCGCAGATGCGTGGCTTATCGTTGACCAAGCACACATGTTGCGCTCGCTGCTGCGCTCCATAGAGCCGAAGATATCAACGCCGACGATTCGTGAGTTCATATCAACATTCGAAAACGCGACGTTTTTAAGGAACGAGATGGATCATCTGCACCAGAACATCAACAACATCAGTAAGAGTAAAAAGGTTCTTCCGCCAATATATGGAGCGGTATCTTTTGCCCGCTTACATGGCGCCGATCACAATCTGGAGATCACAAGAGCTACGGATATCCGCGGCGCCTATCTTGTGACGCTGACAGCTGGGTCTTTCTCAAAGGACAATCATAGACTTCATTGTGCAAATCCGATTGGAAAGAGTGTTGAAATTCCGGTGGGGCACGTGCAGTTCAATGCCTTTGAGCATGTCATCAATTTTAGCGAGCTAAACGCGGCAGTCGAAGGATTGAGGGCCTTATTCGATGGAGAGATCAGAGCAGACATAGAGACCAAGGTGCGCGAAGCAGCGGTCGCGGCGGGCATATCACCGGAAGAAGCGCTACGGGCCCGCACGGCCGATCTCGTCGTAACGATGGTTATCGATTTTTCTGAAGAGCACACGAACGATAAAGACCCGTCTGGTTGGCAGGGTTGAGAACTTTCAGACCAAGCAAGGACAACATCCATGCCCGACTACAAGGCCCCGCTTCGCGATATCCGCTTCGTGCTGCATGAGCTCTTGGACGACTCCAAGCTCGCCGAGCTGCCGGGCTATGCCGACGCGACGCCCGAGCTGGTCGACAGCATCCTCGATGCGGCGGCGAGCTTCTGCGAGGAGCAGCTGGTGCCGCTCAACCGGCCCGGCGACGAGACGGGCTCGCAGCTCGCCAACGGCGTCGTCACCACGCCGCCGGGCTTCAAGGAAGCGTACAAAGCCTTTGCCGAAGGCGGCTGGATCTCGCTCGCGAACGATCCCGACTATGGCGGGCAGGGCCTGCCCAAGCTGGTGAGCTTCGCGGTCGAGGAGATCATCTGCTCGGCCAATCTCTCCTTCGGCATGTTCCCCGGCCTTTCCAACGGCGCCTACAACGCGATCGCGCTGCACGGCTCACCGGAGCTGAAAAGCTTCTACCTGCCGAAGCTCACCACCGGCGAATGGGCTGGCACCATGTGCCTGACCGAGCCGCAATGCGGCACCGACCTGGGCCTCGTGCGCACCAAGGCCGAGCCGCAGCCCGACGGCAGCTTCAAGATCACCGGCAACAAGATCTTCATCTCGGCCGGCGAGCACGACCTGACCGACAACATCCTGCATCTGGTGCTGGCCCGCCTGCCCGATGCGCCGGCCGGCACGCGCGGCATCAGCCTGTTCCTGGTGCCGAAATTCCTGCCCAAGCCCGATGGCAGCCCAGGACCGCGCAACGCCCTCTCCTGCATCGCGATCGAGAAGAAGATGGGCATCCATGCCTCGCCCACCTGCCAGATGGCGTTCGACGGCGCCACCGGCTGGCTGGTGGGGCGCCCGCACAAGGGCATGTCGGCGATGTTCACCATGATGAACGCCGCGCGTCTCGGCGTCGGCGTGCAGGGTCTGGGCATCGCCGAGGCCGCCTATCAGGGAGCGCGCGATTACGCGAAGCAGCGCCTGCAGGGCCGCGCGCCGCAAGGGCCGCAGGCGCCCGACAAGCCGGCCGATCCGATCATCGTCCATTCCGACATCCGCCGCATGCTGCTCACCATCCGGGCCAAGACCGAGGCGGCCCGCGCGCTGGCGCTCTGGGTCGGCAAGGAGCTCGACGTCTCCCTGAAGCATCCCGATCCCGCGGCGCGCGAGGCGGCCGACGATCTGGTGGCGCTGCTCACGCCGATCGTGAAGGCGGCGCTGACCGATCTGGGTTTCGAGGCCGCCAATCTCGGCATGCAGGTCTGGGGCGGCCATGGCTATATCCGCGACAACGGCATGGAGCAGTTCTCGCGCGACGCCCGCATCACCCAGATCTATGAAGGCACCAACGGCATCCAGGCGCTGGATCTGGTCGGGCGCAAGCTCAGCCTCTCGATGGGCCGGCTGCTGCGCCGCTATTTCCACCCGACCGCCGCCTTCATCGAGGAAAGCATGACGGACCCGGCGCTGGGCGAGTTCGTCCTGCCGCTCGCCAAATGCTTCGCGCGGCTGCAGCAGGCGACGGCCTTCGTCGCCGAGACCGGCCTGAAGGACCCGGAGGCCGCCGCGGCCGTGGCACCCGATTATCTCAAGCTCTTCAGCTACACCGTCTTCGCGACGCTCTGGGTGCGGATGGCCAAGATCGCGCTCGCCAAGCAGAACGGCGAAGAGGCCGAGTTCTACAAGGCCAAGCTCGCCTGCGCCCGCTTCTATCTCGAGCGCATCCTGCCCGAGCATTCGGCACCCTTCGCCTTGGTCATGGCCGGCAAAGGCGCGCTGGCGGGGATGCCGATCGAGGCGTTCTGAGTCCGCTAGGGAGCGGGACGCAAGCTCGTCAGCATCGGCCCATATCGCAGCAGGAAGCCGGCGAAAGCGGCAATCCAGAAGCCGGCCGAAGCGACGAGCAGCGGCAGAGTCCAGGCGCCGATGAAAGCCGCCGCGACGCGCATGATGGCAGCCAGGGTCACGAGCGCATAGATCAGGCTGGTGACGCGGTCGGCTGACAGCTCGCGCCCGGTATGTCCGCGCGTGGCGCGCGTCATCACGGCCAGGATCATCGTCCCGATCGCGCCGGCCGTCAGGGCATGGATCGCGGCGCTCTGCGGCACGCCGAGGTCGAACTGGGCCAGGCCGAGGAGCGCTGCCCCCAGCACCAGCCAGCCATAACCGATATGGAGGATCAGCAGCAGCGGTTCCGCCGCTGTCGCTTCGCCATGCCAGCGCAGGAGGCGCCAGAGATTGAGCGCCGCACCGGCCAGCAGGACCGCACCCACGGCCTTCATCTCCGGAAAGAACGCCCAGGCGAGCAGGCCGGCATGAAGGATGCCGAGCGCCACCCGGTCGACTTTGCCATGAGGGGCCGGCAGGGCCGAGCCCGGGTGCCGTGCCAGCCAGTTCCGCGTGAAGCTCGGCACGATCCGGCCGGCAACCACCGAGACCAGCACGGTCACGGCAGCGAGCCCCAGCCGCCAACCCAGGCCAAACGGCAGGTTCACGCCAGCGGCTTCGAGATGCATCAGCAGATTGGCGACGCCGAGAAGGGCTACGGGCGCCACCATCGGAAGATTGCGCCAGTTCCGCCCGGCGACAATCTCACGCGCGACGACGAGGACCAGGCTTGCGGGGAAGAGAAGGTCCGCAACGATCGCCAGCCATGGCGGCAGGCCTGCCGAAACCAGGCAGGCGATCCGGCCCAGCAGCCACGAGCCGGCGAGCCAGGCCAGCGGGACGCCCCGGACCGGCAGCCGGCGGGTCCAGTTGGGGATCGCGGTCAGCAGGAAGCCGGCGATGGCCGCCATGACGAAGCCGAACAGCATCTCATGGATATGCCAGGCGAGCGGGTCGAAGCGGCTGGGCAGCGCGAGGCCGTTCGTCAGGACGAGGATCCAGAGGGCGAGCGCCGCCGCTGCCCAAAGGCCCGCCGCCAGGAAGAACGGCCTGAAGCCCTGGGTCAGCAGCACCGGCAAGGACGCTCTCCTCTCCGTCGCCGCGATGCTCATTCGGCCGCCGCCGGCTGCCGCGCGCGGCCCCCCGGCAGCAGCCGCAGGGCGAAGCGCGGCAGCAACGGGCGCGACTTCACGATGAAATCCCACGCCATCAGCAACGCGCCCAGCGCGAAGACCACGTCGCCGGGGAAGCGCATCCACTGCCAGAAGGCGGTACCGTCATAGAAGGCCTGGCTGCGCGCGTAGGCGAGACCATGCTCGTAGACGGCATCGAGCTGCGGCCAGCCGATCGGGAAGAAGTTGAAGAGGATCCAGAGAACCAGCCCGCCGTTATAGAGCCAGAAGGCCCACCGCCCCACCGTCTCGCCGAAGGCGTGGATCTCGCCCGCGGCATAGCGCAGGCAGAAATAGACCAGCCCGATGCCGAGCAGCCCGAAGGCGCCGAACAGCGCCGTGTGGGCGTGGTTGAGCGTCAGGAAGGTGCCGTGCTCGTAATAGTTCACGAGCGGCGCATTGAGCGTGCCGCCGCCGAACACGCCGGCGCCGACGAAGTTCCAGAAGGCCGCCCCGATGATGTAGATGTAGGCGAGCCCATATTTGAAATCGCCATGCGTCTTGATCAGCCGGTGGTGCTGGATCGCCTCGATGACCAGCAGGACCAGCGGCAGCACCTCGATGAAGGAGAACATGGTGCCGAGCGGAACCCACAGGCCCGGCGCGCCCGCCCAATAGAGATGATGGCCGGTGCCCAGCACGCCGCCGAGGAAGATCAGGATCAGCTCGAAATAGACCGAGCGCTCGGCGAGCTGGCGCGACACCAGCCCGACGGCCATCAGCAGATAGGCGCTGATCGCGGCGGCGAAGAACTCGAAGGACTGCTCGACCCAGAGATGGACCACCCACCAGCGCCAGAAATCGGTGATGGTGAATGATTTCTCGATGCCGGTGAGCGGGATCATGCCGCAGGCATAGAGCAGCGCGATATTGACGGTCGAAGCCCAGATCAGATGCTCGAGCTTGATGCGGCCGGTCCAGAACTGGCGGGTGGCGGCCGCCAGCCTCGCGCCACTCGGCCAGAGCGCGCGGAGCACGAGCAGGCTCCAGATCGCGAGACCGGCGAAGAAGCCGATCTGCCAGGCACGGCCGAGCTGGATGTAGGACAGGCCCTGGTTGCCGAACCAGAACCACCCTTCGCGGATATAGCCCATGATGCCGAGATAATTGCCGGCGAGCGCACCGACCACGATCAGCAGCGTCACCCAGAACAGCAGGTCGACGAGGAAGCCCTGGCCCTTGGGCTCGCCGCCGCTGATCGCGGGCGCCAGGAACAGGCCCGCGCCGATCCAGGAAAGCCCGATCCAGACGATCGGCGACTGGATATGGACATCGCGCAGGAAATTGAAGGGCAGGAAGCGGTCGACCTCGATTCCGTAGAAGCTCGTCCGGTCCGAGTAGTAGTGGGCCATGATCGATCCGACCAGGATCTGCAGCAGCAGCACGGCGGCGACGACCAGGAAATATTTCCAGATCCGACGCTGGCTCGGGGTGAGCGGCGCGAACTTCGCCAGCACCGGGTCCATGGGCGCCCGGTCGGGCCCGTTCAGGTAGCGCTCGTAGATGAAGAGCACCGCGCCGAACGCGAAAAAAGTGAAGCAGAAGCTGATCCAGGTCCACCGGAAGGTGCTGGTGGTGGGCGCATTGCCGACCAGCGGCTCGAAGGGCCAGTTCTGTGTCCACGACACCGTGGTCCCCGGTCGCCGGGCGACGGTCGTGAGCGAGGAATAGATCAGGAAATCCGCGGTGCGGGCGGCACTCTCCTCGTCGAGGCTGTAGGCCTGGGTCCATCCCTTGTCGAAATCGTGACGCAGCAGCGCGGCCGCGATCTCGTCGCGCAGCGTCGCGATCGCGGACGCGACGGCATCGGGAAGCACGGCGACCGACTGGCTCAGATCGATACCCTGAAGCTCGACCTGCATCGCCGCCCGGACCGAGGCCTGCTCTTCCGCCGTCAGCTCGGCCACGGCCTTGCCGGTCCTGGCTTTCGCGATGTTGGCCTCGGTCAGCGTCGCGAGCCGGACCAGGTTGGAGGCCGTATAATCCTCGCCGAAATAGGAGCCCATGCCGTAGAGGCTGCCGTAATCCATGAGGTCGGCCTTCTGGAAACCGGCCTTGCCGGCCTGGATGTCGGCGGCGGACATGACGAGCGTCCCGTCGGTTCCGACGAAACGGTCCGGAAAGGGCGGCGAGGCCTTGTAGGTGAGATCCGTCGTCCAGCCGAGAAGGGCGAAGGTCACGATGCCGACCGCGAGCAGAATCCATTTCAGGACATTGCTGACGGGATCTTTCCCCGACCGATCATTCACCGATGTTGCCGCGATCATCTCTTTCTCTCCCCACTTTGAACCGTCTCATGAAGACGCCGCCTCGGCCGCAACGCGCAGCCCGGCTTTCAGAACATCGACCATCCGTGACTGCCGGCGGTCGCGCCGAAAACGGTGACGAGACCCAGTGCCCACAGCAGCCAATGAGCCCGGTGCAGCCATGCGAAGGCCGCGTCTGGCCGTGCCGCGGCCCATCGATGGAAATGCCGATGCAGGACGAGAGGCTCGGCCACGAACAGGATGAGCGCGAAGAGCAGCCAGAGCCCGACCATGGCGTGCATCCACCAGAACTGCGTCGAGCGGAACCGCTCCCAGAGCCCGAGCCGTTCCACCATGTAGAGGCCGGTCAGCCCGACCAGAAGAACCGCCATCCTTGCCTGCCAGACGAAGCGGCTCTGGATCGCCTGAAAGGCCTGCAGCCGATCGCCGCCCGGCTTTCCGTCGCGGACGGCCGGCAAGGCAACCGTGGTCGCCATCGACAGGCCGCCGATCCAGACGACCACCGACAGGACATGAAGGGCCCGTGCGACGACGACACCATCCATGGTTTTCCGTGCCTCGCGCTGCCTCGGGGGCCAAGGCCCCGTCTCGCGGATCGCCGGCGCGAAGACGGCGATGCCGCGTCGATATTGCCGATCCGAATCCTCGCCCGGCGGGCCTGCGGCCGTCGTTGCGCCAGCGCAAATCGCTCCCACCCGGTTCCGGCCGCCGCTAGACTGAGGGGCATGAATCGCGCCCCAATGCCCGCTCCGGGACTCCTGCCGGGAATGGAGTTGTTTCTCGGCCTGTCTGAGCCGGCATTGGCTGACGTCATGAATTGCGCGCGCCTGCGCCATCTCCCGAAAAATGTGACGGTTTTCGCGCAGGGCCAAGCGGCCGATCGCTGTCACGCCCTGATCGAAGGGAGTATCCGGATCGCCCAATCGGATGAGGACGGCGCCCAGCTGGTGGTCCGCTTCATCGGTCCCGGCGAGATGTTCGGAACGGTGGCCCTCTTCACCGATCGCCAATATCCGGCCGAGGCGGTGACCATGGTCGATTCGACGGAGATCAGCTGGACGGAGGCGGCCCTGCTCGATCTGATCGAGCGGCACCCCCGGATCGCCCTGAACATCGTCAGGATCATCGGCACGCGGCTGCGCGAGGCCCAGGAGCGGCTTCGCGAGCTGGCCACCCAACGGGTCGAATCCCGCATCGCGCATATGCTCCTTCGATTGGCCGCGCAGGCCGGACAGGCGGACGGCACCGGCACGACGATCGGCTTCCCTCTGACCCGCAAGGACGTAGCGGCCATGTGCGGCGCCACGCTGCACACCGCCAGCCGCATCCTGACCGCCTGGGAAAAGACGGGGATGATCACGACCAGCCGCCAGCGCGTGACGATCAGGAAGCTCGCGGCGATCAAGCGGATTGCCGAAGACCCCGGCGCCTGACCGGTGGTTCCGGCGGACGGCAATCCCGCACAACAAAACCCCGCCGGGGAGTGACCCCGGTCGGGGCTTGTCTTCGGCCAGCCTCTTCGGCTCGCCCAAGGTTCTTGCGAACCCATGTCTCGCGCGTACCGTTGCGGTCGCGCGTTTCCAGTCTCCAGATTTTCAGCGATCCCGCCGGTGCGAGCCGGCAGGGTCCGGCATTAGCGGGATCGTGGCCCCGCGTCGCGGCGGGGCCGGGATTTTATGCCCGGTGGAGTCATGCGGGCTGGCACCCTCCTGCGTTGTTGCTCGCGATGTCCAACGCCGCCTGGCTTGGCCATCGGGTCGTCCCGCAGGGACGTTCCGCTGGTCGTCGCCATCGGGCGATCGACAGGATCAAGCGTTGCGCCATCGCTCCCGCGAGTCAACCCGTCTGTTTCGCGTTGCGGGAATTTCCGGTGCACAATCGGATAATCGCACACACCGCCATCGGTTGCCGGAACATGGTGCAAAGGATCGATGGTTGGGCCGAAGATCGGATGAAGATTCGCGCGCAAAACACGAGGGTGCTTGGCCTATCCCGATCTTTGCATCGCGCCCCAAGGACCGGCTCCCGTCACCCGCACCCCGGCTTCTCTCCGGACGAAGAGCGGCTGCCGCGATGGTGACATTGCTGTGCGCCGCTCCTAGAGCGCCTCGCGCTCGGCGAAGAAGGCGTCCGTGTAGGGATACCACCAGCCCTGCAGCTCGGGCTTGGGATCGAGCATCACCATCTTGGCGCGCCGGAAGCTGTTGAGGCCGATGCGGCTCAGCGACCGGCCGAGCCCCGAGGCCTTCCAGCCGCCGAAGGGCAAGGCCTCGTTGTCGCCCAGCACATTGTTGACCCAGACCATGCCGGCCTCGAGCCGCTCGGTCGCCGCCATCGCCTCCTCGAGCCTGGTCGTGTAGATCGAGGCGCCCAGCCCGTAGCGCGTGCGGTTGGCGAGCGCGATGGCCTCCTCGAGGCTCGTCACCTTGCAGATCGGTGCCACGGGGCCGAAGGTCTCCTGCTGCAGGATCGCCATCTCGGGGCGGCAGCCGGTGAGGATCGTCGGCTCGTAGAACCAGCCCTTGTTGAATTGCGGCGGCACGCGGCCGCCGCAGACGATCGTCGCCCCCTTGGCCACGGCGTCGTCGACCAGCGCCATCACCTTGTCGCGGGCGGCCTCGCTCACCAGCGGGCCGATCTCGACGCGGCCCATGCCCGGCCCCACCCGGAGCGCGCGCGTGCGGGTTGCCATCGCGGCGACGAACTCGTCATGGACCGCCTCGTGCACATAGAGGCGCTCGGCCGCGGTGCAGATCTGGCCCGAGAGATGGAAAGCGGCGGTGACCGCTGCGGCCGCGGCGACATCGACCGGGGCCGAGTCCATCACGATCATCGGATCGCTGCCGCCGCCCTCGATCACGCAGGGCTTCATCAGCTCGCCGCAGAGGCCGGCGACCTTGCGCCCCACCTCGGCGCTGCCGGTGAAGGCGACGGCGCCCACCGCGGGCGCCTTGATCAGACCCTGCGCCGTCTCGGGGCCGCCCGTCACGCAGGCGACCAGACCTGCGGGAAGCAGGCGGAAATGGCGCATGAAATGCAGCGTGCAGAGCGACGTCGCTTCGGCCGGCTTGACGATCACCGCGTTGCCGGCGGCGAGCGAGGCCGCGACGGTGAAGGCCATCAGCACGATCGGGAAATTGAAAGGCAGGATATGGGCGCTGACGCCCACCGGATGCCAGCGCATCCATTGCAGGCCGCCGGGCGAGGTCGGCCCCGCCACCTGCCCGCCCTCGTCGCGCGCGAGCTCGGCGAAATAGCGGAAGATCGGCGCCACGTTCATGAGCTCGCCCACCGCCTCGGCATAGGGCTTGCCCATCTCGCGCACCATCAGGGTCGCGGTCTCGCGATGGCCCTGGCTCTCGATCGAATCCGCCAGGCGATGCAGCAGGCCGGCGCGGCTCTTGGCATCGAGCGAAGCCCAGTCGCGCTGCGCCGCGACGGCCTTCGCCAGCACCGGGGCCAGGGTTTCCTCGTCGGTCTGGGCGATCTCGCCGACGTGCTCGAGGTTCGCGGGATCGATCACGGGCTTGCGCCGCAGCGCCGGCGGGACCCGCCATTCGTGATCGACGAAGATCGCGCCCGCAAACGGATCGAACCTGGCCTCGGCCATGCCACCCCTCCTCGATGAAGACCCCGGCGGGGCCGCAAGGAGGCGAGGTTAGACCAGGACGTGGGTTCGCGGGAGGCCGATCAGTTCAGCGCCTTCTTCGCCATGGCGGCGGCCGCGCGCTTCGCGATCTCCTCGAGCGGCACATCCTCGACATGGGTCGCGATATGCCAGACATGGCCGAAGGGATCCTGGAAGCTGCCGCTCCGGTCGCCATAGAACTGATTCTGCACCGGCCGCACTTCCTTGGCGCCGGCGGCGAGCGCCGATTTCGCCACCGCATCGACATCGGGCACATAGAGATGGAGATGCACCGGCGAGCCGCCATAGGCAGGCGGCGCCTTGGCATTCATCTCGGGATACTCGTCGGCCAGCATGATCCGCGAATCGCCAACCGTGATCTCGGCATGGCCGATGCGCCCGTCCGGCATGGGCAGGCGCAGCGCCTCCTTGGCACCGAAGGCCTTCTCGTAGAACGCGATCGCCTGGGCCGCGCCCGCGACCATCAGATAGGGCGTGACGCTGTGGTGGCCTTCCGGAACGGGCTTGGGCTTGCCGGCCATGAGATGTCTCCTCGCGATGGGCCGCATGTCAGGTGCTGCGAGCATGACGCCGTTGGACGGCTCGGCGCTAGCGCGGCGGGGGCGTCATTCTTGTGGCGTGGAATGTGTGTTGCGATTTCGCGATCTCATGTCCCTTCCCCCCTTGAGGGGGAAGGTTAGGAAGAGGGATGACGCGATGTCGATACCGAGCCGCCCCCTCCCTGACCCTCCCCCTGAACGGGGGAGGGGATCAAGCGAAGCGTCACCGGATCATATAGACCTTGCGCATGGTCTCTTCGATGCGGCAGGTGCCCTTCCAGTCCTTGGGGAAGAAGGCGACCGTGTCGGGGCGGATCTCGATGGTCTCGCCCGATTCATGCGTGTAGGTGCAGCGCCCGGCGATGAAATGGCAGTATTCGTCGCTGGTGACGTGGCAGTTCCAATAGCCCGGTGTGCAGATCCAGATGCCGGTCTCGCTGCGCCCGCCCGGCCCCTTGTGGAGCAGCTTGCCCGAGGTCAGGGACTGGCCCTCGATCATGGTGGGCACGGGGCCCCAATCGACCAGCGCGCCCTGCGTCAGGGGGTTGCGCATCACGGGCGAGGCGCCGCGGTCGAGCGCGGTCGGCGTGCGCGCCAGCATGTAAGTGTTGCGCAGCGTCTCATGCACGTCGCAGCGCCCGGTCCAGCCCGAGGGGAAATGCACCACCGTCTCGGGCCCGACCTCGATGGTCTCGCCGTTATGCTCGGTATAGGTGGCGCGGCCCGAGAGGAAATAGCAGATCTCGTCGCCCGGAATGGAGAGGCGCCAGGAGCCCGGCGTCACCACCCAGAGCCCGCTCTCGACCGTGCGCTCGCCGTTCTCGTCGCGCTTCCACAGGAGCCGTCCGCTGGAATGGGAACGGCCTTCGATCGCATCGGGCTGGTCGCCCCAATCGACGAGGTCGCTGTAGCTCTTCGCCGGATGGATATGCGGCGCCGAGGAACCTTCGATCCTCAAGACACGCCCTCCGCCAGGCGCGGCTCCTCGGCCACCCGGGCGATCAGGCGCGCGGCCTTCTCGGGTCCGTTCTGCGACTGCATGTAGCGGGCGCAGGTCCCGAGCTTGAGCTTCATCGCCCCGTCGCCGATGAGCCGCGCGATCGTGCCGGCGAGCTCGTCGTCGCTCCAGGCATAGCGCGGCAGCTTGGCGCCATAGCCCGTATCCTGGATGCGGGTCGCGTTGTCGAGCCCGTCCCAGCAATAGGGCATAATGATCGCGGGCTTCCCGAAATAGAGCGCCTCGTTGAAGCTGTTGTTGCCGCCATGATGGATGAAGAGATCCACATGCGGGATCACGGCCGGCTGCGGATACCATTTCTCCAGATGGACGTTGCCGGGAACGTCGTGGTACTGGTCGATATAGTCGCCGACATTCATCAGGAAGCGATAGGGCAGCCTGCCGAAGAGGGCGATCATGCGCTTGTAGAGCTCGACATCGGCCGAGCCCAGGCTGCCGAAGCTCACATAGATGAGCGGCTTGCCCTCGTTGGCGGCGAACTTCGGCACCTTGTATTCGCCCTCGTCGCGCACGCAGCCGTCGAGATACTGGAAGCGCTTGGGATCGAGCGCGTGCCGCCGCTTGAAGCGCAGATGCTTCGGATAGAGCAGCAGGTTCAGATAGGGCGAGGTCTCGAAGAACTCGCCCAGCTCGTAGGAAGGATGGCCGACCTTGGCGAGGAAGGCGTTGAAGCGGTCATGGGCCGGCTTCACCTGCTTCAGGAATTCCGCCTCGAAGGCCTGGAAGCAGGCCTTGTCGTTCTCGCCGCAGCCCGAGAGATGGGGCGGAATGTCCGGGTCCGCCACCTCGTTCTCCGAGCAGGAGATGATCCGGATCCAGGGCTTGCCGATCATCTTGATGGCCGGGAACAGGATCACGTTGTCGACGCAGACCACGTCGGGCTTGAGGCTCTGCAGATGCGCCAGCAGCATCTCGTGCGAGTTGACCGCGGTGTCGACGATCATCTCCCAGACCGGCACGACATAGGTCGGGATCTGCTCGATCGGCGACAGCTTGAAGTGCGGCAGATGCTGGGCGATGAAATCCGACCAGAAGCGGGCGGCCTCCTCGTCGGGCATGCCGCCCGACATGTCGACCAGCTTCTCCTCGAAGCCATAGCCCTCGAACACGCCCTTGAAGCCCTTGTCGCAGACGAAGATGGGCTCATGGCCCATCTCGCGCAGCCGCTGGGCGATGCCGACGCAATTGAGCGCCGGCCCGAAGGCGGCCTCGGGATAGAGCACGACGCGCTTGCCCTTCTTCTTGAGGGCGGGGCGCGGCGCGGAGGGTGTCGCCGGGCCGGCCTTGGCCGGCGCAAGGGGCGCCGAAGCCGCGGGTTTCTTCGGCTTCGGCGCGACCTTTTTCTTCGGCGTCGCTTTGGGCTTGGCCGCGGCCTTCCTGGCCTTGGATGCCGATGATCGCTTGGATGTGGCGCCGGCGGCGGATTTGCGGGCGGAGTTCGTCTTGGCGGCCTTGCGCTTGGCGGCGGTCTTGGGCCCTGCCGCTCGCTTCGCTGATGTCTTTTTCGCCGCCCCTGTCTTCTTCTTGGCCTTGGTCTTCGCCTTCTTTCTCGCCGCCTTCGCCATCATTCATCCTCGTCGATCATGCCACTCGCCTGTCGTTCCCGGTCCCTTACTGAGGCTTGTCGGACTCCGGCCCGGGGGCCCAGGTCGAAGCGGCCGGGGCCGGCTTTGGCTCGGCCGGGCTGTGGCTGATCGGCGCCGGCGCGGGTGCCGGCTTCGGCGCAACCGCAGCGGGCTTCGGTGCCGGAGCGGGCGCCGGCTTGGGAGCCGGAGCGGGCTTGGGCGCCGCCGCCTTCTTCACCGCCACTTTCTTGGCAGCGGCCTTCTTTTTCGCGACCTTCTTGGCGACCTTCTTCTTCGCGCTGCGCTTGGGCGCAACCTTCCGCTTCGCAGTCTTCTTCTTGGCGGCCGACTTCTTCTTGGCGACCTTCTTCTTCGCGGTCTTCCTTCTCGGCTTTCTAGACATAATCCTCCCCCTCAAGGTGGATATCGAACGCGCCGGTGCGCGTTCGCCGGACTCTACGATCCGAGACGATGAGTGTTCCGTTTCGCCGCGTTCTTGTCCAGCGCGCCTATCGTCGTATCGATCAGTTCGTGAGCAGCCGCGCCCGCTCCGCGGTCCAGTCGCATGTCACCGAAGCCCCCTCTGTCATGTCGGGTAGCGACTCCAGCCCCGTGCCGAGGCGCGCCACCAGAGGCCGTACAAGGCCGGCCACTCGGACATGAAGAATGAGGTCCTGGCCCAGGTAGGCGATGCTTTCGATGCGGCCCTCCAGGCCCTGTCCTGAGGCCGTGGCAGCGGCGGGCCGCACGCGAATCCGCTCCGGCCGGATCGCCAGGGCAGCCGGCGTGCCCGCCGCCAGGACCCCCGGCGGGGCCGGCAGGAGCCGGGAGAGGCCGTCGGCCGCGAAGCCCTGCGCCGCGACCCGGCCCTCGATCAGGTTCGTGACCCCGATGAAATCGGCGACGAAGCGGCTGGCGGGCTCCTCATAGAGCGCCCGCGGCGAGCCGAGCTGGGCGATTCGTCCCTGATCCATCAGGGCGATGCGGTCCGCCATGACCAGGGCTTCCTCCTGGTCGTGGGTGACAATCAGGAAGGTGATGCCGGTACCGTGCTGCAGCCGCTTGAGCTCCAGCCGCATCTGGTCGCGCAGCTTCTTGTCGAGGGCGGCCAGGGGCTCGTCCAGCAGCAGCAGGCGCGGCCGCTTGACCAGGGCGCGGGCGAGCGCCACCCGCTGGCGCTGGCCGCCCGAGAGCAGATGCGGCTTGCGCCCCGCCACCCCTTCGAGCTGCACCAGGGCCAGCGCCTCGGCGGCGCGCCGCTTCAATTCGGCCCCCCGCACCCCCTCCATCTCCAGCCCATAGGCCACGTTGCCCTCGACCGTCATATGCGGGAACAGGGCATAGGACTGGAACATCATGTTGATCGGCCGGCGGTTGGGCGGGATCGCAATTAAGTCCTTGCCGTCCAGCGTGATCCGGCCGCGGTCGGGCGTCTCGAACCCCGCCAGGATGCGCAGGAGCGTGGTCTTGCCGCAGCCCGAGGGCCCCAGCAGGGCGAAGAACTCGTTCTCGCGGATCTCGAGCTCGATCCCGGCCAGGGCCGTGACCGGTCCGAACGCCTTTTCCACGCCGCCGATGCCGATGAGGGCGGTCATGCGCCGGAGCCCCGCCCGGTATCGCGACTGAAGCGCTGGGCCAGCAGCATGAGGGTGAAGCTCACCAGCAGCAGCAGGGTGGCGATGGCATTGATCTCGGGCGTCACGCCGAAGCGGATCATGGCGTAGATCTTCATGGGGAAGGTGGTGGAGCCGCTGCCGGCACCGGCGGAGAAATAGGCGATCACGAAATCGTCGACCGAGAGGGTGAAGGAGAGCATGGCCGCCGCGATCACGCCGGGCAGGATGATCGGCAGGGTCACGCGCCGGAAGGTGGTCCAGGCGCCGGCGCCGAGGTCGATCGAGGCCTCGATCACGGAGCGGTCGAAATTGCGCAGCCGGGTGCGGACCACCGCGGCGGCGAAGGCGATCACAAACACGCTCTGCGACAGGACGATGGTGTAGAGCCCCAGCGTGAACTGGAGCAGCGTGTAGAAGGAGAGCAATGCGATCGCCAGCACGATGTCGGGGATGATCATCGGCACCATGACGAAGCTGTCGAGCAGCGTCGAGGGCCGGCCGCGCTCGAGCCCCAAGGCCAGGAGCGTGCCGCCGGCGGTCGAGATCGCGGTCACGGCGAAGGCCACCAGGAGGCTGTTGGCGACCGACTTGAGGATCTCGGGGTTCTGGACCAGGACTCCGTACCATTTGAAGGAGAAGCCGGTCCAGGCGGTCGGCATGCCGCCGGCGTTGAAGGACAGCACGATCAGCGTGACGATCGGGCCATAGAGGAAGAGATAGATCAGCGCCGCATGCGCCCGCAAAAGCCGGCGCGTGAAGCGGCCCTGGAGCCGGGCCAGGGGGCTGGCGTCAGTCATAGGTGCCGATCCGCCGGGCGCGGTTCACGAGGAAGGCCTGGAAGCTCAGGAGCGCCATCATCACCCCCATCAGGATGAAGGAGAGCGCGGCGCCGAAGGGCCAGTCGCGGGCCGTGAGGAACTGGTCGTAGATCAGGTTGCCGACCATCACCGTGCGCCCGCCGCCCAGGAGATCGGGGGTGATGAAATTCCCCATGCTGTAGACGAAGACGAAGATGGCGCCGGCCGCGGCCCCCGGCACGGTCAGCGGCAGGGTGACCCGGCGGAAGCTGGTGAAGCCGGTGGCGCCCAGGTCGGTCGAGGCCTCGATCAGGTCGGGCGGCAGCCGGTTGATCGCGGCATAGAGCGGCAGGATCATGAAGGGCAGGTAGGCATAGACGAGCCCGACTAGGATCGCGAACTCGTTATAGAGCAGGTCCACTGGCTCGCTGGCGATACCGAGCCAGGCGAGGAACCCGTTGATCAGCCCCTGCCGGTTCAGGATCACGATCCAGGCATAGGTGCGGATCAGGTAGTTGGTCCAGAAGGGCAGCACCGCCAGCAGCAGCAGGACCTTCTGCCAGTGGGCCGGGGCGGTCGCGATCAGGTAGGCCGCGGGATAGCCCAGGAGGAAGGCGATCAACGTGGCGGACCCTGCGATCTTGAGTGAGGTCAGCAGGATCCCGAGATAGAGCGGGTCGGCGGCACGCTGGTAATTCTCCAGCGTGAAGATGTAGTCGATGCCGCCATAGGTGCCGCGCTCGAAGAAGCTCAGCACCACGATCAGCGCGCAGGGCAGCACCAGGAACAGCGCGATCCAGCCCAGCGGCAGCGCCAGGAGGCCGGCGCGCGCGCGGGCGGCCGACGAAGGGCGCGGGGAAGCGGGAACGGTGAGGGTGCTCAAGGGACGGGAAGCCGGAGCCGCCGCGGTTGCCTCCGCGGCGGCTCCGTTTCTCGGGCTCGAGGTTACTGCGCCGAGGTGATCTCGGTCACGGCGCGGGTATAGTCCTTCTGCGCCTTGCCGAGGTCGCGCAGCTGCTCTTCCTTCATCAGGTCGGCGGGCGCGATGCCGATATTGGGATATTGCTCGATCAGCTTGGGATCGAGCCCTTCCATCGCCTTCTGGTTCGGCACCTTGTAGAGGATGTTCTCCGCCACCCAGCGATGAACCTCCGGCCGCAGCACATAGTTGATGAAGGCCATGGCAGCGTCCTTGTGCTCGGAGGCGGCGGTCACGACCATGGTATCGACCCACATGTCGCTGCCTTCCTTCGGGATCACGAACTTGATCGCCGGGTTCTCGGCGATGCCGTAATTGCACCAGCCGTCCCAGGCATGGACCAGCACCGCCTCGCTCGAGACCAGCTTCGAGTAGAAGGTGGTGTCGTCATAGGCGAGCAGGTTCTTCTTGGCCTCGATCAGGAGCGCCTTGGTCTTGGCGATCTCGTCCGCGTCGGTGGTGTTGACCGAATAGCCCAGCGCCTTCTCGCCCGCCGCCATCAGCCAGCGGTCGGTCGCGAGCATGGTGATCCGGCCCTTGAGGTCGGCCGAGGGCTTCAGCAGGTCCATCCAGCTCGTGGGCGCCGCCTTCACCAGGTCCGAACGGTAGCAGAGCCCGGTCGTGCCCCAGGCATAGGGCACCGAATGGGCGTTGCCCGGGTCGTAGGCAAGGGTGCGCGCCTCAGGATAGAGGTTGGCGAGATTGGGGATCTTGCCGGCGTCGAGCGGCGCGATCAGCTTCAGGTTCTGCAGCGCCTCGACGAAGGGGCTGGAGACGAAGAGCACGTCATAGCCCTTGCCGCCGCCGGCCACGACCTTGCCCATGATCTCTTCGTTGGTGGCATGGACCGACATCTCGGCCTCGATGCCGGTCTCCTTGGTGAAATTGGCCAGGAGATCGGCCGGCATGTAGCCGTCCCAGTTGGAGATGACGATCTTCTCGGCCGAAGCGTGGCCGCTGCCCAGCAGCAGGCCACAGGCGAAAGCAAGGCCGATCGCGGCCCTGCGGGTCAGGCGCAGTGTCATGAAAACGCTCCCCGTTATGCATCCGAACGAGGCCAGGTTGCGGAGATTTCCGGTCCCGGCCGTGGATTGGCAGTCCTTGCGAGGCCGCCATCATCCAAGGCGGATCGCCCCGGGGTCAATCCACCTTGGGAGATAGGCCACCTTGGGAGATAGGACAGCCTTACGACGGGGAATCGGTGCGGCTTGGCCGGACGGTCAGCCTGCCTGCCTCGCCCTCACGCTTCGGACGCCGCCCCCGACCAGGGCGAGGCGATATCGGCCATGCCGCGATTGCGGCCCTTGGCCGGATCCCGCATGACCGCGTTGGGCGAGGCGAACAGCACCGGGTGCAGGTCGAGCGCCCCGCGCCGGACGGTGAGGCTGCGGTCGATCGCGGCCGCGACCTCAGCCGGCAGGCGCTCGTCCAGCGTGACGCCGGCGCCGCTGGCATCGAGGCGCGGGCAATGGAACGCCGCCTCCAGATCCATGCCGAAATCGACCAGGAAGGACAGGACCTGGGTCACGGCGGGCAGGATGCGCCGGCCGCCCGAGGCGCCCAGCGCCGCCCAGGGCTGTCCGGCCTTGCGCAGGATCGTCGGCACCATGTTGGAGAGCGGCCGCTTGCCCGGTGCGATCGAGTTCGGCCGGCCCGGGGTCGGGTCGAACCACATGATGCCGTTGTTGAGCAGGACGCCCGTCTCCTCGAGCAGGACCTTCGAGCCGAAGCGCGACAGCAGGGTCTGGGTCAGCGCCACCATATTGCCGTGGCGGTCCACCACCGAGAGATGGGTGGTGCAGGAGGCGTTGCCGGGATCGCGACGGGCGGCGCCGTCGCCCGCATCGCCCATGGTCTGGAACCGCTCGCGATAGGCGCGGTCGAGGGCCGAGGCATAGGCGCGGTAGGTCTCGGGCCCCGGCGCCGAGGGCGCGAACCCTTCGATATCCTCGCTCAGCAGCGCCAGGCTGCGGGCGAGCGTGGGGCCCGCGGTCAGGCCCGGCGGCGCGAACACCTCGATGTCGCGATAGGCGATGGGGAGCGCCGGCAGGATGCGCGCGCGGTAGCCGGCGAGATCGGCCAGCGAGAGCTTGCCGCCGAGCTTCTGCAGCTCGGCCACGAGGGCCCGCGCCGTCTCGCCCTCGTAGAACTCGCGCGCCCCCGCCTTGGCGATGCGGCGCAGCGTGACGTCGAGCTGGCCCAGCCCCAGGCGCGGCGGCGGTCCTTCGGCCGCGGCGGGCGCCGGCGGCAGGCCGCCCGGCAGATAGACCCGGCGCGCGCCCGCATTCTCCGCGAGCTCGCGCGCCGCCACGCCGATCGAGAGCATCGCATACCAGTCGATCGGCAGGCCGGTCTGGGCGAGGCCGATGGCGGGCTCGAGCAGCCGCGCCCAGGGCCGCGTCGCGAAGGCCTCATGGGCGGCCCGCATCCCTTCCACATAGCCCGGCACGGCGACCGAGAGCGGTCCCTTGACGTTGCGGTCGCCCTTGACCGCGGGCCAATCGAACAGTGCCTGGGTGGTGCCGCCGGTCAGCGGATAATCGGCCGGATCGAGCGCCTGGGGCGCCACCATGCCGAACTCGACGCACTGCACCTCTTTGGCGCCCGCCATCGCCACCAGCATGTAGCCGCCACCGCCGATGCCGCTCATCCAGGGTTCGAGCACGCCGACCGCGAAGCCGGCCGCGATCGCGGCATCGACCGCATTGCCGCCCTCGGCCAGCACCGCGGCACCGGCCCGCGCCGCGGTCAGGCTCTGCGACACGACGATGCCGCCGTCGCTCGTCACCGCCTTCTTCACAAAGCTGCCGGCGGGGCGAAAGGAATCGGTCATGGGACATCCTTGGGGCTCTGGGGAAATGCGGGCGACAGGGTAGCGCCCCACGCCGCGAAAACCAGCCCGAGGATCTGAAGTCTGCTACAGCTTTCGCGCCAGCTCGCCGACGACCTGGACCGGCGCGAAGACCGGCGAATAGGGTGGCGCGTAGGCGAGATCGAGCTCCGCCAGATCGTCCGCCGTGAGCTTCGCCCAGATGGCGGTGGCGGCGATGTCGATATATTTATCGACGCCGTCCGGCCCCACGGCCTCCGCCCCCAGGAGACGCCCGTCCCGCCGGTCCACCAGCAGCCAGCCGTCGAGCATCCGGGAATTGGGCATGTAGCGGGCCCGGCTCGGCATCTGGGCATGGACCGGGACCGGATCGAATCCGCTCCGCCGCGCCTGCTCGGCCGAGAGCCCGGTGCGCGCCACCGCCAGGTCGAAGACCTTGAAGATCGCGGTGCCGAGAACGCCGGGAAAGCGCGCCTGACCGCCGGCGAGGTTGGTGCCGGCGACCCGGCCCTGGCGATTGGCGATATCGCCCAGCGGATACCAGACGGGCTTGCCGGAGACGACGTGACGCGCCTCCGCGCAATCCCCGGCGGCATAGGCACCCGCGATGCCGGTGCGCATCGCGGCGTCGACCGCGATGGCACCCGTTTCCCCGAGCTTCACGCCCGCGGCGGCGGCCAGATCGGTCCGCGGCCGGACGCCGACTGCCATCAGCACGTGATCGGCGGGGAGAACGATCCCGTCCGAGAGCCTGACACCCTCCTTGCCGACCTGCGCCACCGACGCGCCGAGCACCACCTCGACGCCATGCTTGGCGAGATGCTCGCCCACGATACCGGCGACAGCGGGATCGAAGGCGGGCAGCAGCCGGGGCATCGCCTCGACGAGCGTCACCCTGAACCCGCGATGGCGCAGGGTTTCGGCCATTTCCAGGCCGATATAACCGCCGCCGACGATGACGGCGCGTCCGGGCGGCGAGAGCAAGGGCTGCAGCCGGTCCGCATCATGGAGGCTGCGCAGCGGCAGCACCGGCGGCGCGTCCGTCGTCACCGTGATCGGCGGCATGAAGGCCTGGGCGCCGGTCGCGAACAGGATCAGGTCGAAGGGCTCGGCCGACCGGCTGCCGGTGTCGAGCGCGGTCAGATGCGCGCGCCGCGCGTCGAGATTCACCTCGTCGACGCGATGGCGGACCCGGAGATCGATCCCGTCGGCGCGGAAACGCTCGACGCTGCGCGCGATCAGCTTATCGCGCGGGATCGCCGCCGGATCGCCCAACCAGTAGGGAAGGCCGCAGGCGGAATAGGAAACCTCGGGCTCGTCCTGCAGGACCAGGATGTCGAGCTCCGGCCGCCGCCGCCGGGCTGTGGCGGCGGCCTTCATCCCGGCGGCGACCCCGCCGACGATCAGGACCCGCGTCACGATCGGCCGGCCCCTTACTGGCCGTGCTTCGCCCAATGGGCCCCGAAGATCGTCTCGGGCGTGATGGCCCGGGGCTTCAGCGGCCGCGAGACCCAGGTCAGGTTCATAAAATGCCGGGCGCTGACATTCTCGGTCGTGATGTTGCCGCCCCAGCTGCCGCAGGCGAGCGATAGCGTGTAGGGCATGCCGTTGCGCAGGCTGCCGGCGCCCTCGTTCAGGTTCTGGTTGACCATGACCCGCGCCGTCTTGGTGCGCGTGGCGAGCGCCTCGATATGGGCCTCGTTCGTGGTGTGGATGCCGCAGGTATGGCCCAGCCCCTGATAGCCGATGATGCGGTTGACCCAGTCGATGGCGCCGCCGATCCCGCCCTGATAGCGATAGAGCGCCAGCACCACCGACAGCTTCTCGCCGGAGAACGGGTGATCCGGCCCCGCGCCGTCCTCCTCGACGATGAGGAAGCTGCGGTCCTCGGGCAGCGCGAAGCCCGCCAGCTCGGCGATCCGTCCCGCCGGCTTCGCCACCACGTCGATGGTGGGGATATGGCCGCCATCCGGCCACATCGCCCGCGCCAGGCGCGCCTTCTGCTCCGGCGTGCAGAGATGGCCGCCGGCGGCGATCAGCTTGTCGCGCAAGCTGTCATAGATCCGGGCCTCGGCCACCACCGCATTGTCGGCGAGGCAGCTCGTGGCATAGTCGAAGGTCTTGGCCCGCGCGATCATCAGGGCCGCGTCGTCGAGATCGGCCGTCTCGTCGACGACATGGACGGAATTGCCCACGCCGACGCCATAGGCCGGCGTGCCCGAGCTGTAGGCGGCCTTGACCATGGCGGCACCGCCGGTGGCGACGACGAGATCCGAGAGCCGCATCAGCGCCTCCGTCTTGGCGATCGAGGGCTGCTCGATGACCTGGATCAGGTCCTCCGGCGCGCCCACGCTGCGGCAACCCTGGCGCATCGCCTCGACCACCGCGATCGAGGTCCGCTTGGTGCGGGGATGCGGCGAGACGACGATGGCGTTGCGGGCCTTGAGCGCGCCCAGCGCCTTCACCGGCGGGGTCGCATCGGGGCCGGTGGTGGGAATGAGCGCCGCGATCACGCCGACCGGCTTGGCGATCTTGACCAGGCCTTTCTCCGGGATCTCCTCCACCACCCCGCAGGTCTTGATGCTGGCCATATCCGCCAGCGTTCCCATGACGCGGTTCTCGAACTTGGCGATCTTGTCCTGATAGCGGCCGAAGCCGCCCTCATCGACGGCCAGACGCGCGAGCGCCTCCCGGTTCTTGAACACCTGCCAGCCCACGGCGGTCACGAGCGCATCGGCCTCTGCCTGGCCATAGTTCTGGATCGCCTGCTGGGCACGGCGCGCGCGGGCGACCATGGCGGCGATCTCGGCTTGCGCTTCCTCCGGCGTCTGCTTGGCCGGCTTGTCGAGCTTGGCGGTGACGGCGCTCATGGGGTGTTTCCTTTCAGGGTCCGTGGTGAGCCAGGGTCAGGGATGGGAGGCAATCGCGGCGGCTGCCGGCGTCGTGGCGGACGCCCGCATGCGCAGATCGACGATGGCGAGACCGTCGGGCGTGGCGATGACCGGATTGGCATCCAGCTCTTCGAGCCAGGCGGCGCCGGCGACCCAGCGCGACAGCGCGGCGATGAGGCGGGCCAGCGCTTGGCGATCGATGGCCGGCCGGCCGCGCCCGCCCTCCAGCAGGGATCGGCCCTTCAGCCCGTCCAGCATGGCGAGCGCCTCGGCCTCGTCGACGGGCGCCAGGCGCAGGGCGACATCGTTCAGGGCCTCGACCCAGATGCCGCCGAGGCCGGCCATGATCACGGGCCCGAAATTGGCGTCGCGCCGAGCACCCAGAACGAGCTCGATCCCCGGACGTGCCTGGCGCTGCAGCAGCACCGTGGACGTTCCCAGCCGTGCGGCGACCTGGTCATAGGCCGCACCCACGGAATCGGGCGTGGCGAGGCCGAGATGCACGCCGCCGCTGTCGGACTTGTGGATCAGGCCGGCCCGCTCCGCCTTCAGCACGACCGGCAGGCCCAGCGCCTCGGCGCCCGCGATCGCGTCGCGGCGCGAACGCGCCAGTTTCCAAGGAACGACCGGAAGGCCGGCCTCGGCGAAAAGCCCGAAGGCCTGATCGGAAGACAGCCAACCGCCCTCGCCCACCGTCCGGGGACGGGCGACCGGGCGGTCGACCGCCGGCCGCGCCGGCGCCCTGGCGACAGGCCGGGTCAGCGCGAGAAGCTGGGCGGTTCGCGCCGGCCAGCCATGGCAGGGAATGCCGGCCGCGAGCAGCCGCTGCCGGTTCTCCGCGGCGGTGGCCGGCGCCACCCAGCAGACATGGACCGGTTTCTTCGAGCCGCGCGCGCGGGCTGCGGCGACGGCGGCGATGACGCGGTCCGTCACCTCCGGCATCAGCGCCGAGCGCTGCAGCAGCACCGGCACGACGCCGTCCACCTCGTCGCTCTCCAGCAGGGCCTCCAGGCTGATGCCGTACATCTCGGGGAAGCGGCGCCATTCGGTGGTCACGTCGACGGGATTGGCCGCCGAGCCATAGGCGGGCAGCGCGGGACGGATCGCCGATTGCAGCGCTTCCGACAGGCCCGGCACCCGCAGGCCCTGCGCTTCCATGAGATCGGCGAGCTCGACGCCGGTGCCGCCGGAATTGGTGATGACGGCGATCCGCCGGCCGGTCAGCGGCGGCTGGCGGTCGAGCGTCGCAGCGAGATCGAGCAGCGTCAGCCCGTCTTCCACCAGATGGATGCCGGCCTGGCGCAAGGCCGTCAGCGTCACGGCGGTATCGGTGGCGAGGGCCGCGGTGTGGCTCGCGGCCGCGCGCCGGCCTGCCTCCCCGCGCCCCGTCTTCAGGACGACGATCGGCTTGCGCGGGGCGATCTCCGCGGCCGCCTCGAAGAAGCGGCGGCCATCGCCGATCGATTCGAGCAGCATGGCGATGACCCGCGTCTCCGGATCGCGGCCGAAGGCGCGGAGCATGTCGGTCTCGTCGATGTCGGCCTTGTTGCCGCAGGCGACCACGCGGGAGAAGCCGATGAGATCCTCCTGGGAGCGCGTGAAGGCCGCCATGCCGTAGGCGCCGCTCTGGGTATAGAGCGCGATGCCGCCCCGCGCCGGCATGCCCAGCCCGAGCGAGGCGTTGAGGCCTGCGGACGCGCTGATGACGCCGAAGCAGTTGGGGCCGACGATGCGCACGCCCCCGGCCCGCGCCGCCTCGAGCGTGCGCCGCTCGAGCGCCTGGCCCCCGGCCCCGGTCTCGGCGAAGCCGCCGCTGATGATGACGGCGAGAGGCACCGCCGCCTTGGCGCAATCGGCGAGGATCGCCGGCGCCTCGGCTGGCGGCGCCACGATCACGGCGAGATCGGCGCCGCCGGGAATGGCGGCGAGGCTCGGATAGCCGGGCCGGCCCAGGATCTCCGTCAGCTTCGGATGCACCGCGACGACCTCGCCGCGAAAGCCGGAATCGGCTGCGGTGAGGTTCTGCATGAAGAGATGGCCGAGCTTGCCCGGGGTCGCCGAGGCGCCGACCAGGGCGACGCGGCGCGGCGCGAACAGCGCTCGCTCCCAATCGCTCACGGTGCCCCGTCCCGGCCCACGAACAGGCTCGGCGCCCCGCCGCTATGGAGGAACAGCAGCGTCTCGTCCTCGCGGTAGCGCCCGCCCGCCGCCAGGGCGCGATAACCGGCAAGCGCCTTCGCCGTATAGGTCGGATCGAGCAGGACCCCCTCGTGGCGGGCGGCCAGCGCCAGGACGCTCTCGCCCTCGGGCGAGGGGATGCCGTAGCCGGCGCCGATGAAGCCGTCATGGATCGTCACGTCACCCGGCGCGAGGGACCATCGCTGTCCGAGCCGTTCCGCGGCTTCGGTGGCCAGGGCCGCGACGCGCTGGCGGGCTTCCACGGCCGGCCGGCTGACGGTCACGCCCTCGACGCGCCATCGCACGCCGCAGAGATGCGAGCCCAGAAGCCAGCCGGCCATGGTACCGCCCGAACCCACCGCCATCAGGACGCAATCGGGGTCGATCCCGGTCTCGGCGCATTGCGCCATGACCTCCGCCACGGCCAGCACATGGCCGATCGCGCCCAGCGCGCAGGCCCCGCCGCGCGGAACGACATAAGGACGGCCGCCTTCCGCCTGAATCCGCCGGGCTTCCGCGTCGAGGGCACGATCGACGGAGCTGCGGTCGCTCTCGCCGGTGAAGCGGGTCTCCGCACCCCACAGCACACTCAGCCGGTGATTGCCTTCGAGCCGCGCCGGCGCCGTGCCCCAATAGACGGCGACCATCCGCAGGCCGGCGAAGCTCGCCGCCGCCGCCGTCGCCCGCACATGGTTCGACAGCGGCCCGGCGCCGGTCACCACCGTGTCGGCGCCGGTCTCGAGGGCGTCGGCGATGATGAGCTCGAGGCCGCGAACCTTGTTGCCGCCGAAGCCGAAAGGGATGAGATCGTCGCGCTTCATCCAGAGCGAAGGCCCGCCCAGCGCATGGCCCAGCGCCGGCACCGGCAAGAGCGGCGTCGGCGCGGGGATCAGCGCCAGCCGCGGCAGCTCGCGCGGGTCGGCGACCTGCTCGAGCGGCTTCGATGCCCTCACCGCTCGCTCCCCAGCACCTGATCCACCAAGGCCCCGCATTGAGCCGTCCGCGAGGTGGCGTCGAACAGGCGGTCGATCTCCCCCCGCGACAGATGCGCGGAGATCTCGGGATCGGCTTCGACCGCCTGACGGAGCGGGCGCCCGGCGCGCGCCGCTTCGGTGGCGGCGCGATGCATGAGCCGGTGCGCCGTCTGCTTGCCCAGCTTGGCGGCCAGCGTCAGCATGACGGCTTCCGAATAGATATGGCCGTTGGAGGCTTCGAGGTTGCGGCGCATGCGCTCGCCGCGCACCTCGAGATGCTCGAGCAGCGTGGCGGTCAGGCTCAGCGCTTTGGCCGCCGCGAGCGTCAGCTCCGGCACCGCATGCCACTCGATCTTCCAGGAACGCCCGTCGCGCTCATGGGCATGGGGCAGGCTTTCCAGCAGCGCGCCGGCATTGGCGCGGACCACGCGGGAGAGCGTGCCGATATGTTCCGAGAGCTCGGGGTTGCGCTTGTGCGGCATGGTGATGGAGCCGATCTGCTCGGTCGTGGCGCCCTCGCCCAGCTCGCCGATCTCGTCGCGCTGCAGCGAATAGACCTCGTGGCCGATACGGTCGGCGGTGCCCGACGCCAGCGCCAGAACCTGAGCCCATTCGACCAGCACGTCCCGGCTCGCGGTCCAGGAGGTCGCGGGCGGACGCAGCCCGAGCCGGGTACAGAAGGCGCGCTGGACCTCGAGCGCCCGAGGCCCCAGGGCCGACAGGCTGCCCACCCCGCCGCAAAGCTGGCCGATATCCATGCGCTGCGCGGTCTCGTCGAAGCGCTGGCGGTGGCGGCGCAGCTCCGCGAGCCAGCCGGCCGCCTTGAAGCCGAAGGTGATGGGCAACCCCTGCTGGCCATGGGTGCGCCCGGCCATCACGGTATCGCGATGCTCGCGGGCGAGCCGGGTGGCGGCGGCGATGGCGCGATCGAGATCGGTGAGGATGAGGCCGCGCGCCTCGCGCAGCGCCAGCATCAGCCAGGTATCAGTGATGTCCTGGACCGTGGCGCCGAAATAGAACCATTCGCCGGCGGCCGCCGGGCAGCGCCGCCGCATCGCCTCGATCAGGCCGGCCGTCGAATGGCCGCTCGCCTCGTAGCCGGCGCGGTATTCGGCGAAGAACGCGTCGTCGAGCTCGACCGTCCGGCAGGTGGCGGCGACCTGCCGGGCGCTTTCGGCCGGGATCAGGCCGAACTCGCCCTGAACCTCCGCCAGCACGGCGAGGATCTCGAGCCAGCGCCGCGTGCGCGGGACGTCGTCGAAGATCTGGCGCAGCGCCGGCGTCGACCAGGCGCCGCCATAGACGCGCGAGCCGAAGGACCAGCCCGTCATCGGCCGCCCGCTCCCATCGCTTCGGCTTCGGTCAGCAGGCGCCGCCGGGCGGCCTCCTGGGCCGACCGCGCCTCTTCCAGCCAGCGCCGACAGGGCGTGAGCGCGTCGCCCAGCTCGCGCAGCGCCGCCGCCAGCTCTTCCGGCGCGGCACCGCCGACGTCCTGGCGCGCCGTCACGCCGGCCCAGGGATCGAGAGCCGCCTCGAGAAAGCCGTCCGGCAGCCGCGAGGCTTCGAGCCCCGCTTCCGCGCAGGCCGCCCGCAGCTTGTCGAGGGTCAGGCTCGACAGGCTGCGGCCTTCCGCTTCCAGCCGGCGGACCAGCCCGCCCACCAGGCGATGCGCCGCCCGGTAGTCGAGCCGAAGCGCGAGGCAGAGGCGCTCGGCCAGATCGGTGGCGCAGGCCGTGCCGTCGCTCAGCGCCAGCTCGGCCTGGTCGCTCTCGAAGGTGAGCTCCTCGACGATCTCGGCCATCAAGCTTGCCGCCTGCGCCACGCTGCGCAGCGCCGCCGGCACCGCCTCGTAGGGCAGCATCCGGTTGTCCATCTGGCCCGAGGGCGTGCGGCCGCTGGCGGCGACACCGGCCTGCTCGCCGATCAGCCGGTTGGCGAGGCCGCGCAGATAGGACAGCGCGAAGGGGTTGCGCTTCTGCGGCATGATCTTGCTGGCGCGCGCGTGCCGGTCCGCGACTCTCACGAGACCGAACTCGGCGGTGGCGAAGATCATCAGATCCTCGGCCAGGCGGTCGAGCCCGACGGCGGCGGCCACGGCGAGCCCCATGGCCTCGATCGCGAGGTCGGGCTGCCACATCGCGTCGCGCGCATGGCGCACCGGCGCCGCGAAGCCGAGACGGCGGGCCTGCGCCGCGCGATCCTGGAGCGCGACCGAGCCGTTGCTGCTGCCGCAACCCGCGGGACAGCGATCGATGCGCTCGTAAAGCGCCTTCACCCGCTCCAGGTCGCGCAGCGCCGGCCAGGCGAAGGCGGAGAGATAATGGCCCAAGGTGGTCGGCTGGGCGATCTGCAGATAGGTATAGTCGGGCATCAGGCTGTGGCTGTGGCGCGACGCGACTGTCGCGACCGACTGGCCGAAATCGAGCAGGGCCGCGCCGAGCTCGAGCAGCCGGTCGCGCAGCAGAAGATGAAAGGCCGTGGTCAGTGCTTCGCGGCGCGCCCGCGCGGTGCCGAGCCATCCCGCCGCCGCCGTCCGCCGGGCCAGCCAGGCTTCCCGGTTCGTGTAGAGATCGCCCAGCGCCGCCTCGGGCGTGAAGGCCGTGCCGGAGCGGTGCAGCTCCAGCAGGGCCTGGACGAGCGCGCGCGCGGCCCCGGGGGGAATGACGCCCTGCTCGCTCAAGGTCAGGCAATGGGCGAGATCGACCAGGCCGAGAGGATCGAAGAATTCGGCTTGTCCGGCGAGCTCGGCGGCAAAGATGGCGGTGAGACCCGCCGACGGCGGCTCGGCGAGGCGCCCGCCGATCTCGAGCACCGATTCCATCGAGCCCGCCCGCGGCTCAGCCATGGCCCGGCGGCTCCCGGATGACAATTCCATCGACGGGAGGAGGCTCGGCGGGCTCGGTCTGGGCGGGATTCCAATGGCCGCTCCTCTGTTCCCGCGTCGCGATCTGCGTCAGCGTCTCGTAGCGCAGGCCCGATCGCAGCGCCTCCAGCGCCAGGGTCTCGCGGGCTGCGATATTGCCGAGATTGACGTTGGCGCCGAAGCGCCCCACCAGCGCCGCCTGCTGGTCCTTGCGCGGCGCCTCCCAGACCAGGCGATCGATGGCGGGACCGACGCGCCGTGTCACGTCCTCCAGGAAATCGCCGCGCAGCGCGCCGCTGTCGTCATAGATCCCGATGCCGCGGCCCGATTCGCGCGCCTCGACGATCACCCAGGCGGCACCCCATTCGATATCCTTGAGCGCCTGCTCCGCGAGCGTGCCGGCATCCGGCTGCTGCGCGGGGTCCTTCTTGCCCACCTCCGTGATGGCGACCAGCCCGGCATCGCAGGCGCAGGCGATCACCCGTTTCCGGCGGTCGGGCGGCAGGCTGATGGTGCCGTCCGAGATCTCGACCGCGCGGAAGCCCAGCTCGCGCGCCCGGCGCATATAGACCCGGCAATGCTGCTGGACGATCGCCGCCTCCAGCAGCGTGCCGCCCGGATAGGTCAGGACATCGTGCTCCGCCAGCAGCTCGAGCTTCTGCCGGAGCAGCGGCAGCGACATCAGCGCCGAGGTGCCGAAGGCGAACTTCCAATGATCGATATGCGGGGCCGCGAGCTCCAGCATGTCGGCCGTCTCCATGCGGCCGAGGCCCGTATCGATCACCATGGTGATGCCGTGCGCGCGCGGGCGCTGCAGCCGCCGGTCGACGGCGGCATCCAATCCCCACACGCCCTGCCAGGGACGTTCCGGTCTAGACAACACGACGCACCAGCTCCTGGAGGGCTTTCTCGACCATGGCGAAATCCGATCCCCAGGGCACCGTGACGACATTGCCCTGGCATTCGGTGTTGAACTCGAGCAGGCAGCATTTGAGGATGGTGAGCTCGTTGCGCGCGCCGGCGATGGCGCGAGGGCACATCTCGATGCGCGGCGGCTCGTCGCCGTAATAGTGGCGATGGAACTGCAGGCTGCGCTCGCAGCCGATCAGCACCCAGTCCTCCCGCTGCGCCGGCCGCTCGTCGAGAAAATGCAGCGGCGCCCCCAGATCGTCCAAGCCGCCGGAGCGGCAGGGAACGAGGAAGGCCTTCGGATGGGTCGTCGCGGCCAGGTCGCGCAGCTCGATGCGCTCGAGCTCGAGCCGGATCGGCGGCAGGTCCGCATAGGTGAGGACATGCTCGATCAGATGGAACAGCTTGGGCGGTTCCGGCGGCGCTACCTCGACCACCCGGATCACCAGGGGATCGGGATGATGGATGAAATTCACATGGTCGTATTTGCCCTGGCAGATGAGCGTGCCGTCAGGTCCGACCCCGCTGCGGGCGGCAAGAGCCGCCAGCGCCGAGCGGTTGGCGCAGTCGGTCTCCGGATCGGTGACGAAGCGGCAGCTCTCGGGCAGGGCCAGCACCTCGACATGCTCGATCGGCGCGAACAGCGCCTCCCGGTTCGTGGCGCCGATGGCGACCAGCGCGTAAGCGTCGTTCGCCCCGCGCAGCACGATCACGTTGGTCCGCCGGTAGGCCTCGCGGCCCAGCAGATGCGCCGTGATGGCCGCCTGCGTCATCGCGCCCTCATAGGGCTGCACGCTGACGCCGCGATAGGGCAGCTCCACGACATTGCGGCGATCGCGGAGCGAGGGCCATTTCGGTCCGTCGGCGGCGTCCGCCGCCGGGCGGGAAGGCATCCGCAATGTGGGCCGGCGCGCGGACATCACGCCACCGCGAAGCGCCGGCCGCGATCGTCGGGCCGGATTTCATGCTCGTGAACCCGCAGCGGATCGAGACGGCGAATGAGCGCCACGGTCTCGCGGTCCGGCGCCGGCAGGACCGCCACGGGCCCGGCGGTCCGGACCTCGAAGCCGGTGTTCTCCCGGACCTCCTCGACCGTGATGTCCGGGTAGAGGGCCTGAAGCCGGGCATGACCTTCGGGGTCGAAATCGAACAGGCCGAGATCGGTCACCAGCCATTCGGGTCCCTGGCCGCGATGGCCCAGCTCGCGCCGGTCGCGGCCATCGGCGGTGCGATGACCGAGATTGGTGACGAAGTCGCAGACCTCGACCAGGCGGAAGCGCCGCTTCCCTGCGGAATCCGGCGGCGAACGGTGCCCCGTCGTCCAGAGCGTCAGATGCTGCACGTCGCAGGAGAGGTTGCAGCCCCCGCCGCCGCCCGGCAGCTTGAGCGCGAGCTTGCTCTTCCCCAGCCGCGTGACGTTGCAATTGCCCCATTTGTCGATCTGCAGGCCGGAGAGGAACATGCGTCCCATGCGTCCGGCGGCGGCCAGGTCGAACAGCTCCTCGATGTCGAGGGAGGACGAGGCGCCGCGATCCATGACCCAGTCGTTCGAGGTGG
Organism: Hypericibacter adhaerens; assembly: GCF_008728835.1. GTDB lineage: Bacteria > Pseudomonadota > Alphaproteobacteria > Dongiales > Dongiaceae > Hypericibacter > Hypericibacter adhaerens. The sequence goes on from NZ_CP042582.1 coordinate 5,342,747, forward strand.
GGGCCAGAAAGGGAGGATCGGGATCCACGCCATAGGTGGCGCCGGCGATCAGCACCATGTTCGGCGCGTGGGTCCGCTTGGCGACATGCATGGCGAGCTGGACGAGCGGCGATCCGAAGCCATGGAAGGCGAGCTTCCCGTCCTCGATGGTGCGCGCGATGGCGGCGATCATGAATTCGCCCAGGCTGCAATCGTGGATCACGCCGTCACCTCTTCGCGATAGAGGGACATCCAGGCCGCTTCGCCCGCGGACCACGAGGCCAGGCGCCGGCGCGTGGCCTCGCCGATGCGCGCCAGATAGGCGGCATGATCGGGACAGCCATGGACGAAGGGCTGGAGATAGTCGGCCGAGAAACGCTCGGGGCCCCCGCGGGCCGCCTCGTAATAGAGCGCCGTGTGCGGCCGGTCATAGGCATAGAACGGGTAGCAGGCCGTGGGATGGGCGCCCAGGGGCAGCTCCGCCAGGGCGGTGACGTAGAAATAGGGGATCGTGATGCCGCCCAGCTCGATCAGCCGCTCGGTGGACACGATCGTCTCCACCGAGGCGATCACCGATCGCGACGCCTTGGCGAAGAGCAGGTCCATCACCGGCGGACCCTCGATGCGCAGGTTCCCCTGGGCGTCCCCGTACTGGGCATGGAGGATGGCCACGTCCGGTGCCAGCGCCGGCACCAGCAGCAACTCCTGGCCGGTGTAGGGACAAGTGATCGTCTTGTATTCCGGGTGAAGCTCGGGAAAGGAGGTGCCGCGCACGGAGCGGACCGGCATGAAAGGCAGCCCGAGCACGGCCGCGCGGAGCTGCTGGACCAGCGTGTAGCAGCAGCTGTCGTCGACCTTGACCTCGCCGCTCTCGCAGGCGCGCCGATAGTTGGGCGCGATCCCGAAATCCTGCTCGAACCCGACATAGCTTTCGGAGGAGCAGGAGACGGCACCGCCGCCGCACAGCAGGTCGATATCGATGCCATGGGCCGAGCCGACCGCGCGCAGGCCGCGGATGCGCCGGCGCAGGAGGGCGCGCAGGATCGCCATCGGCTCGCGCGAGGAGAGCCCGCCGCCCACGGCGATCATGTCGCCGTCCTTGACCAGCGCCGCGAGGTCTTCCAGCCGCGTCCGCTTGTCGGGGCGCGTATGGATCCCGTCGTCCCGGCGCGGCCCCTCCCGATGCGGCGTGCGAGGGTCGTTCATATCGCGGTCATGCCCCCATCCACGGCGAAGGCGGCACCGGAGACGAAGGCGGCCTGGTCGCTCAGGAGGAAGACGACCGCTTCGGCGATGTCCTCGGGGTTGCCGAAACGCCCGATCGGGTATTTCGCCAGGCGCCGTGCCTGGGTTTCCGGGCTGGTATCGCTGCCCAGGAGCTGCTGGCCCATGCCGGTGGAAGCGACGGTGCCGGGGCAGACGGCATTGACCCGCACGCCCTTGCCCGAATAGTCCGCCGCCATCTGGCGCGTGAGGTTCACGATGGCGCCCTTGGCCGCGCAGTAGGCGGCCATGGTCGGGATGCCGACGACACCGGCGACCGATCCGAAATTGACGATCGAGCCCTTGCGCCGCGCCAGCATGCCGGGCAGCACCGCCTTCGAGGCGAGGAAGGTGCCGGTCACGTTCACCGCCATGATCCGGTCCCAGGCCTTGGGATCGGCCTCGTGGACGGAGCCGAAGCCCGCGATGCCGGCATTGTTGACGAGGCCCGAGAGCGGGCCGACGGCCTGCCCCGCCGAGTCGAGCGCGGCGGCGATGCCGGCGGCGTTGGTCACGTCGGCGCCGAAGCCGGCCGCCTCGTGTCCCTGCTTGCGCAAGGCGCCGGCCGAGCGACCCGCCAGATCGCCGTCGAGATCGATCAGCGCGACCTTGGCGCCTTCCCGCACGGCCGCGTTGGCCACGGCCAATCCGATTCCCGCGGCACCGCCGGTGATGGCGATGACCTGTCCTTTCAACCGATCCGACATGGGCGTCCTTTCATGGTGCCGAGCTTTTCCGAAACCTGTTCCCTGCCGCTAGATCGCGAGATAGCCGCCATCCATCGGCACGGCGCCGCCGTTGAAGTAGGCGGCCTCGTCGCTCGCGAGAAACTTCACCGCCGCGACCACGTCGGCGATGCTGCCGATCGCACGCTGCGGGATGCGGGCCAGAACCTCCTCGCGCAAGGCCGGATCGCTGAGGCGCCAATGGGTCAGCGGCGTATCGATCATGCCGGGACAGAGCGAGACGGCGCGGATGCCATGGCGCCCGTAATCGACGGTGATCGAGCGGGTGAGCTGGATGATGGCGCCCTTGGTGACCGAATAGGCGGCGCGGCCCGGAAAGGCGACCAGGCCCGCGACCGAGGCGATGTTGACGATGATGCCGCGCCCGCGCGCCGCCATCGACGGCAGCACGCGCCGGCACATGAGGAAGGGCCCGCGGATATTCACCGAAAGGACGAGATCGAGATCGGCGACCGAGGTCTCGTGGACGGTCGTCGCCTTCGGCCCGCCGGTGGTGCCGGCATTGTTGATCAGCAGATCGACGGGGCCCAACCGGCGCTCGGCTTCGGCGACGCAAGCCTCGACGTCGGCGGCCGCACCGACATCGCCGATGACGGTGACGAGGGTCCCGTCCCTTCCCTTGCGCGCCAGCTTGCCGAGCCCTTCGGCATCGCGGTCGAAGGCGACGACCCGGTCGCCCGCCCCGAGGAAATGCTCGGCCAGGCCGAGACCGATTCCCGAGGCGGCGCCGGTGACGAGCACCACGCGGCTCATAGGTCGCGCAGCTCCTTCTGGCCCGCGCGCAGGCGCGAGAGCTGGATGAAGTGGGTCGGGTTGAGGAACAGCTCGTCCATGTCGCCGAGCTGGTCGATGGTCAGGCCCTGCTTCACCAGCACATAGAGATACTGGAAGGCATCCCTTGCGCCGTAGCCCACGTGATGGGCGCCCACGATGCGCCGGCTGTCGCCGTCGATCACCAGCTTCTGGAAGCCCGACATGCGGGGCTTGGCCATCGCATAGAGCATGACGCGGTCGGAAGCCGGGAGCCCGATATCGAGACCGTTGGGATTGTGCGGTGGCATGCGGATCACGACGACGTTGCGGTAGCGCTTGCGCGCCTCGTCCTCGCCGAGGCCGAGCCAGGTCACCTCGTAATGCGTATGGAGGAAATCCGGCCAGTCGGTGGGCCGGTAGGAGATCGCCTGGCCCATGATGGCGCGCGCCGCGTAGGTGCCGCTCTTGCGCGCCTTGAACATCTCCATGGGCGCACCGATCAGGTCGCCCACGGCATAGACGTTCGGCACCGAGGTCCGGAGGCTGTCATCGACCAGGACGGCGCCGGTCTTGGGATCGGTCTTGACGCCGAGCGCCTCGACCGCGGCCTCGGAATTCGGCGTCTCGCCCAGCCCGAGGAAGACGAAATCCGTCTTGATCTCGAGCGGGCCGTTCGGCGTCTTGGCCACCAGCTTGGCGACACGGCCGCGGGAATCGCCCTCGATCCTGACGACCTCGGCGCCCTCGATGATCTCGATGCCCTGGTCGCGCATCCGGTCGATGACATAGGTGCGCGTGTCGGCGTCCGGGATCAGCTTCAGGAGCTGGCTGCGCACCAGCATCACGGTGCGCCGGCCGGTGGCGTTGAAGAAGCAGCCATATTCGACCGCCGTCTTGCTGCCGCCCACCACCACGGCCGTGTTGCCCGGCTCATAGTCGAGCGTCTCGACGAAGCTGGTGTAGTCATAGACGCCCTTGAGATCGACGCCGGGCACCGCCAGGCGCTGGGGCCGGGCGCCGAGGCCGAGCACCAGCGTGCGCGCCTTGAAGCGCCGCCCCGCCACCTCGACCGTGTGCGCATCGATGATGCGCGCCGGCGCGTTCAGGACGAACTCGATGTCGAGCTGCTCCTTGCTCTGATAGTTCATGACGGCGTGGGGGCCCGTCCGCCCGCGCCGGAACAGGTCGACGATCTCCTTCATGTTGACCGTGACGCCGTCCATCTTCGGGAACCAGAACCGGCCGCTGAAGGTGCGCGCGAGCATCAGCTCGGCCGCGCATTCGGAGAACACGTGATGCGGCACGCAGGCGTTGTGGGGGCAGGAACCGCCGAGGAAGGGCCAGCGGTCGATCACGAGCTGACGGCCGCCCATCGCGCGCAGATAGGCCGAGCCGAAACGCCCGGCGGCGCCGCCGCCGATGAAGATCGTGTCGAACTCCCGGTTGTCGTTCGGATCGACGTTGAAGATCGCTTCCGAGCGACCGGCCTGCTCCAGCGCCTCCTCGATCTTCACCGCCCATTGGTCGATGGTCAGGGAGGTGTTGCGGGCATCCCAGATCGTTCCGCCGTCCATCATTGACTATTCTCCTTGCGGCCCGATCGGGCGGGCCTTTCGTGATGATTCGAAATCAGGGGGATCATGGGAGGCTCCGCCTCAGCCGCTGCAGCAGGGGCAGCCCTTGACGGTTCCCTGCTCCCAGGGGTGAGGCTCGGGCTTCGTTCCCGACGCGGGTTGGGCGCGCCGGCTGCCGCAATTCGAGCAGGCCCATTCGCGCGGCGGCTCGGTATGAGCCATCACCATTCCCTTGAAGCGATGGCCGCAATCCGGGCATTGCAGGGTGTAGACGGGCATGACCTCTCCTTCGCCGCCCCGGGGCGCTGGCCCCGGAGCGGCGCGGTATGCCAATCGGCCTGACGATCAGGCGGCTTTGCGGTTGCGGATCTCGTCGCGGACGAGCTTCGCGCCTTCGACCATGGCGTGGAGCTTGTCCTTGGCGATGTAGCGCTGCAGCAGGATCAGCCCGCAATCCGTCGTGACGCCGAGCCGTTCGGCCGGGATGACGCGCAGGAGCTTGCGGATCCGGTCGGCGACCTGCTCGGCCGTCTCCGTGATGGTGCTCTTGACGTCGATCACGCCGGCCCAGAAGTCGACGCCATCGGGCAGCGGGAATTCCTTGAAGGTGTCGAGGCCGGAAAGATCGTCCGACCGACGCCCGCAGGTCTCGAGATTCAGCACGTTGATATGGGCGCCATAGGCCTTCGGCACGATCGAGCGGGTCGCCGAGGGCGCGGCCGCGTCGAGCTTGCGCTTGGTGAGATCGAACACCTCGCCGGCCTTGGCCGTCTCGTCCGGGTAATAGGCCGGCGTGCCGCCCCAATTGCCCCAGCAGACATGGACGATGACCTTGGCGTTCTTCACGCCCTCGACCATCGTGTTGAAGGCCTCGATCGCCCAGTCCTCGTAGAAGTAGGGCCAGGTGAACTCGTCGAACTGGATGAAGTCGATGCCGAGCGCATCGACCTCGAGCACGTCCTGGTTGATCGCCTTGGCGATGGCGAGCGCGCGGTCGCGGCTGTTGCTGTAATGCAGGTCGTTGGTGCATTGCGCCAGCACCTGCACGCCCGTGTACTGGATCTTGGTGGGCTTCTTCGTGGCACGGCGGAGCGCCTTGGCCTGCTCGACCATGATCGCGCCGTGGCGACGGACCGCCTGCTCGAGGGTGCCGGCATGGAGGCGGCTATAGATCGGGAAGCCGAGATGGCCGCCCTTCAGGTCGTAGCCGAGGCGGCGCAGGTAGTAGTAGACGGCCGCATCGGCGTAGTTGTCGCCGTGGACGCGACCGTCGGCGATGATGTCGAGCCCCGCGATCTCCTGGTCGAGCGCGACAGCCCCGATGGCGTCCTCGAGAGCCTCGCGGTTCATCGAGTCCGGCGGCTCCTGATTGCCGGTGAAATGGCGTCCCCAGGACGCATCCCACCAACGCGGATTCGGATAATTCCCGACCATGGAAGTCGGGATAAGAATCTCTTGACCCCTGATTTTCATGTCATCCTCCCGAGTTATTAATGGCTTATGCCCTTTTATTGGTCAGACTGTATCTTAATTGATCATAGTTGGTCAAACATATTCTTTCTTGCCTCCGACTTGCCTAGAATGGCAATTGCCTCGGGCAGCGAATTTGCGTAGGGAGTGGCCGGCGTTGCGTGCAGCCAAGCGGGACTAATGATCGATAAAAACAGAGGAATGCTGACTCTGGAGGAGGCGGCGGAGTATCTCGGCGTGAGCAAGACCTCCTTGCGCCGCTGGACCCGGGACGGGCTGCTCTCCTGCCATCGCATCGGCGTCCGCGCCGAACGGCGCTTCGACCAGAAGATGCTCGACGAGTTCTTGCTGCGTCGCAGCACGGGCCTGCCGATCACGATGCCGGGGCGGCCCCCTTCCTTCGCCGATGCGCTGCATCAGGCGGCCCAGGACGGGCGGCACAAGCATGTCTGCCTTTATTTCCGCAACCCGATCGAGCAGTGGGAGGCGTTCCGCCACTATTTCCTCGATCATTACCGAGCGGGCCTGCCGACCACCTATCTCCATCAGGCCTCGAGCCGCGACCAGCTTCTCGAGCGGGTCAGCGCCGAAGGCATCGACGCGCAGGACGCCATCAATCGCGGCCTGCTGCGCATCTTCCCCGCGCAGGATTCCTATCTGCGGCAGGGCGCCTTCTCGGCCGACTTCATGATCTCCTTCATGCGGCTGATCATGGTGCGCATGCGCGACGACGGCTTTCGCAAGCATCTCGTGACGGGCGAGATGGACTGGTTCTTCTCCAACACGCCCGGCGTCGACGAGATCCACGCCTATGAGCGCCGGCTGAACAAGCTGCTCGACGAGTATCCCGACGTGACCATCGTCTGCCAGTACGACATCACGCGCTTCGACGGCGAGAACGTGCTGGAAGCCTGCTGCACGCATCCGATCGTCCATCTCGACGAGCAGCTGCGGCAGGGCTTCTTCCTTCCCCCGCAGGGCTAGAACCGCCGCGAAGGCCGGCGGCGCGCGGCCTCGCCGCGGAAAATGCGGCCGGACCGGGACTCCCGGGCGCTTCCCGATTCAATTTCAGGAAGCGGCGCTTTAGACTCCGGGCCATCGTCAACCGCGGCCCCCGGGCATGAAGCGCTGGCTCGACCTTCTCATCCCCTTCGCGCTTCTGCTGGCAACCCTGGTGGTGCGGGCCGAGGAAGGCCCGGGCATCGCGCGGCTGCGCAATCTGGTCTTCGACAGCTATCAGCGCTTCCACCCGCGGCCCTATGCCGATGCCGGGGTCACCGTCGTCGATATCGACGAGGAGAGCCTGGCCCGGATCGGCCAATGGCCCTGGCCGCGCTCGAAGCTGGCGGAGCTGGTGACGAAGCTGGGCCAAGAGGGCGCCGCGGCCGTGGCGCTCGACATCATCCTGGCCGAGCCCGACCGCATGGGACCGCAGAACCTGCTGCGGCTTTGGCCGGACAATGCAGACCAGGCAAGCCTGAAGGCGGTGCTGCAGAACCTGCCCGACCCCGACCTGGCGCTGGCCCAGGCGCTCGCCAGCGGACCGACGGTTGTGGCCGTCGCGCTGGTGAACGAGCCCGTGCCCTCCGGCAGCCTGTTGCCGATGCCACGGAAGGCCGGCATCAGCAATGCCGGTGACAATGCCATTCCTTTCCTGCCGGCCTTCTCGGAGGCGGTCCGCGCGCTCCCGATCTTCGAGGAAGCCGCCAGCGGCTACGGAGCGGTCAATGCGGTCCCCGATTCCGACGGCGTCATCCGGCGCCTGCCGTTGCTCTCGGCCTATGGCGAGATCATCGTGCCGGGCTTCGCCTCGGAGGCTCTGCGTGTCGCGCTGAACAGCTCGACCTATCAAATCAAGGCCTCAGGCGCCAACAACGTCCTCGAATTCGTCGATCGCGGCGTCTCGCTCGTCCGGATCGCCGGCCATCGCGGCACCGCCGTGATTCCCACGGCGGGAGACAGCTCGGTTCTCCTCTATGACACCGGCACGCAGCCCAGCCGCTTCGTCCCGGCCTGGCAGATTCTGGATCAATCGGCCGACCCGAGCCGCATCGCCGGCCATATCATCCTGGTCGGTTCCACCAGCGAGGGACTGAAGGATCTCAAGCCATCGCCCTTGAGCCCGACCATGTCGGGGGTCGAGGTCAATGCCCAGATCCTCGAGCAGATCGTCACCGGCACCTATCTCAAGCGGCCCTTCTGGGCATCCGATCTCGAGATCGCGTTCCTGCTCCTCTTCGGCAGCGCGCTGATCCTGATCGCGCGGCGATTCTCGGCGATCGGCGGCGCCACCGTCGGCGTCATCGGCAGCGTCGCCGCCATCGCCGCCTCCTGGTTCGCCTTCACGCGCCAGGGCTGGCTGGTCGATCCGATCTTCCCGGTCGCGGTGGCGCTGCTGCTCTACATGGTCACGGCCTTCCTGGGATATCTGCGCACCGAAGGCGAGAAGCGCTTCATCCGCGATGTCTTCAGCCAGATGCTGTCGCCGGTCCTGGTCGAGAAGCTGGCGAGCCAGCCCGAGCCGCCCAAGCTCGGCGGCGAGCTGCGCGAGCTCACGGTGATGTTCACCGACCTGCAGGGCTTCACCAGCATCGCCGAGGGGCTCGAGCCGCAGGATCTCACCCGGCTCATCAACCGCTTCATGACACCGATGGCGCGCGTGATCCAGGACGACCATGCCGGCACGATCGACAAGTACATGGGCGACGCCATCATGGCCTTCTGGAACGCGCCGCTCGACCTGCCCGATCACGCGCGCCAGGCGGTCGAGGCGGCGCTGGCGATGCGCGCCGCGCTGGCCGCGCTCAATGCCGAGCTCGCGAAGGAGGCCGCCGAGAAGGGCGAGGGCCCGATGGGCCTCGCCTTCGGCATCGGCGTCAATACCGGTCCCTGCAGCGTCGGCTATATGGGCTCGGAGCAGCGCAAGGCCTATACCGCCATCGGCGACGCGGTGAACCTCGCCTCGCGGCTCGAAGGCCTGACCCGGATGTACGGGGTCGATTGCGTGATCGGCGACGGCACCGCCCGCGCGGTGGCACCCGCCGCCGGGAACGGCCCGAGCTTCGCCCTGATCGAGATCGACCTGGTCCGGGTCAAGGGCAAGCAGCGCCCGGAGCCGGTCCATGCCTTGATCGGCGACGCGGCCCTGGCCGCCGGCGCCCCCTTCCAGGAATTGCTGGATTCTCACAAATCCCTGATCGGCGCCTACCGGGCCCAGGATTGGGCGGGTGCCACCGAAGCCCTTGCCCGGCTGCATGACCAGACCGAGCGTCATTTCCCGGGCCTGATGCCGCTTTACACGCTCTATCGGCGCCGGATCGAGGGCTATCGCGGCGCCCCGCCCCCGCCGGCCTGGGACGGGGTCTTCGAGGCCTTGGGCAAGACCGGCTGAATCTCGGCGGCGGCCCCTCTCGCCGCGTGACCTTGCCGAGTTTTCCGGGCTAGGCTGGCCGTCCGGGCAGGTCCGGGGCCACCCGTTCCCGAGCCGAATCCGAGATTCATTTCCCGAAACGGGCCAGAGCGCCGGCAAGACAGACATCATGCAGGGGGTCGTCTCCACCGTCTTCGGACTGGCCGGGCTGTTCGTGTTGGTCAGCCTCCTGCCCTCTCTCGCCCGACGCCTGATGCTGCCGGAGACCGTGCTGCTCGCCATGCTGGGCGTCGGGCTCGGCGTGGTGATCGAGATCGGCCAGCCGCCGAAAGGCGACGTCGCCAACGATTTCCTGACCGCGCTGGGCCATCTCGAGATCCCGGGCGATGCGTTCCTTTACATCTTCCTGCCTCCGCTCCTGTTCGAGATGGCATTGAAGCTCGATGTGCGCCGTCTCATGGACGAGATCGTGCCGATCCTGCTGATGGCGGTGGTCGCCGTGATCGTCACGGCGCTCGTGGTGGGGGCGGCGCTCTGGCAGATCACCGGGGCGGGCCTGCTGGCGGCGCTGCTGCTGGGGGCCGTCATCGCCACCACCGATCCGGCGGCCGTGGTCGGCATCTTCCGCGATATCGGCGCGCCGCGGCGTCTCACCCTGCTGGTGCAGGGAGAAAGCCTCTTCAACGACGCGGCCGCGATCGCGCTGGCGAGCCTCATCGCCGGCCTCATCACCGGCAATGGCGAAGGCAGCCTTCTCCATACCGTGACCGACTTCCTGCTGGAGTTCCTGGGCGGCGCCGTCTTCGGCTATCTCCTGGCCCGGGTCGCGGCCCTGCTGTTGCCGGCCCTGCGCGGCTTCAAATATGCCGAGATGACCTTCACCGTGGCGCTCGCCTATCTGAGCTTCATCATCGGCAGCCAGTATCTCCATGTCTCGGGCGTGGTGGCCTGCGTCGTCGCCGGCCTGACGCTCGGAACCAACGGCCGCACGCGCGTCACGCCCACCTCCTGGGAGAGCCTGGTCGAGACCTGGGAGCAGCTGGGCTTCTGGTCGAACTCGCTCATTTTCGTGCTGGCGGCCATGCTGGTCCCCCAGCTCCTGGCCGGCCTGGCGGCGGTGGATCTCCTGCGCCTGGCCGTGCTGGTGGCAGCCGCCCTGGTGGCGCGCGGCATCGTCGTCTATGGGCTGCTGCCGCCGCTGGCGGCGATGGGGCTCACGGGCCGCGTCAACGGCGCCTACAGCGCCGTCATCGTCTGGGGCGGCTTGCGCGGCGCCGTGTCGCTGGCGTTGGCGCTCGGCGTCGCGGCGGCGCCCGAGCTGCCCGCGGAGACCCGCCATCTGGTGGGGGCGCTGACCACGGGCTTCGTGCTCTTCACCCTGTTCATCAACGCGCCCACCCTGCGGCCGCTGTTGCGCCTGCTGGGGCTCGACAAGCTGGGGGCCACCGAGCGCGCGCTGCGCGCCGGCGCGCTCGACCTCGCCCATGCCGAGGCCAAGGGAAAGGTCGAGGCCACGGTCACGGCCGAAGGGCTCGATCCCGCGCTCACGAAGCGCGTCTTCGACCAGATCGAGGCGCCGACCGCCAAGACACCGGCACCGGTCGCGTCGCCGGCACCGCCGGCCGAAGGCGGCGGGGCCGGCCCCGCCCCGGACGGGCAGGAGCTCGACATGGCGGCGGTGGCCCTGTCGATCCTCACCCAGTACGAGGTCGAGCTGGTGCATCAGCGCCTGCGCGAGGGCACCCTCAGCCGGCGGACGGCCGAGATCAAGCTGGCCGATGCCAGCCGCCTGATGGACGGGCTCAAGCAGGGCGGCGTCACGGGCTATGTCGAGGCTGTCGACGACATCATCAAGTTTCCGCGCACGATGCGCTGGGTCATGCTGCTGCAGCAATCGTTCGCGATCGACCGGCCGCTCGAGGAGATGCTGAGCGATCGCTTCAACAAGCTGTTCGTGAGCTCGCTGCTGCTGGTGGATCTGGGCGAGTTCCTGCGCCGGCGCGTGCGGCCGGTGGTGGGCGAAGGGGCGGCGGCGGCGGCCGGCGCCGTGCTGCAGCGCCGCCGCGACGGCGTGGCGAAGGGCCTGGGCGCCCTGCGGCTGCAATATCCCGACTATGCCCACCAGCTCGAGGAGCTCTATGTCAGCCGCCTCGCCTTCCGTTCGATCGAGGACGGCTACCGCTCGATGCACAAGGAGGCCGTTCTCAGCGAAGAGGTGTTCGACAGCCTGCTGCGCGGCCTCGAGCAGCGCCGCAAGCACGCGATGCGGCAGCTGCGGCTCGATATCGCGATGGCGCCCGAGACCTTGCTGCAGCGCGTGCGGCTGTTCCAGGGGCTTTCCAACGATGCCCGCCGGCGCGTCTCCAAGCTGATGCGCCCGCGCCTGGCGCTGCCGGACGAGCGGATCGTCACGGCCGGCGAGCATGGCGACACCATGTTCTTCATCACCTCCGGCGCCGTCGAGGTGATCCTGCCCCACACCCCCGTTCGCCTGGGCACCGGCGAGTTCTTCGGCGAGGTGGCGCTGGTGACCAACCGCCCGCGCACGGCCAGCGTGATGGCGCTCTCCTATACCAACCTCCTGGTGCTGAGCGCCCGCGACCTCGCGCGCCTCAGCGAGGCCGATCCCGAGCTCGCCGGCGAGATCGCGGCGGTCGCCAAGGCCCGCGTCGCGGCGCTCGATTCCGCCGTCGGCTGAAAAGCCCTTCCCCCATCCTCCTCTCATGAGCCAGACCAGTCCCGCCCTGTCCCCGCTGCGCTCGGTCATGGCGGGCATTCCCTGGCAGCTGGCCGCGGGCCTGGGCTTCGTGATGATGGATTCGACCGCGAAATATCTGAGCGCCGATTACCCGACGGTGCAGATCACCTGGTCGCGCTATCTGTTCCATATGCTGACGGCGCTGCCGATCCTGCTGGCCTGGCGCGGCGGGGCGGTGTTCCGCACGCGCCGGCTCGACCTGCAGCTGATCCGCTCGGTGCTGCTGCTGGGCTCGACCGTCTTCTACTTCATCGCGCTGCGCTACATCCCGCTCGCCACCGCCGCCTCGATCGGCTTCGTGGCGCCGATGTTCCTCACGGCGCTGTCCGTGCCGCTGCTCAAGGAGCGCGTGGGGCCGCGACGCTGGATCGCCGTGGCGGTGGGATTCTTCGCCGTCCTCCTGATCATCCGGCCCGGATTCGGCGTGATGCACTGGGCGATGACCATGCCGGTCCTGGTGGCCGCCTGCTTCGCCCTCTATCAGATCGTCACGCGGCTCCTGGGGCCGATCGACCACTGGTCGGTGACGCTGTTCTATTCCGGCGTGGTCGGGCTTCTGGTCATGACCGCGATGCTGCCCGGCGCCTGGCGCTGGCCCGATCTCGAGGGCTGGGCGCTGATGGTGTTCCTGGGGTTCGCCGGCGCCCTCTCGCATCTCTGCATGATCCGCGCCTTCACGCTGGCGCCCGCCTCCCTGCTGGCGCCCTTCAGCTATCTGCAGCTCGCCTGGGCCGTGACCATCGGCTATCTGGTGTTCGGCAACCTGCCCGACGGCTGGACCGCGATCGGCGCCGCCCTCATCGTCTCTTCCGGTCTCTACATCTGGTATCGCGAACGCCTGCAGCCCACAGCGCGCTGAGGGGATCGGGGAATAATTCCCGATATGGGAATACGGCTATAGCGCACTATCCCTTGAGCGGTAGTGGCCGGCCCCGGGCGCCGATGGTATAAGCTCCTGCCAACAGGATCCGGCGCCAAGAGGCAAAGCCCCGACGAGCGGCATCGCGGCCGTTCACGCCCGGAATCCGGCTCAGACAGCGGCAGTTCCCGCGCTGCGAGGAGGCGTTCATCGGGCCCCGATTCCCGAGGGCCCCGCCTGTTCCCGGCGCCGGCAAAGGAGGACGCATGGATCTCGAACAGGCCAAGAAGCTCGGCAAGAAGGACTGGCACAAGCTCGCGGGCAAGATCAAGCCCGAGACCCGCAATTTCATCGACGGCAAGTTCGTGCCCGCCAGGAAGGGCAAGACCTTCGAATCGATCAACCCGACCAACGGCGATGTGATCGCCGAGGTCGCCCGCTCCGACGCGTCGGACGTGGATGCGGCGGTGAAATCCGGCCGCAAGGCCTTCAAGAGCGGCGTGTGGAGCCGCATGGCGCCGCGCGACCGCATGGACGTGCTCTATCGCTACGCCAACCTGATCCGCGAGCATGCGGTCGATTTCGCGCTGCTGGACGTGCTCAACATGGGCAAGCCGGTCAGCGACATGCTCAACAGCGACGTGCCGGGCTCGGCCCTCACCTTCCAGTTCATGGCCGAATGCATCGACAAGATCTTCGGCCAGGTGACCGCGACCGCGGCCTCGGAGTTCCATTTCATCGTGCGCGAGCCCCTGGGCGTCGTGGGCTGCATCGTGCCCTGGAACTATCCGCTGATGATGGCGGCCTGGAAGATCGCGCCGGCGCTCGCCACCGGCAACTCGGTCATCCTCAAGCCGGCCGAGCAATCGCCGCTCTCCGCCAACCTGATGGCGAAGCTGTTCATGGAGGCGGGCGGCCCCGCCGGCGTGCTCAACGTCGTCCAGGGTTATGGCGAGGAGGTCGGCAAGCCGCTGGCGCTCCATCTCGACGTCGACAAGATCGCCTTCACCGGCTCGACCGAGATCGGCAAGCAGCTCATGATCTATGCCGGTCAGTCGAACATGAAGCGCGTCACCACGGAATGCGGCGGCAAGACCCCGCAGATCATCATGGGCGACGCCAACCTGGACACCGCGGTCAACTACGCGATCGCCGGCATCTATGGCAACCAGGGCGAGGTCTGCAATGCGGGCTCGCGGCTCCTGGTCGAGAAGAAGGTCCATGACGAGTTCCTCGACCTCTTCACCAAGCGCGCCAAGAACGTGTTCCAGCCGGGCGATCCGTTCGATCCGGCGACCCAGATGGGGCCGCTGGTGACGAAGGACCAGCAGAAGCGCGTGCTGGGCTATATCGACATCGGCAAGAAGGAAGGCGCCAAGCTCTGCTTCGGCGGCGGCGTGCCCAAGGGGCTCGAGAAGGGCGCCTATGTGCAGCCGACCCTGTTCGCGGGCGTGAAGAACGACATGCGCATCGCCCAGGAGGAGATCTTCGGGCCGGTCGCCTCGGTCCTCACCTTCAAGAACATCGACGAGGCCATCGAGATCGCCAACGATTCGCTCTACGGCCTGGCGGCCTCGGTCTGGACCAAGAATGTCGATGCCGCCCACAAGGCCGCGCGCGACCTGCAGGCGGGCGTGGTGTGGGTGAACTGCTTCGACCACGGCGACATGACGATGCAGTGGGGCGGCTACAAGCAGTCCGGCCAGGGCCGCGACAAATGCTTCGAATCGATGCTGCTCCATACCCAGACCAAGTCGGTCTGGATGCATCTCGAATAGGAAGGAACCCGAGGACCGGCGGCGTAGCCGCCGGCTTCATGGACTTGAAGCGAAACCGGCGGGATCCACGGGATCCCGCCGGTTTTTTTTACGCCGATCCGGCGCGGGCGGGAGCCCGCGTCACCAGAAGATGAAGTAGCCGAGCGCGCAGCTGACCACGCCGCCGAGCAGGGCCAGATAAGGCAGCATGCCCGCCCGTTTGGGCCCGAGCTCCTTCTGCCCGTCCAGCAGCAGGTCCGAATACATGTGCTCGGGGAACTTGCCCTGGTCGGTAACGTAGTGCCGGTAGAGGAAGAAAGGCACCACCAGCGCCGCCGAGATGAAGCCCGCCCACAGGGTCCCCGCGCCCCAGACATTGGCGCCCGCCCCCAGGAAGAAGGCGTTCACATAGCCGAAGACGGCGCCGATCGCGAGCAGCCAGTTCGGGCAGCGCCAGGGCCGCTTGACGCCGGGATTGTCGAGGCGATGGATCCAGCCGGCATTGAGGTTGAGGAAATTGAAGATCAGGTAGTTGCAGTTGGAGACCGCCAGCACGAACAGGTAGTCCGACATCATGAGCAGGATCAGGTTGAAGCAGAGGTCGGTCCACATGGCGCGGGTCGGCGCGCCGTGGCTGTTCACATAGCTCAGATATTTCGGGAACCAGCCGTCCTGTCCGCCCTGGTTGAGCGTGCGCGACGAGCCGGCCATCGCCGTCATGATGGCGAGCATCAGGGTGAAGAACAGCAGGATCACCAGCACCGTGGTGATGAAGGGCCCGCCCTGCACCATCTCCGCCAGGGCGAGACCCATGCCGGCGCCCGAATAGATGCCGGGATCGAGCATCTTCTGGGTGCCGAAGAAGCCCTGGAACACCACCGGCACCAGCACATAGGCCGCGATGCAGATGAGGCCCGAGACGATGATGGCCCGCGGCATGTCGCGGCCCGGATTCTTGAACTCGCTCATGTAGCAGACCGAGGTCTCGAAGGCGTAGGCCGACCAGGCGGCGATGAAGAGACCGCCGAGGAAGAACTTGATGCCTTCACGGTCCCAGACGCCGGGGATGACCTGGCCGTTGGCGTCGGTCGCCAGCGGCGTGAAGGGCGAGAAGTTGGCGCTGTGCACGTTGCCCGACAGCAGCGGGATGATGCAGACCACGAAGAGCGGCAGGAGCGAGGCGATCGTCAGCAAGGTCTGGATCTGGGCGGTGCGCAGGATGCCGCGATGCTGGATCGCGAAGACGACCAGCATGATCGCCGCGCCGATGAGGAAGGTCGAATCGATGCGCAGCCGCAAGCCGTCGGAGACAAAGCCCAGATCGACCAGGTTGAT
Organism: Hypericibacter adhaerens; assembly: GCF_008728835.1. GTDB lineage: Bacteria > Pseudomonadota > Alphaproteobacteria > Dongiales > Dongiaceae > Hypericibacter > Hypericibacter adhaerens. The sequence continues at coordinate 5,358,611 of NZ_CP042582.1, forward strand.
GTTGAAGCTCATCACCGAGGAATCGGCGGCGAAGAAGATCGAGAGCAGATAGCCCGCGCCCAGCCCCGAGCCGATCGCCAGCACCGGTGTCCAGGCCAGCCAGTTCGACCAGAGCGAGAGCGGCGCCAGGATCTGGCTGTAGCGGATCCAGGCGGTGGCGCCATGGACGGCTGTGCCGCCGGTCTTGGAAGGATGGAGGCCGGCGATCTCGGCATAGGTGAAGGCCTGGGCGAAGCCCATCAGCACCGAGATGGTCCAGACCAGCCAGGCCGGCGCGCCGATGGTGGCGGAGATGCCGCCCATCGAGAACAGGACCAGGGCCGGCACGCCGGCGGCGACGAAGACGACCTGTTTCCAATCGACGTCGCGCACCATCGTCGATCGGGCATGCGTGGTAGCGGTTGCCATTGAGGTTCCCCCTTAAAGTGGCCGTCGGGCCCGCAGGCCCGGTTTCGCGTGGAGCGGCGATGCCGGTTTCCGGTCTTGCGCCGCGGATCGATGAAGGATGGGCCGGCGGTGCGACGCCGCCGTCACTTCGGGGACGGACGCGAAGGCCATGGCGTCGCCAGACCCGCCGGCAACCGGCAGGCTCCCACCCGCGACGCTGTTCACGCTCCCCCTCGACATGGATTCCTGCTCCGAAACCCAATGCCCAAAACAAAACCGCCACGTCCGTTTCCACGGAACGCGGCGGGCAAGAGGGTCATCCCGGTGCGGTCGGCACCGTTCCGTCCCTCGACTCCCAGGGCGTCAGGATCTTGATGTCCACATTCGCCATGGAATCTGGATAACAGAGTGGCCTCGCGGACGCAATGAAAGGGACCGGAATTTTCCCTTATGAACCAATTCGATACCGCTTATCCTCCCCCGTTCGGGGGAGACCGGTATAAAACGGCCCCATCAGTCAGGTTTCAGCTCTTGTCGGCCCCCTCCTCCCGGCGGCGGCGGTGATGCCAAAGCGCCCAGCGCAGGCGGGCCTGCTTGTAGGCGTCCAGGATCGACATCGCATAGACGAAGACCCCGCCGGCATAGCGCCCGAGAAAGGAATGGTCGGGCGTTGTCAGGTGATAGCTGATCCAGCCCAGGCTCAGCATCGAGAAGGCGAACATGAAGGCCCGCTTGGAATCGCCGTTGAAGATCTGGCCGATGCCGGGGAAGACCGACATCGCCAGCACCAGATAGGGATGGAAGGGCGGCTTGGCCTCGGCAGTCGGCGCGCCGGATGCCGGCTTTGCCATCGTGCCTTGCGGTTTCGCCATGAACGGCTTCCTCAGGATGGACGGGCTTCGCCGGCCGGCAGCAGATCGCGGCGCAGATCGGCGATGATGGCGATGGCACGATCAAGCAACCGGCGCAGCAAGGCGGGATCGAGGCGCGGAGGCTCGCCGAACTCGGCCTGGCGCAGCACGAGATAATGCGGGCGCTCGGCCTCGGCCAACTGATAGACCAGCCGCACGCCCCGGGGCGACATCACGAGCTCCTTCATCTTGCTGTCCTGGAAGAGCGGGACTTGGCGGGACACGACCCCATCGCTGGGGAGACCCTCCAGCCGATCGGCGCTGACGCGCAGATCGGTGGCGCAGTCCGGCGGCGCCTTGAGGCGGTGCTCCATGAGGCCGCTCGGCGAATAGAACTCGGTGTTGAGCGGCCGCGCCAGGAGGTCAAGCGTGGCCGTCTGCGGCAGTTCGGCCTTGACCGTCGCCAGGAGCCAGAGCGAGGGCAGCTTGCGCACCGCGACATGGTCGACCACGGGCTCGAGCCTGATCTCGAAGCCGCGATAGCGGCCGCGCAAGACCGGGAAATCCACGTCGTCCTGCTCGATGCGGTAGCTGTCGAGAACCTGCAAAGCCTCCGCGAAGAGAGCGCCGCGCTCGGCCTTCACCCGCGCGCGATGACGGCGATGCATGGCGATCAGGATCGCCAGGAACAGGGCCGCAAGAAGCGCGGCAAACCATGACATCGTCGCGGCAACCTCTCCCGCAGGAGGAAAGGCGGCGCGAGCGCCGGCCGGCGGCACCCGCGTCGCGAGGGTTCAGTAACCCAGCGGCTTCGGCCAGGCCATGGTGAACTGGTCGCCGCGGCGGACGTAGCGATAGCGGCGGAAATGGAACCAGAGCGAGGCGATGATGTAGAAGGCCATCATGGCCAGGAGCTGACGGCCATAGCCAAGATAGACGGCGAAGAAGGTGACGATGCAGAGCGACAGCAGCACCGCCGCCGGCAGGGGATGGAACGGGTGCTCGAACCCGCGCCGGATCGAGCCGATCGGCCACTTGTTGCGGAAGTTCCACATGTTGATCGGCATGAAGGTGTAGTTGAGCAGGCCCGACAGGATCGAGAAGGTGATGATCTGCGCCAGCGGCACCCAGAGCGCGAAGATCGCCGCGATCGGGATCAGGAAGACGATGGAGCGGTAGGGCGTGCGGTAGCGCGGATGCACGGCGCCGAACCATTGCGGCAGGTAGCGGTCGCGGCCCATCGAGAACCAGGCCCTGGCGGCATCGTTGATGCAGCCGTTGGCGGAGGCGATCGCCGAGAACAGCGTGCCGACGAAGAGCGCCACATGCAGGAACTTGCTGCCGGAGACGCGCGCCGTATCGAACAAGGGCGCCAAGGTCAGGTCCCAGCCCAGATACTCCCAAGGCAGCATGCCGACGGAGACGTACCAGGTGAGGCCAGCGGCGATCAGGAGCGTGATGATGCCTGTCATCGTGCCCAGCGGCAGCGCGCGGCCCGGCGAACGGACCTCCTCCGCCGCCTGGCAGGTGCCCTCGATGCCGAGATAGAACCAGATGCCGAAATGGAAGGCGGCGATCACGCCGAGCCAGCCATAGGGCAGGTCCGTCAGCAGATCCGCGTGATGCATGATTGCCCGCGGATTCCAGGGCTGCAGCCCGACGAAGAGGATGATGATGGTGAGGAAGGCCGCGGCGGTGATGACGAAATTCACCGTCAGCGTCATGAAGACGCCGCGATAATTGAGCCAAGCGAGAATCGCCAGGCAGAGGATGGTGAAGGGCTCCCAGTTCACGTTGCTGCCGAGCTCGCCGATGCCGATCTGGATCAGCTGCCCGGCCACCTGGATGTCGCCGGCCTCGAGCATGGTATAGGCCAGCACCAGATAGAGGCCGACATTGAAGGCCATCAGCGGCCCGATCGTGTGCTTGGCCTGGGCATATTGCCCGCCAGCGGCGGCCACGGTCGAGGTGATCTCGGAATCGATCATCGCGACGCAGGTATAGAGCAGCCCGATCACCCAGCAGGCGATCAGCGCGCCATAGGCGCCACCCTTGCCGACCGCGTAGTTCCAACCCATGAACTCGCCGACCAGCACGATGCCGACGCCGAGTGCCCAGACATGCGCCGGTCCCAGCACCTTGAGGAGCTGGATGCGCTGCGCCTGGGGCTTGCCCATCGTTTGCTCGGCCATGGCTCAGCTCCCCTTTCTCGCGTCGCCGAAGAGATCGTCGACGCCCTCGCGCGAGCTCAGCAGTTGCTCTTCGCTGTAACTGCGATCCGTCTTCACGAAATCGAGCAGCATCCAGCCGCACAGAGCCGCGGACAGGATCCAGGCGGCCCATTCCACGATTTGCCAGACGTCCATGATGGTTCCCCGCTTCCTTCGCTACTCGAACTTCTCGGCGATCACGTCCTTGTATTCGCGCTTGGACAGCACCAGCACGAACACGAAGTAGCCGAAGATCACGACGCCGGTGGCGACGATGCCGCCGACATCGAGCGTGTAGTCGAAGGGCTGGGTGACGATGTCGGCCGCGCCCTCGAGGCTGTAGCCCAGCGCCTGCCACTGCGCCTGCATCGTCTCGTTCTGCTTGATCGCTTCCCAGGTCAGGCCGGTCCAGGTCTGCGTGACGTTGCCGTCGGCGTCGGTCGCCTCCTGCATCTGCACGCCTTCGGGCAGGACGCGGACTCGCGATGGCACCGCGATCTTGGCCCAGACGGGCACGAACAGAACGGCGAACACCATCACCAGGAGGCAGAGGACGTCGAAGATCTGGCCGGCCTTCCCCTGCCGCGGCGGATTGTATTTCTGCGCCATGGATGTCTCTTCCGCTAGGACCCGGTGTCAGCGACCGGCGTCGAGATGCTTGATGTCGATCCCGTAGATGTGAGGCTTGTCGTGGCTGTAGTGCCGGACCATCGCGCCGATCGACGTGGTGTTGAAGACCAGCAGCACGAGCGCGGCGATCCAGGAAGCGATCCGGATGCCGTTGGACGGAATCAGCGAGTTGACCGAAAGCAGGACGAAGGCGACCGTGGCCCAGAGCGCCACGACGAAGCCCCAGGCGAAGATCTTGTCGCGCCCGAACATGCTCTCGATGCGCGCAGCCAAATTCGGAGCGGATTGCAGATCCTGGACGGATTGCGCCATGCGGTTTCCCCCTTCGAAGCGCCGGCCGCCCCATTCGGGGTCGTCCCGGGCTTTTGCTCGGCTCCTTCGGCGGAACTCGCCACCCTGCCCGTCCCCGATCGGGTCTGGACCCAGGGACCGGAAGGCGGAGGTTGCCGTCGGCGCCATTTGTTTTGGGAATCTTCTGTTCCCTATAGGAAACGTTGCGCCTCGATTCCCCCGGTTGTCCAAGCAGCATTTGGTTGAAAGGAGTCGCTCCTTCGGGGCCCTCCTCCCCCAAATTGGGGAGGAAGCGGGCTCGTCTGGACAAGGGCTGCCCAAACGGTTCCACTATCCGGCCGAGGGAAGAGAGACCCATGCCCGCGCCTCACTCCAACGGCGAACCCGCACCCGACAAGCGGACAACCAGCGCTCCGGCGAGGATCAAGGTGGATCCGGCCGTGCCGCCGCGCCCGGTTCCTCTGTCCGAGGCCGATCGCCTGTTCGAGGCGATCGCCAACTACACCTACGACTGGGAAAGCTGGCTGGGGCGCGACGGCCGGGCACTCTGGATCAACCCCGCGGTCGAGCGCATGACCGGCTACCGCGTCGAGGAATGCCTGGCGATGCGGGACTATCCCCTGCCGCTGGTGCATGAAGAGGATCGCGCGCTGATCGCGGAGGTGATCGATCGCGGCGAGCGCGGGCAGAGCGGCAACGACGTGGCCTTCCGCATCCGGCGCAAGGACGGGAAGGTCGTGTGGGCGGCCGTGAGCTGGCAGACGCTGTTCGATCGCAGCGGTCAGTCCCTGGGGTTCCGCACCAGCGTGCGCGACATCACGGAACGCAAGATGGCGGAAGACGCCCTGCGCGGCGCCCATGCGGAGGCGGAGCGCGCCAACCGCGCGAAATCGCGATTCCTGGCGGCGGCGAGCCACGATCTGCGCCAGCCCCTGCAGGCGGCGCATCTGTTCGTGGCGGCGCTGCGCCTGGGCTTGCGCGAGCCGGGCGATCTCAACCTGATGGATTCGGTCGAGGATGCGCTGAAATCGGCCAACGAGCTGCTGGATGCGCTGCTGGACGTGTCGCGGCTCGATGCCGGCGTGCTGGCGCCGCAGTTCCGAAAATTCGCTATCGCCGACCTGCTCGACCAGATCGAGACGGAGTTCTCGGAAGCCGCCCGGGAGAGGAAGCTCACCCTGCGCGTGATGCCTTCGAGCGCAACCATCCGCACCGATCCGATGCTGCTGGGCAGGATCCTGCGGAACCTGGTGTCGAACGCGCTGCGCTACACGGAGCGCGGCCGCGTGCTGGTCGGCTGCCGGCATGCCGGCGATCGGCTGGCGATCGAGGTGCTGGATACCGGCATCGGCATCGCCGCCGACAAGATCGGCCGCATCTTCGAGGAGTTCTATCAGATCGGGAATCCCGAGCGTGACCGTACCCGCGGGCTGGGGCTGGGGCTCGCGATCGTGGCCGGCGTGGCGAAGCTGCTCGATCATCCGATCGAGGTCCGCTCGACACCGGGCCGAGGGTCCGTCTTCCGCGTGCTGGTGCCCCTGACCGAGCCGCAATTCGAGCCGGCGCCGCCTTGCCCGTCCAGCCGTCCAGCCGCCACCGCGCATGTCAACGACGCGCTGCTGCTGGCGATCGACGACGATCCCAAGCAGCTCGAGGCGATGAAGGCGCTGTTCGGGCGCTGGGGCTATCGGACGCTGCTCGCGGAATCGGCGCCGGCCGCGCTGGCCAAGCTCGGCGCCGGCGAGACGCTGCCCCATGCCATCATCGCCGACTATCGCCTGCGCGACGGCTATACCGGCGCCGGCGCGATCGGCTATATCCGCAAGCGCCTGGGCCGCCAGATCCCGGGCCTGATCCTCACCGGCGATACCGAGCCCGCGCGGCTGGCCGAGGCCAGCGCTTCAGGCTTCGAGCTGCTGCACAAGCCGGTCGAGCCGAACCGGCTGCAGCAGGCGATCGAGCGGCTGCTGAGGACGCGCTGACCGGCCGCCGCCTCCGGATCAGGAGCCTTGAACGGGGCGCGCGGGCTGCAGGCCCAGCGTGGTCGCGACCATCGCCGCCTGGGTCCGGTTGGCGACGCTGAGCTTGTTCAGGATGACCTTGATGTGCGCCTTGACCGTACTCTCGAGCAGGCCCAGGTCGCGGGCGATCTCCTTGTTGGACTGGCCCGTCATCAGCAGGCCCAGAACGTCGCGCTGGCGATCGGTCAGGTGGGCCAGCGGATTGTCGGCCCCCTCCCGCGCGGCGAAGCCTTTGAGCGGGCGCTCCTGCAGCAGCTCCGCCGGCACATAGGTCTCGCCCGAGAGCACCAGCGACAGCGCATGCTTCAGCGCGGCGTCATTGATGGTCTTGATGACATAGCCGCGGGCACCGCGCTCCAGCGCCTCGCGGATCCGGTCGGCATCGTTGATGGCCGAAACGATCACGATCGCGGCGCCCGGCTGCAGATCGCGCAGCTGCTCGAGCCCGGCGAATCCCTCCGTGCCCGGCATCGCCAGATCGAGCAGGATGAGGTCGACCGGCACCCGCCCCACCACGGCGAGGGCGTCGGCGAGGTCGCTCGCTTCTTCGATCTCGGTTTCGGGATAGAGGCGCTGCAGCAGCAGGGAAAAGCCGCGCCGGAACAAGGTATGGTCGTCGACGATGAGGATTCGCATGATGATGGCCGTCCGGAAAGCGTCAATGCACCGGTCCGGCGAATTATTGCACCCGTTCAAGTCCGCAGCAATCCGACGGGATCGCCCGCGGTATCAAATTGGTAGGGTGCGGCCGATCGTGAATGCAGGTCGTCGCCGGGGGGAACGGGACGAGAAAGGTCAGCCTGCTTCCTCTATCGCGAAACCCTCGAGCAGCCCCGCATCGCCCGCGAGATCGAGCGCGGTGTAGCGGTTGCGGGTCTGGCGCGCGCGGATGAGCGCCGTGCGGTAGAGCGCCCCCGGCCAGCCCAGCTCGGAAGCCCTTCGCGGCGCGCCGGTGGCCTCGAGCGCGCGCTCCAGCAGCGCGACCGGCCGCATCACGGCGGCGAGCCGGGTCCGGAGGCGACCCCAATCCTGCGCCAGCCGGGCGGTGAGCAGCTCGGCCCGGGGCGCGTCGAGCGCCTTGCCCGCCCATTCCTTGCGGCAGGCCTCGCCGCGCCCGGCGCCGAAATGCCGCTTGAGATCGCCGGGTGCGATCGCCGTCGCCCGCAGAAGCGGCGGCGGGCCTTCGATCAGGCGCTGCTGCAACCGCGCGAGGCTCAGGGTGGTGACGCCGATCTGCTCGCCATGGAAGCTCTCCGGCAGGCGGCCGCCTTCCATCATCTCGACATAATGCGAGACGAGATGCTCGCCCTGGCTCGCCGGATAGCTGCCATCGCAGATCACCATGCCGAGGCCGGACAGCACGAGCGTACGCGCCAGCCGTGCCATCGCCGCCGCGTCGCCCGCCACGAGCGCGCCCGCCTCCTCGAGCAGGGCGCCTTCATCGGCCGCGAGCAGCGCGAAGGGCGCCAGGCGGTAGGGCGTGCCCAGGAGCAGATGCGAGAGCAGCCAGTCGAACTGCGCGGTGGGCCGGCAGAGCGAATCGCCGAGGCCGCTGCGGATCATGCGCGGGGGTGCCGCCGCGAGAATCCCGAGATCGAGAAACACGCCCGCGGGCACGCGCGCCGGCAGCGATTTCTTGAGGCCGCCGACGGTGATGGCGGCGTTGGCCGAGCAATAGCCGTTCATCGACGGCGCCGTGCCGAACACGGCATAGGGCTTGCCGTCGAGGAAGGCCGCGTATTTGCAGAGATCGTTGATGGTGCCGGAGCCGACCGCGATGAGCGCGTCCGCGCCGGCCGTCGCCTGGCGGACCCGCTCGACCGTGGCGTCGTCGGCATGCGGACGGTCGGGCAGCGCCACGCGCTCGACGGCAGCGATGCTCGCGAGCGCGCGTTCGACCCGCGTGCCCAGACGCTCCTGCGTGATCGGATCGCTGACGAGAGAAAGGCGCCGGCCGAGGCCCAGCGGCTTGACCAGCTCGGCCTCGCTGCCCGCGAGGCTGGGCGCGATGGCGATTTGCCGGATCGGGACGGAGACCGCCGTTCCGGTCTCGGGATCGCGCCAACGCCCCGCCAGAAGCTCGGCGATGATGGAATCGGCGCCCGTCATGGCGTGCCGTCGCCGTACATCGGCTTGAGCGACTGGAAGAGCTGGCGGTAGCGGCCATGCAGCTCGCCATAGAGGCGATGGCGCGCGGGATCGGGCTCGATGACGGGGCCGTCGGCGTTCATCAGCGCCGCGGCACCGGCGAGATCGGGCAGGATGCCGGCGGCCACGCCGCCCAGGATCGCGGCACCGACGGCGCTCGCATCGGCGAGCCGCGCGCGCTCCGCCGGCAGGCCCGTCGCATCGGCGCGGATCTGCGCCCAGAGATCGCTGCGCGCCCCGCCGCCCAGGAGCCGCAGCCGGTCGGCCGCGACGCCCATGGCCCGCAGGGCCATCACCACATCCTTGAGCCCGAAGGCGTTGCCCTCGAGCACCGCGCGGGCCAGATGGCCGGGCCCGTGGGCCGGTGTCAGGCCGTAGAAGCAGCCGCGCGCGCCGGCGATCCATTCGGGCGTCATGGCGCCGTTCAAGGCCGGCAGGAACAGCAGCCCCTCGGCACCGGCAGGCACCGCGGCCGCCAGGCGGTCGAAGCTCGCGAAGTCGGCGATGCCCAGGGTCGCGCGCAACCATTCGAGGGCGCCGCCCGAGACCCAGCCGGGGTTCTCGATATAGTGGAAGCGATCGCCGACATAGCGATGCGTCTCGGTCAGCGCCGAGGGATCGATGCGCGGTTCGCGATCGAGGGCACCCACCACCTCGGCGGTGCCCAGCACGTCGGCGACGATGCCGGGCTGCATCACGCCGCCGCCGAGCGGCGTCGAGAAATCGTCGCCGGTGCCCACCGCCACCGGAATGCCGGCGGGAAGCCCCGTCAACCGCGCGCCTTCGCCATGAAGCCTACCGGCCCGGTCCTCGCTGCGCCGCAGCGGCGGCAGCAGCTTCGGCTGCAGGTCGAAGGCCGCCATCAGCTCAGGGACCCAGCCGCCCTCGATCAGCCCGTAGACGAGCGAGGTCGAGGCCAGCCCGTGATCGATGGCGCGGACACCGGTGAGCCGCTCCACCATGTAGGTGACCGGCTGGTGGAACAGGGCGGCGCGCCGGCCCGCCTCGGTCTCGTCGATCAGCCAGCGCATCTTCGGCGCCATGTGGGTGCCGTCGAGATTGGCGCCCGTCAGCGTGCGAACGCGCCGCGTGCCCAGCCGGTGACGCACCCGGTTGAGCGAGGCATCGGCGCGCCGATCCATCCAGATCAGCGCGGGATGCGAAAAGTGACCCTTGGCATCGACCGGAATGCAGCCATCGAGCTGACCGGCGATGCCAAGGGCCGCGACGTCGCCGGGGCTGCACCCCACTGCAGCCAGCGCGTCGGCAATGGCGGGCCCGAGCGCGTTCTCCCAGGCCCGTGGATCCTGTTCGGCCCAGCCGGGCCGGGGAAAGTCAATCGCGTAGCTTCGCCGGCCGCTGCCTTTGAGCGCGAGGCGCTCGTCGAGCAGCACGGCCTTGAGGCTCTGGCTGCCGAGATCGATGCCGAGCAGAAGGCCCATGACAGGTCCGGATCGTCAGCTCCGAAAGTTTCGCCGCCGCAAACCTTCCGCCATCCCTCAGGCGGCGCAGGCTTCGAGGATGCGTTTCAGCTGGTTGGTCAAGAGCCCCTGGCGCGGATGGAAGCTGCCATCGAGCGCCGCGGTGCCGATGGTGAAGAGATCGGCGCCGGCGGCCGCGATGTCGCGGATGCGCTGGGGCGAGTTGATCGAGCCGGCCACGATGACGGGACGCTCGGTGGCGCCGCGCGCCGCGCGGATCAGGTCCAGGGGATCGGCCTCGGTCGCGCGATAGGCGAGCAGATCGACGCCGGCGCAGCCCTTCGCCACCGCGTTCTTCGTGTCGGCGGCGACGCGCTGAGGGCTGCCGCCGAGCTTGGTCGGATGGCCCACAGGGATTCCCGGGAAGGGGTAATAGCCGGTGCGGCTGCCCTTGAGCAGCGGCAGGATCAGGTCGATCTGCGTGCCGCCGAGCAGGCAATCGACCCCGAGCTCGGCCCCGATGCGCACCGAGCGCAGGCAGCTTTCCTCGCTGGTGCTGACCACCTCCATGTAGGTGGTCCTTCCGTCCTGCTTCAGCTTGCCATGCAGCCGCTTCAGCACCTCCGGCGCGACGCCCACATCCTTGAACCCCACATGCTTGAGCGGCAGCGCCCGGATCGTGTCATAGAGCTCGACACAGTCCTCGATGGTCTGGTCGTCGCGCGTCAGCATGAAAATGAAGTCCATGAAAACCCTCTTCCTTACGCCCCCGAGGCCGGCCGGCCATCCTCCCGGAAACGGCCCGCGACCGGACAAGCTCCGGGAGACTAGTCGCCCGCGGCTGTTTTCACAAACGAAAATATTTCAGGAGAGGATGATCGAAATCGAACATCGCCCGCGCCCGGCCGGCGCCGGCCGGATCAGCGGGCCAGAAGCAGCTTGATCTTGCTGCGCTTGATCAGGCCCTTCAGCGCGGCCGGCGGGGGCCGGTCGGTGACCAGGAACTGCGCCTCCTCGAGCCGGCCCAGCCGCGCCATGGCGTTGCGCCCGAACTTGCTGTGGTCGGCCGCCAGGATGGTCTGGCGGGCATGCTGCATCATGGCCTGCGAGACCCGGACCTCGCGCACGTCGAAATCGAGCAGCGTGCCCTCGGCATCGATGCCGCCCACGCCCACCACGCAGAAATCGGTCTTGAACTGGCCGACGAACTCCACCGTGGCCTCGCCCACCAGGCCGCGCTCGCGGCTGCTCATCACGCCGCCCGCCACCAGCACCTCGAAATCGGCGTTCTCGGCGAGGATGTTCGCCGCATGCAGGTTGTTGGTGATGACCTTGAGCGCGCGGTGATCGAGGAGGGCACGGGCCACCTGCTCCGTGGTGGTGCCGATGGTGAGGAAGATCGAGCTGCCGTCGGGGATCTGCTCGGCCACGACATGGGCGATGCGCTTCTTCTCGTCGAGCTGCATCACCTGGCGCGCCTGGTAGGCGGCGTTCTCGATGCCCGACGGCAGGCCGGCGCCGCCGTGATAGCGGCGCAGCAGCGACTTGGCGCAGAGCCGGTTGACGTCGCGCCGGACCGTCTGCGGGGTGACCGAGAAATGCTCCGCCAGGGCTTCGATCGAGACGAAACCGCGTTGATGCACGAGGGCGAGGATCTGCTCCTGGCGGTCGGCTTCGGTCATGGAAGAGGTTTTACCCGTGTTGCCTGGCGCTCACGATACAACGCGATGCGCGCGCGCCGGAAGCCGGGACAGAAACCGGTCAGCCGAGCAGGAAGCCCCGGCCGATCTCGTCGCCGGGCTCGAGGCTGAACCGCGCGGTTCCGCTGAAATGGGCCCGGCCGCCCACCTCGACCCGCACCGCCGGGAACGCGCCGGCTTGGGCCCGCCCCAGCGCCCGGCCGGTGAAAACGGCCCCGGTCAGGCTCTGAAAGCGGCGAAGCTCGCCCGGCCCCGCGGTCTTCCGCGCGGCCTGGAGGGCCATGCGGGCGGTGACGCCGCTGCCCGTCGGGCTGCGATCGACCTCGCGCTCGGCGAAGACGCAGACATTGAGCGAGGGCTTTTCGGCGCCGTCGCCGCCATCGGTGAAGATGGTGCCGTAGAGGAAGGCGAGGTCGGGGTCGTCGGGATGGCTGAGCGCGATCTGCTGCTTCACCGCCGCCGTGACGCGGGCCGCCGCATCGACGAGATCGCGCAAGGACGAACCCGGCAGCGAGAGCCCCACACGCTCGGCCGGCAACACCGCATAGAAGGCGCCGCCATAGCCGATATCGAGCGCGATCCTGCCCGATCCCGGCAGCTCCACGTGCGCATCGAGCGCGAAGGCGAAGGCGGGCACGCTCTCGAACCGCACCGCGCCGTCCGCCGCCACCCAGGCCCGCACCAGCCCGCAAGGGCATTGGATATTGACCGGCGTCTCGCCCGTGGCCGCGCGCTTGACGCGCCCGCTCTCGACCGCCCAGCGGCCGAGCGCGATCACCGCATGGCCGCACATGGTCGAGTAGCCTTCGTTATGCATAAAGAGCACGGCGAGGTCGGCCTCCGGCAGGTCGGGCTCGACCGGGATCACGCCATACATGTCGAAATGGCCGCGCGGCTCGAAGATCAGCATCTTGCGCAGATGATCCAGCCGCTCGCGCGCATAGCGCCGCTTGGCGAGGATCGTGTCGCCCGGGATCGGCGGATAGCCCTTGAGCACGAGGCGCACGGGCTCGCCGCCGGTATGCATCTCGACAGTCTCAATCGCCAGCGGATCAGCCATGGCAGGACTTCCGGAAAATCAGGTCGGAGTCTGGCGGAAGATCAGGTCCGGGCGGGACTGACGGTGACAAGACCGAGCGTGGCCAGCACCATGCGCGTGATCAGTTCCGTCGCGGTGCGGTAATCCTCGGGCCCGATGCTCGCCTTGCCCAGGAGCGCGGGAATCTGGGTGTCGAAATCGGCATAGTGCTGCGTCGAGGCCCAGATCACGAAGAAGAGGTGATGCGGCTCGACCGGCGCGATCTTGCCCTGGCGGATCCAGCCATCGATGACTTCGCAATGGCGCTGGAAGCGCTCGGAGATGCGTCCCTCGATGACCGACAGGAAATGCGGCGCGCCGTGCAGGATCTCGTTGGCGAAGATCTTCGAGGCGCGCGGCCGGCGGCGCGAGAACTCGATCTTGTCGGCGATATAGAGCCGGAACGCCTCGGCCGGATCGCTGTCGGCGGTGAAGAGATCCATCGTCTCCTGCCAGCCATCGACGATGGTGTCGAGCAGGCGGCGATAGAGCTGCTCCTTGGTGCCGAAATAGTAGTGCAGGTTGGCCTTGGGCAATCCGGCCCGTTCGGCGATCGCCGCCATCGAGGCCGCGGCATAGCCGGCCTCGGCGAAAACCTCTTCGGCGGCAGCCAGGATACGCGCTTCGTTGACCACCCGCTTGGCGCCCGGACGCCGGCCGGGCTGTGCCGTCTGGATGGTTGCGTCGTTGAGTTCCATGGACCTTACAATTGCCGTCAATCAGGTCGGGGCGGTCTTCAATGATTGCCCACTCAATCCACAAACCTAACCCTATTGTCAGAAGGGTTACAAGGGCCGGCGGAGCCAGGAGATTGATGGCACAGGAATCGTCATGCCCTTCATGACTTCGCTGAATAACACCGCCGCCGAGCGGCCAGCCGATTGACCTGGGACGTGTCGGCATTAGCATCGGGCACCGCCCCGCTTCGATCGACAAGCCGGTTTGTGCAAGGGCGGATCTCAAGGACGGTCCCGGGTCGGGCATCATGAACGAGGCTTGGCGGCGCTTCCGGCAGGACAAGCTCGCCCTGGCTGGGTTGGTCATCATTGCTGCCACAGTATTGCTGGCCACGCTGGCCCCCTGGATCGCGCCCTTCGATCCGGCGGAACAGTTCTTCGACGGGCTGACCCTCGAGGGCTCGCCGCTGCCGCCCAATGCCCATTTCTGGCTCGGCACCGATCTGCTCGGCCGGGACCTGCTGTCGCGCCTGATCTATGGCGCCCGGACCTCGCTCGTCATCGGCGTGGCGGCGAACGGCGTCGCGGTCGTCGTCGGCGCGCTGCTGGGCTCCGTCGCCGGCTTCGTCGGGGGCTGGCTCTCCTCCGCCATCATGCGCCTCACCGACCTGATGATGGCGTTTCCCGCCTTGCTGCTCGCGATCGCGCTCGCCGCCATCTTCGCGCCCTCGCTCTGGATCGTGGCGATGGTGATCGCGATGGTGAACTGGGTGCAGATCGCGCGCGTGGTCTATACCGAGACGCGGGCGCTGGCGCAGCGCGACTATATCGAGGCGACGCGCGCGCTGGGGGCCGGCCCTTTGCGCATCCTCTTCCGCCACATCCTGCCGCATCTGGTGCCGACCGTGCTGGTCTATGCCACGCTCGGCATCGCCACCACGGTGCTGCTCGAGGCGACCCTCTCCTTCCTGGGCGTGGGCGTGCGCCCGCCCACGCCGTCCTGGGGCGGCATCATCTTCGAGAGCCAGTCCTACTTCCTCTCGGCACCCTGGCTGGTGTTCTTCCCCGGCGCCGCGATCCTGCTGGTGGCGCTCGCCTTCAACCTGGTGGGCGACGCCTTGCGCGACGCGCTCGACCCGACCCAGCGGGGGCGCGGCTGATGTGGGGCTATCTCTCGCGCCGGCTGCTGGCGAGCCTCGCGATCCTGATCGGGATCACGATCGTCACCTTCGGCCTCACCTTCATCATCCCGGCCGATCCGGTGCGCATGATCGCCGGCCGCAACGCGAGCGCGCAGACGGTCGAGAACATCCGCCAGCAGCTCGGCCTCGACCGGCCCCTCCCCGAGCAATATGCGCGCTATCTGATGCGCCTGGCGCAAGGCGATCTCGGCCGCTCCTATGTGCAGAAGACGCAGGTGTCCGAGCTGGTGCTGAGCCGCCTGCCGGCGACCCTGCTGCTGATGGCCGGCGCCATCTTCTTCGAGCTCCTGATCGGCATCCCGGCCGGCATCCTGGCGGCGACCCGGCGCGGCAGCCCGCTCGACCGCTGGATCATGATGGCGAGCTTCGCCGGCGTCTCGGCGCCGCAGTTCGTGGTCGGGCTGCTGCTGCTCTACCTGTTCGCCAACCTCTTGGGCCTCTTCCCGATGGGGGGCTTCGGCACGCTGGGCCATCTGGTCCTGCCGGCCCTGACGCTGGGGATCGGCGGCGGCGGCTGGTATGCCCGCATGATGCGCTCCTCGATGGTGGATGTGCTGCGCCAGGATTATGTGCGCACCGCCAAGGCCAAGGGGCTGGGGCCGGCCAAGGTCGTGCTGGTCCATGCCCTGCGCAACGCCGTGCTGCCGATCGTCGCCATGGTCGGGCTCGATGTGGGCATCTTCATGAGCGGGGCCGTGGTGGTGGAATCGGTCTATGGCTGGCCCGGCATCGGCCAGCTCGCCTGGATGGGGATCCAGCGCATCGACATCCCGATCATCATGGGCGTCACGCTGGTGGCGGCGCTGGGCATCCTGATCGGAAATCTTGTCGCGGATTTGATCACGCCGCTGATTGACCCCCGGATCAGGTTACGCTGACAATGCCCGCGATTTCTGTGAGATGGAGTGAAGCCGGGGACCAGAATCGCCGCCACGACCGCCCAGGGCACCGTCAAGAGCGCCAGGGCTCCGAGGAACATCGCAAAGGGAGGAGAACGCAACTCATGAAACGGGTTCTTATCGCCGCGGCCGCAGCCCTGCTGCTGTCGGGCCTGCCGGCCGATGCCGCGCCCAAGCAGGGCGGCTCGATCGTCATCACCTACAAGGACGACATCTCCACGCTCGATCCGGCCGTCGGCTATGACTGGCAGAACTGGTCGATCATCAAGAGCATCTTCGACGGGCTGATGGATTACGAGCCCGGCACGACCAAGCTCGTCCCCGACCTGGCGGAGAGCTTCGACATCTCGCCCGACGGCCTGACCTACAGCTTCAAGCTGCGCGACGGCGTGAAATTCCATAACGGCCGCGCCATGACCGCCGCCGACGTCAAATATTCGATCGAGCGCGCCGTGACGCCCGCGACCCAGAGCCCCGGCGCCGGCTATTTCAGCAATATCGCGGGCTATGACGACGTCGCCGGCGGCAAGGCCACCACGCTTTCGGGCATCACCACGCCCGACGACAAGACCGTCGTCATCAAGCTCACCTCGCCCAACGCCGCCTTCCTCCATATCGTCGCGATGAACTTCTCCTATGTCGTGCCCAAGGAGGAGGTCGAGAAATACGGCGCCGATTTCGGTCACCATCCGGTCGGCACCGGCGCCTTCAAGTTCGTCGAATGGAATCCGGGCCAGAACCTGACGCTCGAGCGGTTCCAGGACTACAACAAGAAGGGCGTGCCCTATCTCGACAAGATCACTTTCGAGATCGGACAGGAGCCGACCGTCAACCTGCTGCGGCTGCAGAAGGGCGAGGTCGACATCCTCGGCGACGGCATCCCGCCGGCACAGTTCGTCCAGGTGACGAACGATCCCGCCAACAAGGATCTCGTCGTTCCCGGCGAGCAGCTCCATACCGGCTATGTCGCCTTGAACGTCAAGGTGAAGCCGCTCGACGATGTGCGCGTGCGCCAGGCCATCAACATGGCGATCAACAAGGAGCGCATCGTCCAGATCCTGAACGGCCGCGCCAAGGTTGCCAATCAGGTGCTGCCGCCGGCCATGCCGGGCTACGACCCCAACTACAAGGGCTATCCCTACGATCCGGCCCAGGCCAAGAAGCTCCTGGCCGAGGCCGGGCTCGCCGACGGCTTCTCGACCGAGCTCTACGTGATGAACACCGACCCGCAGCCGCGCATCGCCCAGGCGATCCAGCAGGATCTGGCCGCGGTCGGGATCAAGGCCGACATCAAGGCGATCGCCCAGGCCGAGGTGATCTCGGCCGGCGGCACCGAGGGCCAGGCGCCGATGGTCTGGTCGGGCGGTCTCGCCTGGATCGCCGATTTCCCGGATCCGTCGAACTTCTACAGCGTGATCCTGGGCTGCTCGGGCGCCATCGCCGGCGGCTGGAACTGGTCCTGGTACTGCAACCCCGAGCTCGACAAGCGGGCCAGTGCAGCGGACGCCATGACCGATCCCGCCAAGGCCGACGAGCGCAACAAGGCCTGGGCCTCGATCTATGCCGATGTGATGAAGGACGCGCCCTGGGTCCCGATCATGAACGAGACCCGCTACACCATGCACAGCCCGCATGTGGGCGGTGATCCGCAGCTCTTCGTCGAGCCCATCCACATCCCGGTCAATTACGACTACATCTTCTCGACGGATGCGCAGTAGATTCAGCGCGCAGTAGGCTTGAAACGGGGCGGGCGGCGCGCCGACGAGGGCCGCCGCCCGCCTTCCGTTTCCAGCCTGATCCATCATAACCGCCGCGACCCATCCCGAACGGCGGATCACGAGGGAGGCATCGTCATGACGCTCGGCTGCAACCACACCATCCACAAGTCCCACCATCATTTCGGCTGGGACAACAGGAATACCCCGCGCCTCATGATCGCCTCGGGCGACACGGTCGAGTTCAAGACGATCGATTCCTCGGGCGCCCAGCTCTCGCCGAGCTCCACCATCGCCGATGTCGCCAAGCTCGATTTCGGCAAGGTGAACCCGGTCTCGGGGCCGATCTACATCGCCGATGCCGAGCCCGGCGATGCGGTCAAGGTGACGATCCTGGGCTACAGCGCCTCGGGCTGGGGCTGGACCGCGAACATCCCGGGCTTCGGTCTCCTGGCCGACCAGTTCAAGGAGCCGGCGCTCCATATCTGGAAATACGAGAAGAGCCTCGGCAGCCCCGCCGCCTTCAGCGCCGGCGGCCGCGTGCCCTTGCGGCCCTTCTGCGGCACGATCGGCCTCGCTCCCGCCGAGGCCGGCCATCACAGCGTGGTGCCGCCGCGCCGCGTCGGCGGCAACATGGATATCCGCGACATGGCGGAGGGCACGGAGCTCTGGCTGCCGGTGGAGGTGGCGGGCGGCCTGTTCTCGGTCGGCGACACCCATGCCGCCCAGGGCGACGGCGAGATCTGCGGCACCGCGATCGAGAGCCAGATGGATATCGGCCTCAAGTTCGAGCTGGTGAAGGACGCGAATCTCGCCTACCCGCGCTATTTCATCCCGAACCGCGGCGCCGATCCGCGCGCCAGGAACGGCTGGGACGCCACCACCGGCATCGGGCCCGACCTCTTCGCCGGCGCCCGCGATGCGGTCAAGGGCATGATCGACCTGCTCTGCCGGCGCCACAATCTTTCGGCGGTCGAGGCCTATATGCTCTGCAGCGTCGCGGGCGACCTCAGGATCAGCGAGATCGTCGATCAACCGAACTGGGTGGTCTCCTTCGCCTTCCCGCGCGCCGTCTTCGAATGAACGAAGCGGCGCCGCCGCTGCTGTCGGTCGAAGGCCTCACCATCGCCTTCCGCAGCGAGGCGGGTCCGGCGCGCGTCGTCGACGGGATCTCGCTGTCGATCGGCGCGGGCGAGGCGGTGGGACTCGTGGGCGAATCCGGATGCGGCAAGAGCGTCACCGCCATGTCGGTGATGCGCCTCCTCCCGACGCCGCCGGCCGTGATCGAGGCCGGCCATGTCCGCTTCGAGGGACAGGATCTGCTGGCGCTGCCGGAAGCGCGGATGCGGGCGCTGCGCGGCGACCGGATCGGCATGATCTTCCAGGAGCCGATGACGAGCCTCAACCCGACCTTCACCGTCGGCTACCAGATCGCCGAGGTGCTGACGCAGCATCGCGGCCTGGACCGGGCCGCGGCGCTGGCCGAGGCGGCGCGGCTCCTGACCCAGGTCGGGGTCGGCGCCGCCGAGCGGCGCCTGGCGCAATATCCCCACCAGCTCTCGGGGGGCCTGCGCCAGCGCGTGATGATCGCGATGGCGATCGCCTGCGGGCCCAAGCTCCTCATCGCCGACGAGCCGACGACCGCGCTCGACGTCACCATCCAGGCGCAGATCCTCGATCTGCTGCGCCACCTGCGGGAAAAATCGAGCATGGCGCTGCTGCTGATCACGCACGACCTGGGCGTGGTCTCGGAGCTCTGCGACCGCGTCATCGTCATGTATGCGGGCCGGATCGTGGAGGAGGCGCCCGCGCGCGCCCTTTTCGCGCACGCGCGCCATCCCTATACGGCCGGTCTCCTCGCCTCGCGCCCGAAGCTGGGCGAGACCGCGGCGCGGCTGCCGACCATTCCCGGCAGCGTGCCGCCGCCGCACAAGCGCGGGCTCGGCTGCAGCTTCGCCGATCGCTGTGCCCGCGCGCAAAGCCGCTGCCGGGCCGAGACCCCGGCCCTCGCGGCGATGGCAAGCCGGCATCGCGCCGCCTGCTTCAATCCCGTGCCCGGCTCCCCATGACGAGCGCGGCCGCTCCCCTCGCCCGCCTGCAAGGCCTGGCGCCGCTGCTCGAGCTCGACGGCGTGGTGAAACATTTCAGGGCGCGCGACGGCAAGGGCTCGGTGCGCGCGGTGGACGGCGTCTCGCTGTCGCTCCAGCCGGGCGAGACGCTCGGCATCGTCGGGGAATCGGGCTCCGGCAAATCGACGCTGGGCCGGCTCATGCTGCACCTCCACGAGCCCGATGCGGGGCGGGTGCTGTTCCAGGGCGAGGACCTGACGACGCTGGCCCCGCGCGCCTTGCGCGCGCGCCGGCGCGAGATGCAGCTCATCTTCCAGGATCCCTATGCCTCGCTCGATCCGCGCTTCACGGTCGGCGCCAGCATCGCCGAGCCCCTCGTCATCCACCGGATCGGCGACAGCGCCTCGCGGCGGCGCAAGGTCGAGGAGCTCCTGACCCTGGTCGGGCTCGAGCCCGATGCCGCGCGGCGCTATCCGCACGAGTTCTCGGGCGGCCAGCGCCAGCGCATCGGCATCGCGCGCGCGATCGCGCTCGAGCCCAAGCTCGTGGTCGCCGACGAGCCGGTCTCGGCCCTCGATGTCTCGATCCAGTCGCAGGTGCTGAACCTGCTGGCCGAGCTTAAAGCCAGGCTCAGGCTCGCCTATGTCTTCATCTCGCACGATCTGGCGGTGGTGGAGCATATCTCCGACCGCGTCGCCGTCATGTATCTGGGCCGCGTGGTCGAGCTGGCCGAGCGTCGCCGCCTCTATCGCGAGCCCGCCCATCCCTATACCGAGGCGCTGATCTCGGCGATCCCCGAGCCCGATGCCGACCGGCGCCGCCAGCGGATCATTCTCACCGGCGACGTGCCCAACCCCGAAGCGCCGCCGCCCGGCTGCCCTTTCCATCCACGCTGCCCCAAGGTCTTCGACCGCTGCCGGGTCGAGCGCCCCGCCACCACCAATGTCGGGCCGCCCGGAGATCCGCATCTGGTGGATTGCCACCTCCATGGGCCGCGCGCGTGACCTCGCCCTCTGGCTCCTGTTGCTGGGCGCCGTCGCGCCCGGCGAAGCGCGGGCGGGCGAGCCCGTCGATCTCGAACTGGTGCTGGCCGGCGACGCGTCGGGCTCGATCGATTCCGGCGAGCTCCGGCTGCAGCGCCAGGGCTATGCCGACGCGATCGCCGATCCGCGCGTGATCGCGGCCATCGGCCAGGGCGAGATCGGCGCCATCGCCGTCGCCTATATCGAGTGGGCCGGCAGCTTCTCGACCGACCTGGTGGTGGATTGGCGCGTCATCCGCGACGCGGCCTCGGCGCAGGCCTTCGCCCAGGCCCTGCTGACGGCGCCGCGGCGCGCGCAAGGCTTCAACTCGATCGGCGCCGGCCTGGTGCTGGCGACGAAGATCATCGCGAGCAACGGCTATGACGGCACGCGCCGCGTCATCGACGTCTCGGGCGACGGGCCCGATATCGGCGTGCCGAAATCGGACCAGGCCCGCGACGAAGCCGTGGCCGCGGGCCTCACCATCAACGCGCTCGCCATCCATTCGAACGACGACAGCGCCTTCACCAACGGCATTCCGCTCGCGACGCACTATGCGGATCACGTGATCGGCGGGCCCGGCGCCTTCGTCACGGTGGCGGACGGCCTCGCCAGCTTCCGCGAGACCCTGCTCGCCAAGCTGGTACGGGAGATCTCGGGCCTCGGGCCCCCGGGCTCGCGCCTCGCCAACCGGCCGCGATCCGCGGCACCGCCCGGCTGAGAGCGCCGCGCTGCCCTGTCGGGCAGCAGTCTGCCTGCCAAGGATGCAATCCTGCTCCGATGCCCGCGGCCTCGCGGGCCTGCGCCACCGTTTTCTGTCAAGTTCGCGCCACGGCCGGTCAAGTCCCGGGTTGCCGCCGGCGCCAATCATGGGCATCGTCGGTGGGAATGGCGTCCCGGCAAGGCGGGCGGACCCGGCCGGGAGCGATTTTCTATATCGCAAATGGCGGGTCGTTTTATCTTCGATTGTGAAAATGGCGGGCGGAGGTTAGCTTTCCTCCCGGACCCGCCAGTTCTAGAGTCGCAACCGGGCAGCGCAATCCCGGCGCCTTAGAGAATTCGGCTGGAATTCCAAGAGACGAGGCAAACAAGGCCGGACCAGCAAGGCGCCGGCTCTCAGGGAGGAACGAAAGCATGACGATGCGGTATTCGCGCCGACAGATGCTGAAGACGGCCGGCGCCGGGGCCTTGGCCCTGACGGCGGGCTCGGCCCTCGGCCGCCAAGCCTGGGCGGCGCGCGAGAGCGAGCTGAACATCCTGTGCTGGGAGGGCTACAACTCGGCCCAGGTGCTCGACCCGTTCCGGCAATCCAAGAGCGCCACGGTGAAGGCGGAGTCCCTCACCAACGATCCCACCATGATCAACCGCCTGCGCGCCGGCGAGACGAACGTGTGGGACCTGATCAACGTGAACAATCCCTGGGCGCGCAAGATCATGTATCCCGAGAAGCTGATCAAGCCGCTCGACCGCGCGCATTTCGAGCCCTATTTCGCGAAGATGCTGCCGGAGTTCAAGCCGCCCTATCGCTGGGCGATGAGCGACGACGGCAAGGAGCTGCTCGGCATGTGCCAGCGTTTCGGCCCCTACAGCTTCGTCGTCAACACCGACAAGGTCAGCCGCGCCACGGCCGAGGATCAGGGCTGGGATCTGTGGAACGACGCTTCCAATGCCGGCAAGTACGGCGTGCTCGAATCCGATGACTGGAACGTCTTCAACATCTGCCTGATCTCGGGCTTCGATCCCTTCCGTCCGCACACGGACGACGAGGTGACGAAGTTCACCGACACGGCCAAGCGCGTGTTCAAGGGCGCCAAGGTGGTGGGCGACATCGCCACCATGAACCAGGCGCTGATCTCGGGCGAGATCAACTTCCACATGACCGGCGGCACCTATTCGGCCTCGCCGGCACGCGCGGACGGCAACGCCAATATCCGCGGCGTCACGCCCAAGAAGGGCCCGATGCCCGGCGGCAAGGGCGGGGTGAGCTGGATCGAGGTGACCTCGACCGTCAACAACCCGCAGCTCTCGCCGCTGGCGACGCAGTTCCTCGAATATGTGCAGGACCCCAAGGTGGCGCATACCGTCGCCTTCGCCGAGGGCACCTTCAATCCGGTGGCGCAGATGGCCAATCCGGACTGCTTCAAGCTCTTCACCAAGGAGGAGCTCGACGCCATCCAGTGGGATTCGCTGGAGGAGGAGATGGCGGCCTCGATCGAGTACGACATCGTGCCCGATTACGATAAGCTGCTGGACATCATGACGGCAGCGAAGCGCGAAGCTTCGGGCGGCTGAACGGTCTTTGCGGGAGAAGGGACGCCGGCGGCAGAAGCCGGCGTCCCGGATGCCCGCGGAACGGATCCTTCAGCGCCAATCGGCATTGCATCGGCATTCGGAAGAGGTAGGGCGTGGCAAGGCCGTCGATCCTCGAGCTCCAGGGGGTGACCAAGCAGTTCGGCGGGCTGACGGCCGTCGATCACATCGATCTCCAGGTCCGCGAAGGGGAGTTCTTCACCATCGTAGGCCCGTCCGGCAGCGGCAAGACCACGCTGCTGCGCATGCTGGCGGGCATGGATTCGCCCACCGGCGGCGACATCCTGCTCAAGGGCGAGCGCATCAACGACGTGCCGGCGAACAAGCGGCCCACCTGTATGGTGTTCCAGTCGCTGGCGCTGTTCCCGCATCGCAGCGTGGGCGAGAACATCGAGTTCCCGCTGAAGATCCGGGGCGAGGCGCCGGCCGCGCGGCGCGAGCGCTGCCTGCAGCTCATGCGCCAGCTCCGCCTGCCCGAAAGCTACTACGGGAAGAACGTCACCAAATGCTCCGGCGGCGAGCGCCAGCGCGTGGCGCTCGCCCGGGCCCTGGCCTACGACCCGCAGATCCTCTTCTTCGACGAGCCGCTCTCGGCAATCGACTACAAGCTGCGCAAGACGCTCGAGAAGGAGCTCAAGGACATCCACCGCGAGACCGGCAAGACCTTCATCTACATCACCCACAGCCTCGAGGAGGCGATGGTGATGAGCGACCGCATCGGCGTGATGCGCGCCGGCAAGCTGGTCCAGGTCGGCAGCCCCAACGAGATATACACCGCGCCCAAGGACAAGTTCGTCTCGGAGTTCATGGGCGAGGTCAACCTGTTCGACGTCCGGCTGGGCGAGGGCGGCAAGCTCGTCTCCGACGCCTTCAAGACCAGCTTCGCCCCCGGCACCCTGCCGCCCGGCTTCCGCCAGGGCTATCTGGTGATCCGGCCCGAATTCATGCGCTTCGTCGGCGACGGCGAGGAGGCCGAGAACCGTCTCACCGGCAAGCTCTACAACGAATACGAGCTGGGCTCGCGCATCCAGTACCAGGTCCGGGTCGGCGGCCATGTGTTCCTGCTGGAGCGGCTCCGCCAGCGCCCCTTCCGCGGCAAGCTCGATGACGAGGTCACCGTCGGCTGGAACGCGAAGGACAGCATCCTGGTGGCGGAGTGATGGCCGAGCTCGTGGACAGCGCCAGCCATATGGCGCAGCCCCAGGGCCGTCCCGGCGTCAATCTCGGGCGCTGGATCGCCGCCGCGGGCCGGCGCCATTCGCTGCCGATCCTGCTCCTGCTGCTGCTGGGCTTCGTGGCGCCGCTGCTGACCATCATCGGCTTCAGCTTCATGCCGCCGCGCACCTTCTCGCTGTGGCAATGGCCGAGCCTCGAGAACTACCGCGTCATCATCGAGGAGACCTTCTACACCTCCTTCCTCTGGTCGCTGGGCATGGCCGTGGTGACGGTCGCGATCCTGATCGCGATCTGCTACCCGGTCGCCTACGGGCTCGCCAAGACCTTCGGGCGCTGGTCCAACCTGGTGACGCTGCTGATGGTCCTGCCGCTCTTCGTCTCGGAGAATGTGCGGCTCTACGGCTGGGTGCTGTTCTTCATCAAGGGCGGCGTTCTGCTCGGCACCATCAAGTCCCTGTTCGGGATCGAGCTCGACAGCATCCTGTTCAAGCCGGGCACCATCATCTTCGGCATGGTCTATGTCTATCTGCCCTTCATGCTGTTCCCGATGACGCTCGGCGTCTCCATGGTGCCGCGCGACCTGGTGGACGCGGCGAAGGACCTGGGCGCCTCGCGGCTGCAGATCTTCCGCGAGGTCGAGCTGCCGCTCGCCATGCCGGGCATCGTCATCGGCAGCCTCCTCACCTTCGTGCTCGCCGTGGGCGCCATCGCCGAGGCCAAGGTGCTGGGCGGCCAGTCGGTCATCCCGGTCACGCACGATATCGAGATCGCCTTCACCTACGCGCAGAACTGGCCCCTGGGCGCCGGCATCTCGGTGATGCTGATCCTGATCGTGGGCGCGCTCGTCCTCGCCGTGCTGCGGCGCTTCGACCTCGACCGCATCCTGGGGCGCCGCTGATGACGATCGAGGGCGGCAAGCGTCGGTCGGACCTGCTCATCGCGGCCTGGACGGTCGCGGTGGTGCTCTTCATCTACATGCCGGCCTTCTGCGGCCTGCTGGCCTCGCTGACCTCGAGCCGCTATTTCAATTTCCCGATCACCAAATGGGGCCTCGCCTGGTGGGGCAAGACCTTCGCCTCGCTGGAGGTCAGGTCGCTGCTCTCGACCTCCATCACCATCGCGCTGATCGTGACCGCGATCTCGGTGGTGCTGGCCTTCTTCGCGGCGCTCGCCTTCGCCCGCTATGACTGGCGCGGGCGCTCGATCTACCAGAAGATCGTGCTGCTGCCGATCTTCTTCCCGCAATCGGTGCTGGGGCTGGCGCTGCTGCTCTGGTTCAACGCGCTCGGCATCGAGACCTCCTGGAAGACCGCGGTCTTCGCCCATCTGGTCTGGGTGGTGCCGGTCGCGACCCTCGTCATCTCGATCCAGGTCTACAGCTTCGATCCGGCGCTGGAGGAAGCCGCCTTCGATCTCGGCGCCAGCCGCTGGCAGGTGCTGAAGGAGGTGACGCTGCCGGTGCTCTGGCCCGGCATCTTCTCCGGCGCGCTGTTCTCGTTCCTCCTGAGCTGGGGCAACTTCCCGCTCTCGCTCTATACCGACGGCGCCGACACCACCGTGCCCGAATACATGTATGCGAAGATGGTCGCGGGCTATACGCCGGGCGTGCCCGTCCTGGGCACCGTCTCGACCGTGGGAGCCGCGATCCTGCTGCTGGGCGGCTACGCCTTCATCCTGCTGGTCCGCCGCAAGCGCGCGGCCAGCGAAAGCGCCGCCTGAGGGCCGTTCAGCCTCAGAGCCGGCACCAGGTCAGCTCGTGCTTGTTGTGATGCAGGTGGAAGAGCTGCGAGCCGGGGATCGCGGCGAAGCGGCGTGCCGTCTCGTGATCGGTCTCGCCCTGGAACTTCAGCGTGCAGACGAAGTGGCGCGCCAGGCCCGAGGCCAGCCAGCGTTCCACCAGCTTCAGGAGCCGCTCGGGATAGCAGATCACGTCGGAACAGAGCCAGTCCACCGGCCCCACCGCCGCCGGCTCGAGCGCGAAGGCGCTGGCCTTCAGGAACTCGATCCGCGGCAGCTTCGCGATCTCGGGCGCCAGCGGCGCCTTGTCGACCGCGAGCACCGAGGCGCCGAGGCTCTGCAGCACCCAGCTCCAGCCGCCGGGGCTGGCCCCCAGATCGAGGCAGCGCTCGCCCGGGCCCGGCCGCCTTCCCAGCCGGGTGAAGGCTTCCCAGAGCTTGAGATAGGCGCGGTTGGGCGGCGCCAGCTTGTCCTCGACGAAAGCGATCTCGCCGTTGGGAAAAGGACTGCTGCAGCGCGCCGCCGCCAGGATCGTGTTCGCGTCGAGGAGCGTCCAGGAACCCAGAGGGGCCGTGGGGGCCGCTTGCGGGAACTGCAGCGGCTTGGCGCTCACATGCGGCAGCCGCTCCTGGATCAGCCGCGCGCGGCCATGGAGCTGGAAATCGTAGAGCGCCCAGTTGCGCTGGAGGGCGCGCAAGGCCTTGGCGCCCTCGGCGATCGACGCGATCGGGATGCGCACCGGCTCCTGCCAGATATTGGCGGCCCAGGCGGCGGGGCGTGCCGGGCCCTCGGCCAGCACCAGCCGGTCATGGATGGCCGCGACCGTTCCCAGCTCGGCGACGAGATCATCGACAAAGCCCTCCGGCGCCAGATAGCCGGTGAGGCCGGTGGCCTCGGCCCGCGAAGGGACAGGCGCCGGATCGCTCACGATCCGGCGCGGGCCGCCAGCAGCGCGGCCGCCAGCTCGGCGAAGCCGGCACCGCCGCGCGACGGCGTCACATAGCGCGGCTTGTCCTTCAGCCGGTCGGTGAAATCGCGCACATTGGCGACGCCCACCGCATGCGGAAAATAGGCGAACATCGGCTGATCGTTGGGCGAATCGCCGGCATAGACGAAGGCCTCGCGCTCGCGGTCGAGATCGATCGCGAACACCTCCTGGAAGAGCCGGCGCGACATGCCGAGCTTGTCATAGTCGCCGAACCAGCCATTCACATGGATCGAGCTGATCTTGGCGGTGCAGCCCGCCGCCTCGAACAGCGCCACGATCCGATCGACCTCGGCGCGCGGCAGCGGCGGCACGTCCTCGCAGAAATCGATGGCGAGATCGCTCTCGCGATAGAGCTGGTCCGAGGCGAGCGCGGCCCCCGGCACCTGCGCCAGGATCGTCTGGCCCAGGCGCTGCAGCCGCGCCCGCTTCTCGGCGCGCGCCGCCTCGTCGTCGAGAAAGCGCTTCTCGAGCTTTCGTGCCTTCGCGTCGTAGCGGAAATAGAAGGCGCCGTTCTCGCCCACCACCGCATCGACCGGCCACATGCGGGCGATATGGTCGCACCAGCCGGCAGGACGGCCCGTGATCGGCACCACCAGGAACCCCGCCGCCTGGAGCCGGCCCAGCGCGTCATAGGCCTCGGGAGTCAGCTTGCCCTCGGTCGTCAGGGTGTCGTCGATGTCGGTGAGCACGCCGCGGATGCGCCGGCGCGCCTCGGGGCCGAAGCTCGCCAGCGGCTGCATGGTCTGGGTCAATGATTCCCCCTCGATTCCGTTCTTCGTCTCATGGCTCGGCGATGCCGGCGGCGGCAAGCGACTGGGCCAAGGGAACCAGCATCGCCTCGTAGCGCCGCCATTTCCCGACCGAACTCTTGTAGAGGGGCCGGCGCACCTGGTCGAGACTGGCCGTGCGCACCGGGCGCCGCGTCTCATGGAAGGCGAGGCAGGCCGGCTCGAACGCCAGATCGCAAAACCCGAGCAGCCGGCGCACCGCCGGCTCCAGATCCCCGACCACCGCCTCGTAGCGCCAATCGAGCATCGGCCGGGGCAGCAGGCTCTGCCAGTGCGCCATCAGCCGGCGATAGAGCCCGTAATAATGGCCGAGATCGCGCAGGTCCGTCGACCAGCGGTGCGACTGGACGAAGTTCTGCCTGAAGCAGGAGAAGCAGACATCCATCGCCCCGCGCTGTGCATGGACGATCCGCGCGTTCGGAAACAGGGTGGCGATGGTGCCCAGATGGAGGAAATTGCCGGGCGCCTTGTCCACCACGCGCGAAACACCGGGGGCCTGGCGGTCCAGCATCCGCAGATAATCCTGCGCCTTGCCGCGGAACGAGGCCGGATCGGGCGCGACCGCTCCCTCTTGATCGGCATCGAGCCCGAGCTCGCGGGCGATGCGGGCGATATCGACCCGCTCGCCCAGCCCTTGGGCTCGGGAATGGCTCGCCAGGATCTGCTCGCACAGCGTCGTGCCGGAACGGGG
This sequence comes from Hypericibacter adhaerens, assembly GCF_008728835.1. Taxonomy (GTDB): domain Bacteria; phylum Pseudomonadota; class Alphaproteobacteria; order Dongiales; family Dongiaceae; genus Hypericibacter; species Hypericibacter adhaerens. The sequence goes on from NZ_CP042582.1 coordinate 5,386,622, forward strand.
CATGCCGACGATGAAGACCGGCCGCTCGCTCGGATCGCCAAGCGCGGCCGGCCGTTGCGCCAGGCGTTCGAACCAGCCGGCGTCGAAGCGGCGCATGAGGCGCTCGATCCGCGCTTCCTCCGCCGCCGCATCATAGACGCGACCCACCGCCCGCTCGGATTCGCCCCTCAGGCGGTTGGCCGTCGCCAGATAGGAGAAGGCGACGGCCGGGTCCGCGGCCCGGTCACGATCGGAGAGATCGAACAGCGCATGGAGCAGCGGATAGCGCTCGGACGGCGGACGTTCCGGCGCCATCGCCAGCCGCTCGATATGCCGGCGCTCCGTCGGCGTCGGCGTCTCCAGCCGGGCGAGCCCCGCGAGCGCCACCGCGTGGTTCGGATCGATCGCCAGGACACGCCGCCAGCAGGCCGCCTCGCCGGCATTGTCGCCGGCAAAGCGGTCGATCTGCGCCAGCCCGACCAGCGCCTGCCATCGGCTCGGGTCGCGCGCGAGGATCGCCTCATAAGCGGCGCGGGCCCGCTCCAGGCGGCCGTCATTCAGGAGCGTGCCGGCTTCGAGGAGCTGCCAGGTCGCGTTCTCCGGCTCGATCGCCAGCAGCCGCTCGAGACAGGCGAGCGCCTCGTCATGAAGTCCCGATCGGATGCAGGCCTGGGCGAGATTGAGGAGGGCCAGGCGATGAGCCGGGTGGCGCAGCAGCAGGTCCCGCAGCCGCTGGATCGCGCGCGGCGGCTCGATATTGATCTCGACCACCGCGAGATTGAGCGCGATCTCGGGATCCTCCGGCTTCAGCGCCCGTGCCGCGTCGAGGGCGGCCCAGGCCGCCCGCGGCTCGCCCCGATCCGCCAGCAGCAGGCCCAGATTCATATGCGCCGCCGCCAGCGTCCGGTCGGCCGCGACGGATCCCTCCAGGCAGCGCCGCGCGGCGTCCTTGTCGCCGGCCCGCAGGAACAGACGGCCCGCCTCGAGCAGAAGAGGACCCGGCTCGGCGATATCGCGGGCAGCCGCCTCGAGCAGCGACGCGGCTTCCGCGAAACGCCCCGCCCGCATCAGCCCCGCCGCCTGGCGCAGCAGCGCCGGGTCGGGCTTCGCGGCGGTCGCGGATGGGGGCCGGTCGGGACTGCCGCTCATCATGCAGGCGGGGATCCGGTCGCTGGTTAGAAGCGGTCGCGCAAGGCGTACCACAGCATACCGAGAATCTGGGCGGGATGGCGCAGGAGCGGACCGCCCGGAAAGGCGCGATGGGGAATCCGCGCCATGATGTCGAAACGCTCGGCGGTGCCGGCGATGGCCTCGGCGATCACGCGGCCGGCGAGGCCGGTGAGCGCCACGCCCTGGCCGGAATAGCCCTGGGCATAGAAGAGAGCGCCCCCGATCCGGCCGATATCGGGCAGGCGCGACATCGTGACGGCGAGCCTGCCGCCCCAGCCATAGTCGATGCGCGCGTCGGCGAGCTGCGGATAGACCTTGAGCATGTAAGGCCGGACGAAGCGCTTGATGTCGCCGGGATCGCGCCGCGTATAGACCTCGCCCCCGCCGAACAGCATCCGGTGATCCGCCGACAGGCGGTAGTAATTGACGACGAACTTGCTGTCGCAGACCGCGACATCGTCGCGGATGAGCGCGCGCGCCCGCGCCTCGCCCAGCGGCTCGGTCGCGATGATGTAGTTGGAGATCGGCAGGATGCGCGGCTCCAGCGCCGGCACCAGCCCTTCGAGATAGGCGTTGCAGGCCACCAGCGTGAAGCGCGCCGTGACCCGGCCTTTCGCCGTCTCGACGCCATGGCCCTTGGCGTCGATCTTCGCGACCCGGCTGTTTTCATGGATCGTGGCGCCGGCTTTCTCCGCCGCCGCGGCCAGGCCCAGCGCGTAGTTCAGCGGATGGAGATGCATCGCCCCCCGATCGGCGAGGCCGCCGCGATAGATCCCGGTGCCGAGGCGCTGCGCCATGCCCGCACGGTCGACGAGCGTCGACTGGTTATAGGCGAACAGGGTCTGCAGCAGCTCGAGGTCGGATTCGACCTCGCCCAGCTCCTCCTCCTTGAGGACGGCATAGAGCGAGCCCGGCTTGAGGTCGCAGGCGATCGCATGGCGCGCCACGCGATCGCGGATCATCTGCTTGGCTTCCTCGGCCAGCGCCCAGAGCCGGCGCGCCTGGTCGCGCCCGAAGAGCGCCACCAGCTCTCCCGGCCCTTTTCGATAGCCGGTATTGACCTGTCCGCCGTTGCGCCCCGAAGCGCCCCACCCCACCGTCGCCGCCTCGAGCAGCGCCACCTTGTAGCCGCGCTCCGCCAGCTCCAGCGCGGCCGAGAGGCCGGTGAAGCCACCGCCGACGATGGCGACATCGACCGAGACCGTTCCTTCCAAGGCGGGCCGGAGCGGACGGGGCAGGGCTGTCGCCGCGTAATAGGAGGCGGGTTCCGAAAAGGTCATGAAGGCGCGGAAATTCCGAAGATGGACGGGCGGGTCAAGAAACAGGCACCCGGCCGGCACCGGGCGCGGCATTAGAGCAGCCCGCCCATTTCGCAAGCAAGCGTCATAACATATTGATATTTATAATCTTATCGCGCCCTCTCAGATTCGAGCGGGTTGCCGGCGACTCCTGAGTCAAAGCGTTAATAAGAGTGAATATCTTATGAATTTGTTTATACTTCATCCGATTCGGCCGATTCGGCCGATTCGGGGGACTCGGGCCGAAGCCCGGCCCCAGGGCCGGTCCTTGATGACGCATGGGATGGGAGCCGCGCATCATTTCGATGAGCGAGGCACTGAGGGGCAGGGCACAACGTCGGCCGCTGGGGCGCCGGGGAATCCAGTCCCATCGCCTTTTTGCGGCACCCCCGGCGCCCGGGCCCGCCCGCCGTCTCGCCCCGATCCTGATCCTGCTCGTCCTGGCGCTCCTGCCGTGGCCGGCCCAGAGCGGCGAGCGCCTGCCGCAGCCTAAGGGCCCGGTTCTGCTGGCTGTTTCCGGCGACATCGACTGGACCACGGACGGCAGGGAAGCGCTGTTCGACCGGCAGATGCTGGAATCGCTGGGCGTCGTCACCCTGACCGCGGTCTCGCCGCTCGACGAGACGCCGGTCGAGTTCCAGGGCGTGCTGCTGCGCCGGCTGCTCGCCGCCGTCGGCGCCCATGGCGACGCCGTCGAGGCCATCGCGCTCAACGACTATGTCGCCGAGATCCCGTTCGCCGAGGTCGAGCGCCACGATGTGGTGATCGCGCTGAGCCGCCAGGGCCGGGCCATCCCGGTGCGCGAGATGGGACCGCTCATGATCCTCTACCCCATCGGGCTCGAGCCGGGTCTCAATACCGAGGCGATCGCGGCGCGCTCGGTGCGCCAGCTGGCCCGCCTGGTGATCCGCGACAGCCGCTCGCCCCTGGGCGGGAGCTCGCTCGCCAGCAGCGCCGACCCGTCGAATGACGGAACGGGCGCTCAGCCATGAGCGAGGCCGCCCGTCAGGCCGGGCCGGGGCGCTGAGCGATGAAGCGTTTGCGGGCGCGTCCGGTCCATTGGCTGCTCGGCACGCTGGTCGGCGTCTTTTCCCTGACCGTGGTCGCGGCGCTGGCGCTGATCCTGCGCGAGCATGCCGCCGTCTCGCGGGGTCCCACCGAGAACCTCACGCTTGCGGTCTCGGAGCTCCAGGTCGAGTTCGCCCGCTTCCAGCAGAAGCTCGCCGCCGCCGAAGCCGATTCCACGACCGGCAATCTGCGCCAGCTGTCGCTGCAATACGACATCCTGATCAGCCGTGTGGAGCTCCTGGCCCGCGGCGAGAACGCGCGGGCCTTGAGCGACGACGCGGAGGCGCTGCAGATGATCCAGCAGACCCGCCGCGAGACCATGGCACTCGATCCCGACGTCAGCAACCTGCCCCAGGGCGAAGGGTCGCTCGCCCCCGTCGCCGCCGAGATGCCGTCGCTCGAGCAGTCGGTCAGCCGGCTCGCCTCGCATGTGGTGCAGCTCGTCGCCGACCGGGCCCAGGCGTCGCGCGAGCGGCTGGGACAGCTCTATCTGGTGCTGGCGGCGATGCTGACGGGCCTGTTCGCCAGCGCGCTCGTCTTCGTCGGCATGCTGGTCCAGCAGTTCCGCAAGCTCGACCAGGCCCGCCTCGAGCTGGGCGACCTGTCGGAGCGGCTGATGGAGGCCAAGACCCAGGCCGAAAGCGCCAACCGCGCCAAGAGCGAGTTCCTCGCCACCATGAGCCACGAGTTGAGGACGCCGCTCAACGCCATCATCGGCTTCGCCGACCTGATGCGCAGCGAGATCAAGGGGCCGATCGGCCATCCGCGCTATCGCGAATATTCGAACGACATCCACAGCTCCGGCCAGCATCTGCTGAGCCTCATCAACGACATCCTCGACCTGTCGAGAATCGAGGCCAACCGTTTCGAGCTGCATGAGGACAAGGTCTCGATCGACACGGTGGCCGAGACCTGCCTCGCCCTGATGATGCCGCAAATCGAGCGCAAGAAGCTGAAGCTCAGCCTCGACGAGGTGAAGAAGCTGGGCGAGATCCGGGCCGACGAGCGTCTGGTGAACCAGATGATTCTGAATCTTCTTTCGAATGCCATCAAGTTCACGCCGGAACGCGGCACCATCAGCTTCTCCGGGCGGATCGCGGCCGATGGCGGTATCGAGCTGATCATCGCCGATACCGGCATCGGCATGACCGCGACGGAAATGGACATGGCGCTGGAGCCCTTCGTGCAGATCGAATCGAGCCTGTCCCGCCGCTTCGGCGGTTCGGGCCTGGGCCTGCCCATCACCAAGCGTTTCATCGAGGCCCATGGCGGCCGCCTCACCCTCGAGAGCCGGAAGGGCGAAGGAACCTCGGCGACGCTCTGGTTCCCGCCCGAGCGGCGCCTCGAGGCCTCGCGGATGGCGGGATGAGCGACCGGCCGTTCCCGGGACCTTCGGCCCCCGGGACGCGCTTGCCACAATCTGCCCATCGGCGGCGATCGATGGGAAATGATTCAGGAATAGCAAGCCTCTAGTGGTCATTGCGCGGTCCGGACGGAAGCGCGATTCTTTAGGGGCCTTCTAACCCTTTTTTGCAAGCCTGCTGCGGTCGGATTTCCGGAGCTTGGTCGGGGCGCCCATCGCGGGCGCCCGAGAAGGGGTGGCGTTCCGGCGCCCACCCGAACGAAGGGTAGCACTGGCGCGTTTCCATGCGGTCGACGTCGATTCCCCGCTGGCCCATTTTTGCCGTGGTGGCCCTGCTGCTGCTGGGCGCGGCCGCGATTCTGGCCGTGACGCAGATGGCGGCGCGCAGCCAGGACCGCCTGGCGGTGACCCAGTCGCAGGCGACCTTCTCCGCGGTGCTGATGGCGCGCCAGCATGAGGTCGCGAGCCTGGCGCGCGACTACAGCTTCTGGTCCGACGCAGTCGAGAATCTGGTGACCCAACCCTCGACGGAATGGGCGGACGCGAATATCGGCGAGTATCTCAGCACCTCGTTCCATATCGCCGCCGCCTTCGTGGTCGATGGCGCGAACCAGCCGACCATCGCCTATGTCGAGGGCCAGGCGCAGCCGCCGCAATCGGTCGCCTCCGTCCTGCCCGCGCTGCAACCTTTGTTCGATGCCGCGCATGCAGCCGTCAGGAGCCAGTGGTCGCAGGATACCGGCCCCGATCCGGCCTTCGGATTCCTGATCTGGGAGAAAGGGCCCGCGATCGCCGCCGTGGGTGCGATCGCCCGGCAGGACGGAGAGCCCGGACCCGAATGGGATCACCTGCTGGTGCTGGTCCGGCCGCTCGACGCGGGACTCCTCAATGACATCGCATCCGCCTATGGATTCGACGAGCTCCATTGGCAGACGGATGGGGCCGGCCCGGCGGACACGGCCATCGCGCTTCACGAGCCCGGCGGCGCGCCCATCGGGGCCGTCGTCTGGGAGCCGGAGCGGCCGGGCCGGGCGCTGATGCGCCAGATGTTGCCGGCCATCGTCGGCGCGTTCCTGGTGATGCTCGCGCTTTCGGGCGGCATCATCGTCTTCCTCGAGCGCAACCGGGCGGTGATGCTGCGCCACCGGGCGCTGATCGAAGAGCAGAACCTCGCCCTGCAGCAGCAGAAGGAACGCGCGGAGCAGCTGAGCCGCGCCAAGTCCGATTTCCTCTCGATCATCAGCCACGAGCTGCGCACGCCGCTGAACGCGATCATCGGCTTCGCCGACCTGATCCGCAGCGAGGTGCGGGGGCCGGTCGGCGTTCCGGCCTATCGCGACTATGCCACCGACATCCGCAATTCCGGCCAGCAGCTCCTGGCCCTCATCAGCGACATTCTCGACCTGTCGCGCATCGAGGCCGGCAAGCTGTCGCTGCATGAGGAGCGCGTCAATCTGCGCAAGATGGCGGAGAGCTGCCTGAACCTGCTGCGGCCCCAGTTCGACCAGAAGCGGCTGACGGCGACCATCGGCAGCCTCGAGGGGCTGGGCTGCGTGCTGGCCGACGAGCGGCTGGTGCGCCAGATGCTGCTCAACCTGCTCTCCAACGCCATCAAGTTCACGCCCGAGCGCGGCCGCATCGCCGTCGAAGGCGGGCGTGCGGCCGATGGCGGGATCGAGATCCGCGTCAGCGATACCGGCATCGGCATGACCGAGGCCGAGCTGAAGCTGGCGCTCGAGCCTTTCGTCCAGGTCGAGACCAACCTGGCACGCCGGGCCGAAGGCAGCGGGCTCGGCCTCTCCATCACCAAGCGCTTCATCGAGCTGCATGGCGGCCGCATGACGCTGGAGAGCCGGAAGGATGTCGGCACCAAGGTCACGCTCTGGTTCCCGCCCGAACGCGAGCGCGAAGCCGACCGGATGGTGGGGTAAGCTTTGCTGGATGATCGAGGTGAGACAAGTGATCCCCTCCCCCGGAACGGGGGAGGGCCAGGGAGGGGGCTGCTCGGTCGGTGAAGCCGGAGCGAATCGGCTTTGGCTTGCATCTTCTATCGCGTCTTCCCCCTCCCTGACCCTTCCCCGCAAGCGGGAGAGGGGATTCAATGAGCGGGCTTCGCGCAGATCTCGCAGGGCTCCACCTCGACCGTCACATGGGACAGGCTCGGCAGGTCCTCGAGCCGGGCCTTGTATTGCGCCGGCGTCTGCGGGGCGGTGGAGACCACCGAGGCCATGGCCGCGAAATGGCCCGGGCCCAGGCGCCAGAGATGGAGATCGGTGACCCGGTCGGCGTCGCTTTCGAGGCGCGCGCGGATGCGCTGCTCCAGCTCGCGATCCGGCACCGCGTCGAGCAGCACGGCGCTGCTGCTCCTGGCCAGGCCCAGGGACCAGCGGGCGATGACCACCGCGCCCACCACGCCCACGGCCGGGTCCATCCAGGCCCAGTTCCACAGACGCCCCGCCAGGAGGCCGACGATCGCCAGGACGGAGGTGGCGGCGTCGGCGATCACATGGAGATAGGCGCCATGGAGATTGTGGTCGCGATGATGGCCGTGTCCGTGGCCGGGCTCGTGCACGTGATCGTGCCCATGGTCATGCGTATGGCTGTGCGCGGCCTCGGTTGAAGCCGCCGCCGCACCGGACGGTTTCTCATGCAGCAGTCCGGCGCAGACGAGATTGACCAGCAGACCCGCCACCGCCACGCCCAGCGCCTCGTCGTAAGCGATGGGCCGGGGCGCGAGCAGGCGGGCGGCGCTCTCCCAGAGAATGAAGCCCGCCACGAACATCAGGATGATGGCGTTGGTGAAGGCCGCGAGATCGCCGATCTTGCCGGTGCCGAAGCTGAAGAAGCTGTTGCGCGCGTGGCGTGCCGCATAGCGATAGGCGAGGCCCGCCATGCCCAAGGCACCGGCATGGGTCGCCATATGCCAGCCATCGGCCAGGAGCGCCATCGAGCCGAAGACATAGCCCGCCACGATCTCGGCGATCATCATCGCCGCCGTCAGCCAGACCGCGATCCAGACCCGCTTGGCGCGGCGGTCATGCCGATCGGCGAGATAGAAATGGTTATGCTGCCAGCGATCGAAGGAATGGGCGGCGTGCGGCATCAGGCTGGCTCCGTCCCGGCAAGACGATCCGGCATCGCGGCCGGATGGCTAGAGATAGCGCGCAATCGCCTTGAATTCCTCGAGCGCGCTGCGGGTTCCGCGCGAGATCGGGCCCGCGGCCCGCTCGATGCAATTGTCGATATGGTCGTGCACCAGCAGGCGCTTGGCGTTGCCGATCGCGCTTTCCACCGCCTGGAGCTGCTGCGCGATCTCGAGGCAGCCGCGATCGGCCTCGATCATCGCCATGACGGTGGCGAGATGGCCTTGCGCGCGCTTGAGACGCTTCAGCACCTCCGGGTGGCTGGCATGGGACGAACCGGCACGGGCGCCGGTGACATGATCATCGGGCATGGTTTGTATCCTATCCTCCCCCATAGGATAAGTCAAGCCAGCCGGCAGCGGCAGGTTTCCCGCGCCGGGAGCCTAGTCGCGCGTCAGGTAGTCGTAGGCGGAGAGCGTGTGGGTGCGGACGATATGAAGGAACTCCTCGATTGCCACCCGCTCGTCGGTCTTGCCCATGGTCTTGGGCGAGGGCCCGTAGACATAGGCGGGCACGTCGCGATAACGCCAGAGACGAGTGTCCGTACCGCCGAGCCCGACGATGGGCGCCGGCTCGAATCCCTTCATCGCCTTCACATTGCGCTGAATGATGGCGACCATCTCATGCTCGGGGTCGCACCAGTTGGAAGGGCTGTAATTGAGCTCCTCCATCGTGACCTGCGGATAGCGTTCGAGGAGATGGCGGACCTTCTCGATCAGCCCATCCTTGCCGATGCCGACCGGCAGCCGAAAATCGGCCTCGAAGCGGCATTCGGCCGGAATCATGTTCACTTTGATGCCGCCCTGGATGACGCCGATATTGAGCGTGATCGAGCGCATCACCTCGGTGGCGCCCTCGCCCAGGGCGCGCTCGATGATGGCGGCCGAGCGATCCAGCACGCCGCCAACATTGCCCGGCGGCGGCACCTTGGTGCGGGCGAGCTGGTAGAGATCGCCGATCAGCGCGGCTGCGATCTGGCTGGCGCTCTCGGTCAGATGCGGATAGCCGCCATGAGCACCCTTGGTGCGGACCGTGAAGGCGATCCAGAGCGGCCCCTTCTCGCCGAACCGAACGGTGAGCGGATCCGAGGGCTCGCCATTGAGGCAGCAATCGCCATGGGTCTCGGGATGATGCTCCAGCAGATAGCGAGCGCCCCAGGGCCCGAAGGTCTCCTCGTCGGAAACGACGGTGAGCGTCAGCCTGCCCTTGAGCCTCTCGCGCATCCGGCTGAGATAGGCATAGGTGAAGATCGAGGCGGTGGTGCCGCATTTCATGTCGGCGGCGCCCCGGCCCCAGACATGGCCCTCGGCGATATCGCCGCTCCAGGGCCCGTGGGTCCAATGCGCGGGATCGCCCGAGGGGAAGACATCGATATGGCCGTTGAGCACGAGATGCTTGCCGGCTTCCTTCCCCTCGAAGCTCGCAACCAGGTTGGGCATCTGCGGATGGGGCGAGATCACCCGGTAGGGAAGCTTCTCCACATCGAGGAAGCCACGGACATGAGCGGCGGCCAGAAGCGTGTCGCCCGGCGGATTGGGGCTGGCCGCCTTCACGAAATCACTGAGGAAACCCACCAGCCGGTCGCGGTCGCGCTCGATCCAGCCGAGCAGGGTCGCCTTGTCGGCCGCGCGGTCGCGCTCGGTGCTGCTGTCGGGGCTCATGTCGCCTTCCTCGGCAGTTCCGGGATCGGTCCCGGATAGTAGGGCAGCCGGTCGATCCGCGGTTTCCAGCTGCCGTCGGCCACCACCTTGCGCACATGGGCCGCGATGTCCTCGAGCTTGGCGAACCAGACGCCGCCCTTGTCCTTCATATAGGCGATGAGGTCGGCCAGCGCCGCGGCGCGCGCGAGGCGGCCCATCAGCATCGGGTGCCAGACCGAGATCCAGAGCCCGCCATAGCGCCAGGCGGCGTCGAACTCCTCGCGGAACACGTCCATGCCGTGGGAGGGCGCTTTGATCGGCATCATGTAGCCGAAGTCGCGCGCCACCATGAAATGCGCCCAATCGTCCATCGCGTAATGCGAGGGCAGCTCGACCACGCGGCCCTCGCCATTGTCGAGCAGATAGGGGATATCGTCGCCCATGAGCGAGGCGTCGTAGCTCAAGCCGCGCTCGACCAGGAAATCGAGGGTCTTGGCCGAGAACCGGTACGAGGGCGCACGGAAGCCGCGGGGCGGCTGGCCGGTCGCCTTCCTGATCGCCTCGATGCTGCGATCGAACCAGTAGAGCTCCTCCTCGGGCTTGAGCTCGTTGGGATGCTCGTGGAGATAGCCATGATGGCCGATCTCGTGGCCGCCCTTCAGGATCAGCTCGACCGTCGCCGGATAGCGCTCGATGCACCAGGCGGGCAGGAAGAAGGTCTGCTTGATGCCGAACTCGGCGAAGAGATCGACCAGGCGCGGCACCGCGACCTCGGGGTCGTAGCGCAGCATCGACATGGTCATGACCTTGTTGTTGGCCTGCTCGTGATGTGCCAGATGCAGGATGCTGTCGGCATCCATGTCGAAGGTGATGGCGACGGCGCAGCGCGCGCCGTCGGGCCAGGGAATCGGATTGCGGATCATGGCCGGCGGTTTCCTGTTCCTGTCTCTTTCAGCCGATGCCGGCCCGCGCGCGGATCGCGGCCATGGCCGGCCCCCGATCATAGACCCGGTAGAGCTCCTCGCGCAGCGCCGGCGCCGGGGTGGCGTTGATGTTCTCGAAAAGGGCGAGCCGCATCGCGCTCGGGCTGCAGGTCATGTCCCAGACCAGGTTGAAGAGCCGGTTCTTGTTGCGGCCATCGAGCTTGTGGCCCGGCAGATACGCGTCGAGCAGCGGCCCGAAATCGGGCCGGTCCCAGGTCGCCTGGGGGACGCGGCCGATCAGCCCCTGGCCCGAGAGCTCGCGCAGGATCTGCATGATGCGCGGATAGGCCTCGATGCTGTGCAGCCGCCCCGCCGTCACGAACACATGGTCGGGCAGCATCACCCCGCTCTCGGTCGGCTTCGCCTGCTCGATCGCGGCCGTCATCATGCCCCGGAGCGTCGCGGCATAATGGATGACCTCGGAGACGAGGGCACGGACCGCGGGGATATGGTCGGTCCCGAGCGCGTCGACGATGAGCTGAGCGGCGCCCGCGAAAATCTCGGCGCGGTAGGACAAGCGGGTCGCGATCTTCCAGAAGGCGAACTGGCCGAGGATATTGTAGATCTCGGCCGTGGCCCTGTTCTTGTAGCTGAAGACATAGTCCCAGGGGATGAAGACGCGGTCGAAGATCAGGAGACCGTCAGCCTCCTCGCCATGCGCATCGATCGGATGGTCCTCGGCGGATTCCCGGCCGTTCGTCACGCCCTCGCGCAGCAGCAGCGTCATGCCGGGCGCATTGGCCGGCACCGCCGCCCAGATCATGCATTCCTCGGGCATGCCCGGTTGCGGCGGCGGCATCGAAATGGTGCCAATATTGCCCTGAGCCAGGACCGAATTGCCGGCCTTGGCGCCGGAGACCAGGACGCCGTCTTTCCGTTCCTCGACGACCCGGAGCCTTGCCGCCCGCTGGGCCACGGGCTGTTTGCGGTCGGTCTGGACGTCGATGATGATGTCGGCGCTGGTGAGATTATTCCGCTGCCCGACGCGCAGGAAATGCAGGATCTTGTCCAGCGCCTCGGGCTCTTCCTTCCGCACCAGATGGTTCCAGGCGACGAAGGAAATGGCCTTGACTGGGCCATAGTCCGGCGGCCGGCCGAACACGCCGAAGCTGAGGGCCGTGCTGCATTTGATCATGGCGTCGTAGCGCCAGAGATCCTCGATCGAGCGCGGCACCAGCCAGGCCGTCGAGATCCGTTCGCCCGTCCCGGGCTCGATGGCGGTGAGAAGGTCCCGCGTCGCCGGATCGTGCTGGGCATCGAAATAGCGCGCGAGTTGGTCGATGCCGCGCGCGAGCGTCGGCTCCGCCGTCACGTCGGAAACGTCGCGGCCATCGACGACGACATGGCGGCCGTCGCGCAGGCTCTCACGGAATTCCGGACCGGTGCGCAGGTTCGCATCGTTCGGGCGACGAGGCAGGCTCTTGCTCACGACATAGTCGCGGATCCCGGCCGGCATGGGTTCGGCAGCGTGGCGCATGATTTCGCGGACTCCTGGAACGGACAAGCCCCGAGGCTCGCAGGAAGCCGCTAGATAGGAAAATATAATTTATTTATCATCTGCATTTATGAACTTGATCGATCTCCCCTTGCGGGTCCTGCGCTACTTCGTGGCGGTGGCCGATGCCGGCAACGTCACCCTGGCGGCGCGCGGGCTCCATGTCTCGCAGCCCGCCGTCTCGCTCGCCATTCGCCAGCTCGAGACGGCGCTGGGGCTCGATCTCTTCGTCCGCCAGCATGCGCGCGGCATGGCGCTCACGCCCGCCGGCACCGAGGTGCTGCGCGAGGTGCGCGAGCTTCTGGGCCATATCAACGACGTGTCGACCAAGCTCGCGGGCGTCGGCGGCGACTTGCGCGGCACGCTCTCGATCGGCTGCCTCGCCTATATCCTGGCGCGCTACTTGCCCGCCATCATCAGCGGCTTCACCGCCAGGTTCCCCGCGATCGAGGTCGCGTTCCACGAAGGCGACCAGAGCCTGCTCCAGCGCGGGATGATGGAGGGCTGGATCGAGCTCGCCCTCACCTACGACCTGCAACTGCCCCGCCGCTTCGCGATCGAACGCATGCTGGAGCTGCCGGCCTATGTGCTGCTGCCGGCGGATCACCGGCTGGCGAGGCGGCGCGCGATCTCGCTGAAGGCGCTGGCGGAAGAGCCTTGCGTGCTGCTCGACATGCCGATCAGTCGCGACTATTTCGCCTCGGTCTTCGGCGCGCTGGGACTGACGCCGCAGGTGCGCTACCGCACCCAGTCCGTCGAGGCGGTCCGCAGCCTGGTCGCCAACGGGCTGGGCTATACGGTGCTCAACCATCCCTCGCGCACCTTGACCACCTATGATGGCAAGGAGACGCGCGCGGTGCGGTTGACCGATCCGCTGCCGGTCGCGCCCATCGCCGCGGTCTATCTCTCGGATCACAAGCTGAGGCCGGTGGCGCAAGCTTTCCTGGATTTCATGCGCGGATTCTTCCGGCGCGAGCAACGCAGGCGCGCGGCCGAGCCGGCCGCGTGACAAAGCTTTCATTGGCGCCGTCCGCCAACATCTCGCCATCTTCTGCCGTTATCGGTTTTCGCGCCGGCATGGATTCGCCGGCACTGGAAGGGCATGTGATCGCCATGAGAGCAGCGAAGCGGGACAAGACGGCCCATAGCGACAGCGAGGCCATGCGGCTGCTGCGGGCCATCGTGCTGGAGCTCGATTTCGACCAGGTCGAAGGCCATGCGCCGGGCGACGCGCTGGCCGAGCTGCGCGACCAGGCGCGCCGCCTGATCGAGGCGGACAAGCGCCACTCCTGACGATCGCACCCACCGCGGCCGACGCGGCCCGGCGGCAAGACGTCGCCGAACGGATCCCTCGCGCCGGCAGCGAGGCCGGCGGCCGGCCCGCAAGCTGGCGCACCGCCCGGGGCCGAGGCTAGAGTGGCCCTGCTCTCGTTCTCGCCGACATCGGAACGCGCATGGCCCGTGGATTCCTGCTGGGCAAGTTTCTGCCGCCGCATCAAGGTCACGTGCTGCTCTGCGATTTCGCCCGCAGCTATGCCGATGCGCTGACGATCCTGGTCTGCAGCCTGCCGCGCGATCCCATTCCCGGCGCGCTCCGCTTCGCCTGGATGACGGAGCTCTTTCCCGATGCGCGCGTCGTCCATCTGACCGACGAGGTGCCGCAGGAGCCGGCCGAGCATCCGGATTTCTGGCCCATCTGGCGCGCCATCGTGAAACGCGCGCATCCGGAGCCGATCGACTATGTCTTCGCCTCGGAAAGTTACGGGCATCGCCTCGCTTCCGAGGTCGGCGGCCGTTTCGTGCCGGTGGATCCGCCGCGCTTCGCGGTGCCGGCGGCCGGCCGCGACGTGCTGAAGGATCCCTTCGCCCACTGGGAACGGATTCCCGCCCCCGTGCGCCCCTATTTCGTCAAGCAGGTCTGCCTGTTCGGGCCGGAAAGTACGGGCAAATCGACCCTCGCCCACCGGCTCGCCCATCATTTCGATACGCTTCATGTGCCGGAATATGGCCGCACCCATACCGATCATTTCGGCACCCGCTGCGCGTCGGAGGATCTGGTCCTGATCGCGCGCGGCCATGTCGCGCTCACCGCCGCCGCGGCGCGCCAGGCCAACCGGTTGCTGCTGCTCGACACCGACCCGGTCCTGACCGCGGTCTGGTCGGACATGCTGCTGGGCGGACGCGATCCGCGCCTCAACGAGATTGCGCGGCCGGCCGATCTCTATCTCCATTGCGATGTCGATGTGCCCTGGATCGATGACGGCACGCGCTATTTTCCCGATCCGGAGACCCGCGCGCTCTTCGCCGCCCGCTGCCGGGCCGAGCTGACGGGCCGCAACCTGCCGCATGTCGCGCTGACGGGCGATTGGGAAGCGCGCTTCCGCCAGGCGGTGGCCGCGATCCGCCAGCATTTTCCGTGGCTTGGGACGCCAGCCGGATAGCATCCGGCGCCGGCGGCTTCTCGCTTGCCACAAGCCCGCCTTGTTTGGATCGGTAGAGTGGGGGATCGTGAGCCTTGGCGCCGCCTCGGGCGCCGGATCACAGGAATGCGGGAGGATTGAACCGGATCATCTGAAGCCAGAGGAGGCGTCATGCGCGTGCTTTTCGTCCATCCCGGCCCCCTGATGTATAGCGAGGTCTATCTGCGCCTGGAGCCGCTCGGCATGGAGCGGGTCGCCCAGGCGGTGCGCGCCGCGGGCCACGAGGTCCGCCTGCTCGACCTGCAGACCTTCGGCCTCGCGGACTTCGCGCGCGAGCTCAAGGAATTCCAGCCGCGCGCCATCGGCTTCTCGCTGAATTATCTGGCGAACGTGCCCGAGGTGATCGATCTCGCCAAGAGCGTCAAGCAGCAGTGCCGGGACAGCTTCGTCTTCGTCGGCGGGCACAGCGCCTCCTTCATCGCCGACGAGCTCCTCGAGCATGGGGCCGGCGCCATCGACGCCGTGCTGCGCGGCGAAGGCGAGATCGCGACGCCGCTCCTCGTCAGCGCGATCGAAGATGGCGGCCTCGACAAGGTGCCGGGCGCCGTCACCGCGAAAGGCCGCGGACCGGCGCCCGTGCTGCTGGAGAGCCTCGACAAGTTTCCGCCCGCCCGCGACCTGCTGGCCCGCCGCCGCCGCTACTTCATCGGCGTGCTCGATCCTTGCGCCTCGATCGAGTTCACGCGCGGCTGCCCCTGGGACTGCTCGTTCTGTAGCGCCTGGACCTTCTATGGCCGCAGCTACCGCATGGCGAGCGCCGAAGCCGCCGCCGAGGAGCTGGCCGCGGTCGCCGAGCCCAATGTCTTCATCGTCGACGACGTCGCCTTCATCCATCCCGAGCATGGCTATGCCATCGGCCGCGAGATCGAGCGCCGCAACATCCGCAAGCAGTATTATCTCGAGACCCGGGCCGACGTGCTGATCCGCAACCAGGAGGTCTTCGCCTATTGGAAGAAGCTGGGCCTGCGCTATCTGTTCCTGGGGCTCGAGGCGATCGACGAGGAGGGCCTCAAGGCCCATCGCAAGCGCTCCTCGACCGGCGTCAATTTCGAGGCGCTCGAGATCGCGCGCAAGCTGGGCATCCATGTCGCCGTCAACCTGATCGCCGATCCCGGCTGGGACGCGGCGCGCTTCGCCGTGGTGCGCGAATGGGCGCTCGCCATTCCCGAGATCGTGCATTTCACCGTGGCCACGCCCTATCCCGGCACCGAGCTGTGGCTCACCGAATCGCGCAAGCTGACGACGCTGGATTACCGCCTGTTCGACATCCAGCATGCGGTCCTGCCGACGCAGCTGCCGCTCTTCGAGTTCTACGAGCGGCTGGTCGAGACCCAGCGCGTCATCGCCCGCAAGCATATGGGCGCCCAGGCGATGCGCGACGCGGCCGGCCTGATCCTGCGGCTCGCGCTCAAGGGCCAGACCAACTTCGCGCGCTCGATCTGGAAATTCGACCGGGTCTACAACCCTCAGCGCCAGTTCGCCGACCACCAGCGCCCCGTCGCCTACACGATCCGCCCACCCCGCCCGCCGGGAGCCGCGCCGCGCGATCCGGCGCAGCTTTATGTCCATCCGCGCCGCGAAGGGGCCAAGCGCCAGGCGCCGATCGCCGATCTGGGGCAGGCGCCGGTCTAGCCGGTCAGGCGGGGCGGGAGATCCAGCCGGCCAGCTTCTGCATGAAGTCGACGCAGGCTTCGACCTGGGCGATCTCGATGAACTCGTTGGGCTGGTGGGCCTGCTCGATGCTGCCGGGGCCGAACACCACCGCGGGAATGCCGGTCTGCTGGAAATGGCCGGCCTCGGTGCCGAAGGCGACGCCGATCGCCTCGTTGGCACCGGTGAGCGCGCGGATGAGCGCCTCGGCCGGCGACTCCGCCTGCGGCATCAGGGGCGGCAGGTTGCAGAGCACGGTGGTCTCGATCGAGGCCTCGGGCGCCGTCGCCCGCATCGCCGGCAGGAGCTCGCCCTCGACGAAAGCCTGCACCCGCGCGGTCACGGTCTCGGGCGCCACGGAAGGCACCGGCCGGAACTCCCAGATGAGGGCACAGTGGCGGGCGATGATGTTGAAGGCGGTGCCGCCGTCGATCTGCCCGGCATTCACGGTCGTATAGGGCGGATCGAAGCTGTCGTCGAAGGGACCGGCCTCGCGGAACTCGTCGGCCAGGTCCGACAGATGGCCGAGGAACCGCGCCGCCGCGAAGATCGCGTTCACGCCGCGATGGGTGGCGCTGGAATGGCCGTCGCGGCCGGTGAAGACGGTGCGGAAGACCTGGTCGCCCTTGTGCCGGTTGGCGAGCCGCATCGAGGTGGGCTCGCCGATGATGGCCATCGCGGGCAGGGGCAGGTTGGCCGCGATGTCGCGGAGCAGGGAGGGCACGCCGAAGCAGCCCACCTCCTCGTCATAGGAGAGCGCCAGATGGATCGGCCGCTTGAGCCCGGCCGCCTGGAACTCCGGCACGAGGGCGAGGGCCACGGCGAGGAAGCTCTTCATGTCGCTGGTGCCGCGGCCATAGAGCCGGCTGCCGCGCCGGACCAGGGTGAAGGGATCGCTCTCCCAGGGCTGGCCCGCCACCGGCACCACGTCGGTATGGCCCGACAGCACCACGCCGCCCGCAAGATCGGGGCCGATGGTCGCGAACAGGTTCGCCTTGCGCTTCTCCGCGTCGTAGGTGAGGCGGCTCCCGATGCCGTGCCCCGCGAGATAGCCGCGCACGAACTCGATCAGGTCGAGATTGGAGTCCGAGGAGACGGTCGGGAATCCGACCAGCGTCTCGATCATCTCCATCGGGGCATAGCGGCGTGCGGTCATGGCACCTCGGCGTTGAACCCTCGGCGCGAAGGCGACATGGGCTTCCTTCCGCCAGGGGCGGTCCCTATTCTGTCACGCCGGTCCGAACAGAGGGAATCATGGAAATCTCGCTTGCCGATCTGTGGGACGCCTATCCCGACGAGCTCCTGGTCTGCGAGGCGCAGTTCCGCGGCTTCGGCCGAAAGGAAAGCTTCGCCGGGCCCTGCATGACCGTGAAGGCGCATGAGGATCACCGTACGCTGATGGAGCTGGCGGCGACGCCGGGCCAGGGACGGGTGCTGGTGGTCGATGCCGGCGGCTCGCTACGCGTGGCTTCCATGGGCGACCGCATCGCCGCGGCCGCGGCCAAGAACGGCTGGGTGGGGGCGGTGATTTATGGCGCGATCCGCGACACGGCCGGCATCGACGCGCTCGATTTCGGCGTCAAGGCGTTGGGCACCACCGCCCGGCGCGGCGAGAAGCCCATCGGCGGGCTGATCGGCCTGCCGCTTTCCTTCGCCGGCCTGACGATCACGCCCGGCGACTGGGTCTATGCCGACCGCGACGCGGTTGCGGCGTCGGCGCGCGAGCTGAAGCTGCCGAAAAGCTGAGCACCGAGCGAATTTGTCCAACCGCTGCCATCGGAAGCTCCGTCTTAATCTTAGCCAAATCAAGGGATTCTATATGCTTAGTGACTGCGAAAGCTTATCCGGAATGGTCTTACAAAGAAAGTTGGACGCACCTATATCTCTGATAAGGTGTTATGTATGAAGAGGAGAGTGGCGATGACAGATAAACGGGACGACAAGAAGGATGGCGGCGGTGGAGGCACCGGGCCTTACTAGGCGCTAAAGGAGGCATCCGTGCCGCCACTCATCTGCGATCCGCAAACCGCGCTTGTAGCAACAAGCGCGGTTTCTTTTTTTCCGGTATGGCTGAGAGATGTCTTAAGTGCGGTTCAGACCCTAGCCATCATCGCGATCCCAGTTGTTATCTGGCTGCTTACAAATGCGATCGAGAAACGGCGGGCGACACTGGAACTTGCGCGGACTTTGGACCATCCGGTTCGCGATCATATTCAACGCCTCTATCTTTATAGAAAACACGAAGAAGGGGTGCGAGCCAATCTTTCACAGACGCCTCCCAATCCTTATGCCGATGGCACGCACGCGTTTTTGTTCGATTCAGTTACGGTCTTGAACTACTACGAAGCCATCTGCACCGAGATCCTTGCAGAGAACCTGGATGAAGAGCTTTTGTATAAGTCGATAAAGAATCTGGTCGTCGGCGCGATGGATGTAGTTTTGGTTCGCTACAGCGCGAGACTCGGGGCGGATCAATCGAAAAACTATGCAAACCTCGTGCGGCTTGCAAAAAAGTGGCAAAGCCGTGCCAATAGTTACAATGAGTTGGGTGCAATCAAGATCCCAACCCCCTGAACCGCTCCCCTGGGAAGACCATGACATAGAATTGGTCCTGCGACGAGCCATCGCAGCGCCATTCTTCCTTCAAACTCGTAATATTATGCATCCTAAATGCCTCTTACAGAGCGGATGGCCCGCTGGAAAGCGAAGCGGCATGGATTCATCCGACCGCCGAGTGGACCGCGATCTCCTCGTCGCCGACATCGTCGACCGCACCGGGATCGACGAGGCGATGATCGAGCGGCTGGTGCACGGCTTCTACGACCGCGCCCGCCGCGACCCGCTGCTGGGGCCCGTATTCGAGAACAAGGTCCATGACTGGGAGGCCCATCTCGCGCGGATGTGCGCGTTCTGGTCCTCGGTCGCGCTGATGAGCGGGCGCTATCACGGCCAGCCGATGGTGGCGCATCTGCCGCTGCCGGTCGGGACCGCGCATTTCGACCGCTGGCTGGCGCTGTTCACCGAGACCGCCGAGGCGCTCTGCCCGCCGGCCGCGGCGGACCATTTCATCGAGCGGGCCTATCGCATCGCCGACAGCCTCGAGCTCGGCATCGCCTTCCACAAGGGCGAGGTCGGTGCCAGCCGTCCGCGGCGAAAGCCCCCGGCGCGCGGCGAAACGGGACCGGCCTAGCCCGAGACCCCTGCGGGCACCAACGCGCCTGCGTCGGATTGGCGCCATCCGCGTCCCGGCGCCCGGCGCTATAGTTGCTTCCGCAACAATAGCGGGAGCGCCCTCATGAAGAACCTGCCTCTCGGGAAGGTCTACCAGCTGCTCGAGCCGGGCCCGGTCGTGCTGCTGACCACGGCGCGCAAGGGCCGCGCCAATGTCATGACCATGTCCTGGCATATGATGATGGAGTTCGAGCCGCCGCTGGTCGCCTGCGTCGTCAGCGGCAACGACTACAGCTTCGAGGCCCTCGCGGCCACGCGCGAATGTGTGATCGCGATCCCGGCCGTGAAGCTCGCGCGGAAGGTGGTGCAGGTCGGCAACAGCTCGGGCCGCGACATCGACAAGTTCAAGGCCTTCGGCCTCACGCCCCTGTCGGCGCAGCAGGTGAAAGCGCCGCTGATCGCCGAATGCTTCGCCAACCTCGAATGCAAGGTCGCCGACAAGCGCCTCGTCAACCGCTACAACCTCTTCATCCTCGAGGTGCTCCAGGCCTGGATCGACCCGGCGCAGAAGAACCCCAAGACCATCCACCACCAGGGCTATGGTAAATTTGCCGTGGATGGGAGGACGATGACGCTGAAGTCGAAGATGCGGTGATGCGAAGGAAGCAGCGCACAGATGAAACTGCGACCGATCCTCGCGCCAATCGGCCGGCCCGCGAGGTTTTTAAGCGACTGCGTCGCTATCACGAGAAGCAGGTAAAGGCCGCACGACGCAAACAAACTGCGCCGGATCGCGGTCGGCGAGACCCCTCACCCTAGTGTCGAGGTCCCATGAATGAGGTGAGCTGGCGTCCCCGGGGTGACTCGAACACCCGACCCACAGTTTAGGAAACTGTTGCTCTATCCTGCTGAGCTACGGGGACGCCGTGGGAGCGCAAGCTAGCGGCAGAGGCCGTCCCTTGCAATCGCGCGAAACCGCCCGCCTGGGGCCGTGGCCGGAAGGTTAACTGAGCCCCACCACCGGGATCGCCGCCCCGTGGATGGCGCGCGCCGCGGGCGAGGCCAGGAACAGGATCACCTCGGCCAGGGCTTCGGGCGCCACCCATTTCTGCGGGTTGGCCTTGGGCATGGCGGCGCGGTTCTCGGGCGTGTCGATGATGCTGGGGAGCACGCAATTGACGTTGATGCCGCTCTCGCGCAGCTCGGCCGCCATGCTCTCGGTCAGGCGGATGACGGCGGCCTTCGACGCGATATAGGCGCCCATCTGCGCCTTGCCGCTCAGCGCGGCGAAGGCGCCGATATTGACGATCCTGCCGCTCTTCCGCGCCAGCATGCCCGGCACGACCGCATGGCAGACCCGCAGGACCGAGCCGGCATTGAGCGCCATCATCTGGTCCCAGAGCTTGGCGTCGGTCTCGTGCACCGGCTCGCCCATGGCGAAGCCGCCGGCGATGTTGCAGAGCACGTCGATCCGCCCGAAATGCGCGAGCGCCCCGGCCACCGCCGTCTCTACCGCCTTGGCCTCCGTGAGATCGGCCGGGCAGGCCAGGACCTCAGCCGCACCTTGCTCGCGATAGCCCTCGACGTCGCCGAGCTTGCGCGCCACCAGGCAGAGCCGCGCGCCCTTGGCGGCGAAGGCCGAAGCCACCGCGCGGCCCAGATTGCCGCTGGCGCCCGTGATCATCACCACATCGCTGCCGGCCATGTTTTCCCTCCTGACGCGCGCGGCGACGGTTCGCGTCGCCGCGTTACTTGATGCTGCGGAAGCGGTCCATCGCCGAGACGAGGTTGGCGCGGATGCCCGGCTCCATCGCCGAATGGCCGGCATCGGGCACGATGACGTATTCCGCCTCCGGCCAGGCGCGCCGCAGGTCGTCGGCCGTGTCGGGCGGGCAGACGAGATCGTAGCGTCCCTGCACCACCACCGCCGGGATCTGGCGGATGCGGCCGATATTGTCGAGCAGGAAATTGTCGGGCAGGAAGATGTCGTGCGAAAAATAGTGCGCTTCCATGCGCGCGATACCGAGCGCCACCACGTCGCTCGCGAAGGCTTCGACCGTCTCGGGGCTCGGCAGCAGCGTGCAGCTGCGCGCCTCGTAGACCGACCATTTCCTCGCCGCCGGCATATAGATCTCCGGATTGGGATCGGTCAGCCGCTTGTAATAGGCGCGCAGCAGGTCGTGGCGCTCGGAGGCCGGGATATGCTCGGCGAAATCGCGCCAGGCCTCGGGCATGAAGTGGCGGATGCCATAGAGGAACCAGTCGATCTCGCTGCGCCGGCAGAGGAAGATGCCGCGCAGGCAGAGGCTCATGACGCGGTCGGCATGGTGCTCGGCATAGGCGATGGCGAGCGTCGAGCCCCAGGAGCCGCCGAACACATGCCAGCGCTGGATCTTCAGATGCTGGCGCAGCCGCTCGATGTCGGCGACGAGCTGGGGCGTGTTGTTGTCCTGGATCTCGCCCAGCGGCTTGGAGCGTCCGGCGCCGCGCTGGTCGAAGATCACGACGCGATAATGCGCCGGATCGAAGAAGCGCCGGTGCGCGGGGCTGGCGCCGGCACCCGGGCCGCCATGCAGGAAGACCACGGGCACGCCCTTGGGGTTGCCCGATTGCTCCCAATAGATCTGGTGCGGACCGCCCACGGCCAGCATGCCGGTGTCATAAGGGTCGATCTGCGGATAGAATGCGCCGTCAGCCATGCAACCTGTCCCTCGGACATTTCTCAAATGGTTCCGCCGGGTGAATGACCCGGCGGCGGCGCCCACTATATCAGGGCAGGCCCGCCTGACAGCCCCCTTCGGTGCCGCGCTTGTCGCGCTGATCGGATGGCTCGTGATCACGCCGGCCTGGGCCGAGGGCCCGGCGCTGCCGGAAGCCGGCCTGACCGCGCTCGGGCAGAGTCCTGTCGTTTCCGTCATCGATGGCGACACGCTCAAGCTCGCGGATGGGCGCGAGGTGCGGCTGGTGGGCATCCAGGCCCCAAAATTGCCGCTGGGCCGGCCGAACTTCCCGACCTGGCCGCTGGCCGAGGAGGCGAAGGCGGCGCTCGAGCGTCTGGCGCAGGGGCGAACCCTCAAGCTCTTCGCCGGCGGCACGGCAACCGACCGCTATGGCCGCACGCTGGCGCAGCTCGAGCGCGAGGACGGGCTCTGGATCCAGGCGGCCATGATCCGGTCGGGCATGGCGCGCGCCTACAGCTTTCCCGACAACCGGGCGCTGGCAACGGATCTCTTGGGGTATGAGCGCGAGGCGCGGGCGGCCGGGCGCGGCATCTGGAGCGATCCCTATTACCGCGTGCGCAAGCCCACGGAACTCGGCGACGCCACCGACAGTTTCCAGCTGGTCGAGGGCCGCGTGGTGAGCGCCGCCAAGCCGCAATCGCGCCTCTATCTCAACTTCGGCACCGACTGGAAGACCGACTTCACGGTCGCCATCGACGCCAAGGCGCTCAGGCTGTTCAAGGCCGACGGTCTCGATCCCCTGACCTGGGAAGGGCATCGCCTGCGCGTCCGCGGCTGGATAAAATCCTTCAACGGCCCCCTGATCGACGTGACGCACCCCGAACAGATCGAGGTCCTCGAGGAATGACCCTCTTTCTCGGAAATCCGGCCCTCCGCCGTCTGGCTGCCGCCGCCCTTCTCCTCGCCGGATCGCTCCTGGCCGGTTGCACCACCAATCCCGCCACCGGCGAATCCAGCTTCACCGGCTTCATGTCGACCTCCGAGGAGAACAAGATCGGGGCGCAGAGCCACCCGGAGATCCTCAAGGAGTTCGGCGGCGCCTACGGCACGCCCCAGCTCCAGGCCTATATCCAGAATCTCGGCACCAGCCTTGCGGCCAATTCCGAGCGCAAGGACGTCAAATACACCTTCACGGTGCTGAACTCGCCCATTGTCAACGCCTTCGCGGTGCCGGGCGGCTATATCTACATCACGCGCGGCCTGCTGGCGCTCGCCAACAACGAGGCCGAGGTGGCGGGCGTGCTGTCGCACGAGATCGGCCATATCACCGCCCGCCATTCGGCGCAGCGCTACAGCCAGGGCATGCTGGCGCAGATCGGCCTGGTGGGCTTGAGCATCCTCACCGGCGGCACGGGGCTCAGCGATCTTGCCGGCTATGGCGCCCAGGCCTGGCTGCAGAGCTATTCGCGCGACCAGGAGTTCCAGGCCGACGAGCTCGGCGTGCGCTATATCTCGCGCGCGAGCTACGACCCGCAGGCGATGGCCTCCTTCCTGCAGAGCCTCGAGGACGACGCCAAGCTCGAGGCGACGATCGAGGGCCATCCCGAGACCGCCGACCAGTTCAACATCATGCAGACCCACCCGCGCACGACCGACCGCGTCCAGCGCGCGATCGCCGAGGCCAAGGCGACCACCCCCGTCCCCAGCCCCAGGCTGGAGCGCGACGCCTATCTGCAGCAGATCGACGGCATCATCTATGGCGACGACCCTTCGCAGGGCGTCACCCGCGGCCGGCATTTCTCGCATCCCGATCTGCGCCTCGCTTTCGATGCGCCGGCGGGCTTCCAGCTCGCCAACGGCAGCGACGCGGTCCAGGGGCTGGGGCCGAACAACCAGGCCCTGGTCTTCGATGGCGGGCGCGTCAGCGGCGCCGGCGGCATGGCCGACTATATCCAGAACAGCTGGGCCAAGAGCATCAGGCTGCAGAGCCTCGAAAGCACGACCATCAACGGCATGGAAGCCGCCACGGCGACCGCGTCGGGCAACACCAGCCAGGGCCAGGTCTTCGTGCGGCTGGTGGCGATCCGCTACGATGCCGGCACGATCTACCGCTTCATCTATCTCTGCCCGGTGAGCGTCGCCGCGTCGGCCGATGCGGGCTTCCGCCAGTCGGCTGCGAGCTTCCGCAAGCTCTCCGCTGCCGAGGCGGCGGAGATCAAGCCGCTGCGGGTGCGTCTCGTCACGGTGAAGCCCGGCGACACCGTATCCTCCCTCGCCAGGCAGATGGCTTTCGAGGATTATCAGGAGCAGCGGTTCCGGGTGCTGAACGGCCTGACCGCCGGTCAGGGCCTTACCGCGGGCCAGCACGTGAAGCTGATTGTCGAGTAGCACGATCACCACAACCGACGAGCCCGTCGCAGCGTCCGCGCCGCCCCTGCCGGCGGCGGCATCCCTGCCGGCCGTCGCCGCTCCGAAGGCGCGGCGGGCGCGCTGGCGGCCCTCGATCCTGCTGGTGCTGATGCTGGGCTTCGGCGGCCTCACCGCCGCCGCCGCGGGCACGCTTACCTTCATCGGCTACGATCTCGCCAAGCGCAACACCTACGAATTGATCGCCCTCGTCTCCCGATCCTCGGCGAGCGAGCGCCTCACGGCCTTCCATGCCGCGTTCGATCCGGCCGAGAATGCGGTCCGCTATCTCGGCGGCGCCATCGGGCGCGACGAGCTGGATCCGCAGAACCCGCGAATCGCGAGCATCATGGAAGGCATCGTGGCCGCCGCGCCGCAGCTGGGGTTTGTCGCGTTCGTCCAGCCCGATCTGACGCTGGTCGGCGCGGGACGGGTTCTCTCCGGCCTGCAGACGAGCCGGCACAACGTGCAGGGCTGGCCGGAGCTGCGCCTGATCCTGCGCGAGGGCGAGAGCGAGAACGGCATCGTCTGGCATGGGGCTATCTACGTGCCCACGCTCCATGACAGCTTCTTCATCGCTTCCTGGCCGGTGAACCGCGACCAGCACTATCTCGGCATGGTCATCGCCGGCGTGCCGCTGACGGCGCTCTCCGGCGCCTCGACCCCCGGCCTTGCGCCGGGAACGGTGGATTTCGTCCTGCGCGGAAAAGGCGAGGTGCTGGCCCATCCGTCGCTGCTCGGCGGCACGCGCGGCCTGTCGGCGGAGCATCCGATCCCCTCCACCGGCGATATCGGCGATCCGGTTCTCGAGGCCTTCGAGAACGGCGGGACCTCGCCCCTTCCCGCGGCCCAGGCCTTTGCCGATCTCTTCGGCGCCACCGTCTCGGTGGAAAGCGGGCGCTATATCGTTCTCTACCAGTCGGTCACCGGCTATGACAGCGTTCCCTGGCGGGTCGGCCGCTACTTTCCGGAAGCGCAGGCCACCGTGGTCCTCAATAGGCTGACCTATGCCATCCTCGCCGGCATCATCGTGCTGGCCGTGACCCTGCTCTTCGCCTTCGGCCTCGCCCGCATCATGTCGCGCGGCATCGGCCGGCTGGCCTCGGCGGCGCATCGCATCGCCCGGCTCGATTTCGAGGGCGCGCAGGCGCTCCCCGGCAGCATGCTGGCCGAACTGGACCGCGCGGCCAACGCCTTCAACGCCATGCGCGCCGGCCTGCTCTGGTTCAACCTTTATGTGCCGCGCGCGCTGGTGAGCCGGCTGATGCGCGCCGGCGACACCAAGGGGCTGACACCCGTCGATCGCGAATTGACCGTGATGTTCACGGATATCGTCGGATTCTCGTCGATCGGCCAGCGCCTCACGCCGCCGCGCCTCGCCGCCTTCCTCAACCGCCATTTCGGCATGCTGGCGGAGGCGATCGAGGCGGAACATGGCACCGTCGACAAATATATCGGCGATTCCGTGATGGCGTTCTGGGGCGCGCCGGCCGACGACCCCGATCACGCGCTGCATGCCTGCCGGGCCGCCCTTGCCATCGCGCTCAAGGTCAAGACCGACAACGACCGGCGCCGGCGCAAGAAGCTCAACCCGGTGCGGTTGCGCATCGGCGTCAATACCGGCATGGCCGTCGCCGGCAATATCGGCGCGCCGGGTCGCGTCAACTACACGCTGATCGGCGATGCGGTGAACACCGCCCAGCGCATCGAGCAGGCGGGCCACGAGGTCGATGACGGCAGCGACACCATCATCCTGGTCAGCGCCGCGACAGCCGCGAAACTACCGCCCGAGATCGAGCGCCATGTCGTGGGCGCGCATGTCCTCAAGGGCATGAGCGGCGAGCATGTGCTGTTCCGGCTGATCCTGCGGGAGTGACGGTTCCTGCCCTCTCCCCCCATCTTCGTGAGGGAGAGGAGGAATCATCAAAGCGCCCGCCCGAGCTTGCGTCCCTCGTAGATCGCGGCGGCAGCGTGACGCGGCGCGAGGCCGTCGCCGATCGCATGGCATTCGAGGCCCGATCCCCCGAGCGCCCGGGCGAGGCCATTCTCGGAGACATTGGCAGTGGCCAGCACCAGCGTGTCGAAGGGCAGCCATCTCGAGCCGCCGGCGAGGAGATCGAGGATCGTGGCGCCGTCGCCATGCCATTCGCCGACCGCGGCGTCGGTGATGAACTCGACGCCCGCGCCGCGCAGCCGCTTGCGCATCGGGTACTCGCTGCCGGTGCGCGAGATCTCCCGCCCCACCATCGAATCCGGCGTCAGGAGCGTGACCTGGTGACCCTGTTCCGCCATCGCCCAGGCGGTGCCGGCGCCGCGCCAGTTGCCGCTGTCGTCAAGCAGGAGAATCCGCTCGCCCAGCCGCGCGGCGCGGCCCATGACGTCCTCGACCGCGAACACGTTGGGCTTCTCGACGCCGGGCAGGCGCTCGACCGTCGGCAGGGCGCGCTGATAGCCGTTGCGCGCCGGCTGGGAGCCCGTCGCCAGCACCACCGCGTCGGCGCCGAACGCCTTGACCTCCGCCTCGTCGATCGGGCTGTTGAGCCGGATCTCGACCTGCAGCTTCTCGAGCTGGCCCTCGTACCAGCCGAGGAGATCCAGGATCTGCGCGCGGCGCGGCTGCATTCCGGCGAGACGGAACTGACCCCCGAGTTTGTCGGCCGCCTCGACCAGCGTCACGCGATGACCGCGCTCGGCCGCGGCGCGGGCCGCCTCGAGGCCGGCAGGCCCGCCGCCCACCACCAGGACGCGGCGCGGCTTCGCGGCCGGCGTGAAGCGGTCCCCGCCCCACTGGAACTCGCGCCCCGCCGAGGGATTGATCAGGCAGGAGATCCAATAGTCGCGCGAGCGCCGGCCCCAGCACATCTGGTTGCAGGAGATGCAAGGACGGATGTCGGCGGCGCGGCCCTCGCGCGCCTTGTTGGCGAGATGCGGATCGGCGATCTGGCCGCGCACGATCGAGACCATGTCCGCCTGGCCCGAAGCGATCACGTAATCCGCGTTCTCCGGCGTGCGGATATGGCTCTCGGCCTGGACCTTGACCGTCTTCACCGCCTGGCGGATCGCCTCGGCGAAGGGCGGGCCCATCTTGTCCTCGTAGAGGAAAGCCGGGATGATCCGCGTATGGTCGAAATAGCTGCCGGTGCCGACGGTGACATAGTCATAAAGGCCCCGCGCGTCGTGCCAGGCGGCGATCGCCTGCTGGTCGGCGACCGAGAGCACATCGGGCCGCGAGGGATCGACGCTGATCGCCATGCCGATCACGAAATCGGGGCCCGCATATTTCCGGATCCGGTCGAGCACGGCCGCCGAGAAGGCCATCCGCTTCTCGAAGTTGCCGCCGAAGCGGTCCTCGCGCCGGTTGCTGAAGGGCGACCAGAACTGCTCGATGAGGGCGTTGTAGGCCGCCATCAGCTCGCAACCGTCGAAGCCCGCGTCCCGGGCACGGCGCGCGGCCTGGCCGAAGCCCTCGACCAGCTCCTCGATCTCGGATTCGCTGACCGCGTGGCTGCCGTCGGAATCATGCATCGAGGGCAGGCCCGAGGGCGACCAGTTGGCCTCGAAGGAGTTGTCCCAGTCGCCATGGGCGCCGACATGGTAGATCTGCTGGATCATCACCGTGCCGAATGCGTGGCAGGCGTCGGTGATGCGCCGGAAATGCGGGATCACGGCGTCGTCGCCCTGGCGGAAATTGCCGCGGGTCAGCACGCCGGTGCGGTGCGGCGGCACCGGCTCGACCACGATCATGGCGGCCCCGCCCCGGGCGCGTTCGCTGTAATAGCCCAGATGCCGGTCCACCGGCAGGCCGCCCTCGCTCATGTTCGCGGTATGGGCGCCGAAATTGAGCCGGTGCTTGAGGGTCTTGCTGCCGACCTTCACCGGCGTGAAGAGATTCGGAAAGGTTTGGGTCATCGAGGTCTCTCCCAGGTGCTTGCCGCTTCTATGGCGGCCAACACGACCACGAATGTTTCGATCAGGCCTCGATCATATCCACCAGCTCGCCGGCAAGATCGAAGCAACCGGCCAGCAGCGGCCCGCCGAAGCCGGCGCCCCCGTCGACTGTCGCGGTGAATCGGTCGATCTTCAGGCCGCCATGGCCGCGGTCATAGCCCCGCACCACGCGGCGGAAACCGCCATAGGGCTTCTCGAGCCGGACGAAGGCCGAGGAGCCCCACCAGAGCGCATCGGCCTGGGCGGAGAGCGGACGCTCGGGATCGATCCCGGCGGAGACGAAGAGCAGCGTTTCGTCGGCGGTATAGGCGGCGCGTCGCAGCGCACTCATCAGCGCATAATGGCCCCCGGCCGCCTGCATCGCGCCGCGCATCTGGTTGGCCCAGCGCGTGATGCTGAGCGCGCCGTCGCGCGCGGCCGCCACGGCCTGCTGCGGGTCGCCGCCATAGGCCTTGAGGGTCGCTTCCACGCCGTTCTGCAGCATCCAGCCCAGGACCTCGCGCGGGTTGGGCGCGAACTGGAGCTGCAGCAGCTTCTGCCACATCTCTTCCTGGCCGCCGCGCAGGTAGGCGACATCGGAGGCGAACATGCGGGGCGCCGCGATCAGGATGCGCCGGAACCGCAGCAGCTCGTCGAGCGTCTCGCGGATCTGCGCGCCGTGGCCCAGATAGTTGCCGAGATAGGCCAGCCGGTCGCCCGGTATGAAACGCTCGACCAGCGCCTCGTGCACGCGCCGCAGGCGATCGGCCTCGCCATGGATCGAGGCGACCGCCCAAACCCGGCGGCCCGCCTTCAGAACGGCGAATTTCTCGCTGGCCTTCAACGCCCTTCTTGCCTCTCCCCGGGCCCCTCGCCGTCGTCGACGATCGCGAACGGTCCGATGCAATTCGGGCATAAAGATGACAACGCCCGCGTTCGCTCCGCCAATGAAATCGGTCGGGCGAACGCGGGCGAGTTTAGGCAGGCTTCAGCGGAGGCTCAAGCAGCCTTCAGCAGCTGCTCCAGGCGCTGGGTCGCGGACTGCTCGTCGATGTCCTCGACCGCGGCGAGCTCGCGCACCAGACGGTCGAGCGCCGCCTGGTAGATCTGGCGCTCGCTGTAAGACTGATCGGGCTGATCGGCATTGCGATGCAGATCGCGCACCACCTCGGCGATCGAGACCGGATCGCCGGAGTTGATCTTCGCCTCGTACTCCTGCGCGCGGCGGCTCCACATGGTCCGCTTCACGCGCGAGCGGCCCTTCAGCGTCTGCAGCGCCGTGTCCATCACCTTGCGGCTCGACAGGCGGCGCAGACCGGAGTTGCGCGCCTTCGAGACCGGCACGCGCAGGGTCATCCTGTCCTTCTCGAAATGGACCGTGATGACCTGCAGGCTATGGCCGGAGATCTCCTGGCTCTCGATGCCCAGCACCTTGCCGACGCCATGGGTCGGATAGACCACATGGTCGCCCGCGCGGAAGGTGACATCCTCGAGCGGCTTGTGCGGCTTGGCCGGCACCGGCTTCACCAGCACGGGCTTCACCGGCGCCGCCGGCTTCGCGGCCGGGGCGGTCGCCACCGGCTTGGCCGGCGGCTGCACGGTCTTGGCGGCGGCGGCCGGATGGGCCGGCTTCGCCGGCGCGTGGGCGGGATGCGCCGGATGGGCAGATTTCGCGACCGGCTTTGCCGCCGCCTTCGGCGCTTCCTTGGGCTTGTGAGTTTTCGCCGGCGCGGGCTTCGCCGCCGGCTTCTTCTTCGCCGTCACAGGCTTGGCCTTGGCCGCGGCGCTCTTTGCTGCCGTCTTGCCCGCCGGCGCCTTCGCCGGCGCAGCCTTGGGTTTCGTACGTGTGGTCATCGTCTTTTCCGTTCCTCTCTGCGGCCGCCGGCAGGCGCACGGCGCCCGCCGCAGCATTGCGGCGCTGCGCTCCGACCACCCAGCCATTGATTCGGGGTCGGGTGCCGCGAACACCCGCCATCTGCCTGGCACTCCCATCGGACCTGGAGGCCGGCCGCCATGTTTCGGAAATATAACGGAAAATGTCGCTTGATTCAACTCACGGGCTGTGGCAGCCGAGAGCACAAATCAGGAACGACCCGGAGAGCCTCTCCGGCATCTGACAAATCCGAGAGGAATCAAACCCTTATCCCTTGTCGGGATTGGGGCTGAAATATTTGTCGAACTTGCCGTCCACGCCTTTGAACTGGTCGGCGTCGGCCGGGGCCTCGCCCTTCCGGGTGATGTTCGGCCATTGTTCCGCATACTGGCGGTTGAGCTCGATCCACTTTTCCAGGCCCTGCTCCGTATCGGGCAGGATGGCATCGGCGGGGCATTCCGGCTCGCAGACGCCGCAATCGATGCACTCGTCCGGATGGATCACGAGCATGTTCTCGCCGGCATAGAAGCAGTCCACCGGGCACACCTCGACGCAATCCATATACTTGCATCGGATGCAGGCTTCGGTGACGACGTAGGTCATCTCAGGCGACTCCAGTTGCGATCAATGGTCGGTGGCGAGGACGCCGCGCGGGGAGCCCGGGCCTTTGCGGCCCTCGTCCTGCAGACGCGCCAGCACGCGTTTGCGCGCGGCGCCGTTCTCCGCATCGGACAGGTCGAAGAGGCCGGCCAGGCGCCGCATCAGGTTGTCCTCATAGGGATCGAGACGCCCGTCGGCATAGATCACTTCCCACAGCATCTCAATCAGTTTCACCCGTTCCTCGGGTGTGGTGCCGTTCTTGACCTGCTGGGTGAAGGCGAAGAAGCGGTTACCCGTCTCCGCCGAAGCGAGCGCCCGGTCGAGCTCGGCACGGGCGGCCTCGGCGGTCAAACCGAAGCGCTGTCCCAAGCGTCGCTCGATCACCTGCCGTTCGGCCGGATCGACGCGCTGATCCATGCGCGCCGCTTCGGCCAGCAACATCGTCACGGCGAAGACGAGATCCTCGTCCTGCGGCGACGGTTGCTTCGGGTCCAGGCCCGCCAGCAATGCCTTGATGCGGCTGATCACGGGCTTGCCTAGCACGCCCCTCGGAGCAGGCGCAACCCTGGGCAAGTTGAGGATTTTGCGGTCAATTGCCGCGATCCGGCGTGGAGAATCGAGGCCGGCATCAACCCTCATCCTCCTGCAGGCGATCCAGCGCGCGGCGCTCCCGTTTCGTGGGTCGCCCGCTCCCGGGCGCGCGCGTGCCAGGACCCGGTTCCTGGCTGATGCGGGACTGGGGCGGGGTCAGGTCCTGATAGAGGGTGCGCGCCTCGGGCGCCGGTCCCCGCCGCTCGCCAAGCTTCAAAATCCGGATCACGCGCACCTGGCCCGCCAGCGCAAAGGTCAGCACATCGCCCGGCCGCACCGTCTGGCTGGGCTTGGCGACGAGGGTGGGGGCGACGAGGGTGGGGGCGACGAGGGTGGGAACGCCGGCCGCAAGCGCACCGCCCTCGACCTGACTGGCGGGGGCGAGACGGATCTGGCCGGCAACGCAGAGCTTGCTCGCCAGGCTCCGGCTCTTGCAGAACCGCGCCTGCCAGAGCCATTTGTCGAGGCGCAGCGACGGGGCCTCGGGAGCGGACGGAACCGGGGCGGTCATGTTCGGGCGTTCAGCGCCCGGCGCGCAAGCGCCGGCGCAGCGAGCTCAGGGCGGCGAAGGGCGAATGCGGATCGACCGGTCCCGCGCCCTGCTTGCGCCGGCGGCGGGCCGGCTTCTTGGTCGCAGCCGCGGGCTTGGGGCCGGGCAGGGCAGGCTGGTCCTCGTTGGCGGCCTTCGGCGGGGCGCTCTCCGGTGGTGCCGCGTGCTGCGCCTTGTCGCGCGACCGGTTCGCTCCCGGCGGGCGGCGCTTCGACTGGAAGTTCATCTCGGACCCCTGCCCCTTCTGCCGGTAGCCCAGCGCGCGCAAGAGGCCGGGCACCGCGGCCTCGTCGCAGGCCACCAGTGCCCGGAGCGGCTCGGTCACGACGAAGGCCCCCTGGCGCCCCAGCTGATGCGCGGCCCGCGCGAAGCGATCGAGCGCATCCGAGCGCACCGCGAGGCCGGCGATCCGGCAATAGCCCAGCGCCAGGCAGAAGCCCTCGGCCTGATCCGCGGTCGGCACGAAGCTCAAAGGCCGGCCCGCGGGCAGGGACGGCAAGGGCCGCTCCGCGCGGATCGCCCAGAGCTGGGTCGCGAGCCGGGCGCTCTTGCCATTGCCGATGCCGCGATACCACAGGCTCTGGCTGCCGAACTCGATGCCGAGCCGTCCCAGCGCCTGCCGGTCGGCGGGCGTCAGCGCGGCGAGCTCGGTCTCGGCGCCGCGGCGCGCCAGCAGGCCCAGGCTCTCCGAGAGCTGGAAGGCGATGCCGCGCGCGGGTCCTTTGAGGTCCGCCTCGGTCAGCGCGACCAGGGGGCCGAGCCGGGCGCGGATCAGCCGTTCCGCCCAGGCCACCAGCCGGCGGCGCACCCGCTCGCGCTGCGGCCCGTCGAGATAGTCGCTGGCGAAGACCTCGATGCGCGGCTTGAGCGCGCGCTCGCCCGCGACGAGGCGGGCCACCGGCCGTTCCTGCCAGAGGATGCGCGCCTCGTCGGTCAGGCGGAACTCGCTGTCCTCCGCCTGCTCGAAGCGCTTGAGCCGGCCGGGCATCTCGCGCAGCAGCGCACGGCGCGCGGCGGTATGGAGATGGCGCGCCTCCTCGCCCTTGAGCCCGCCATCGGCATGGAACTCGAAGCCTTCGAGCCGGCCCACCACATGGCCCTCGACCACGACCTCGCCGCTGCGGGTCAAGGCGCTCATCAGCTCGCCGCCTTCCTTCATGCGGCGCACCAGCGTCGCATGGCGGTGATCGACGAAGCGGCTGGTGAGCGACTGATGCAGGGCGTCCGACAGCCGGTCCTCGACCGCGCGGGTGCGCTCCTGCCAATGGGCGGGATCGGCCAGCCAGTCGCCGCGATGGGCGATATAGGTCCAGGTGCGGATATGGGCGATGCGCTGCGTCAAAAGGTCGATATCGCCATCGACCCGGTCGATGCGCTGGATCTGCTCGGCGACCCAGTCGGGCGGCAGCTTCTCGGTGGGGCCGGTGAGATGGCGGAAGATCTGGCCCAGCAGGCGCGTATGCGCGTCCGACAGGATCTTGCGGAAATCCGGGATCTGGCAGATCTCCCAGAGCAGGCGGATGCGCGGCGCCGATTTCGCCAGCGCCTCGATCTCGGGCTCGCGCGACAGCGCCAGCAGCGACTGATGATCGTCGGCATCGCGCGTGCGCATGAGGCAGGGCTCGGGCGGCCGCGCCTCGAGGCTCTTGAGCAGGAAACCCAGGCTGCGGAAATCGAGGTCCGGGTTGCGCCATTGCAGCGTCTTCAGCGGATCGAAGCGGTGGTTCTCGACCGCCTCGACGATCTCGGTCTCGATCACGCCCGCCTCGGCCGTGGTGCCGAAGCTGCCGTCGCTCATATGGCGGCCGGCGCGGCCCGCGATCTGCGCGATCTCGGGCGCGGTCAGGCGCCGGGGCCCGCGCCCGTCGAACTTCACCAGCCGCGCGAAGGCGACATGGTCGAGATCCATGTTGAGGCCCATGCCGATCGCGTCGGTCGCGACCAGGAAATCGACGGCGCCCGATTGGAAGAGCTCGACCTGGGCGTTGCGCGTGCGCGGGCTCAAGGCCCCCATCACCACGGCGGTGCCGCCGCGCTGGCGGCGCACCAGCTCGGCCAGCGCATAGACCTCGGCGACCGAGAAGGCGACCACGGCGCTGCGCGGCGGCAGGCGCGTCAGCTTCTTCGGCCCCGTATAGGAGAGCGTCGAGAAGCGCGGCCGGGAGATGTATTCGGCCTCCGGGACCAGCATGCGGATCAGGGGCCGGATGGTGTCCGAGCCCAGCAGCATCGTCTCCTCGAGCCCGCGCGCGGAGAGCAGGCGATCCGTGAAGACATGGCCGCGCTCGGGATCGCCCGCGAGCTGGATCTCGTCGATGGCGATGAAATCGGTCGGCCGGTCGAGCGGCATGGATTCGACCGTGCAGATGAAATAGCTCGCGCGCGGCGGGACGATCTTCTC
The DNA here is from genome assembly GCF_008728835.1 of Hypericibacter adhaerens. Lineage (GTDB taxonomy): Bacteria > Pseudomonadota > Alphaproteobacteria > Dongiales > Dongiaceae > Hypericibacter > Hypericibacter adhaerens. Next base: position 5,421,091 of record NZ_CP042582.1, read on the forward strand.
CTCGCCGGTGACGAGGGCCACCGCCTGGTCGCCCTTGATCTTGCGGATGCGGTCGTAGTTCTCGCGCGCCAGGAGGCGCAAGGGGAAGCCGATCATGCCGGTGCGATGGCCCAGCATGCGCTCGACCGCGAGATAGGTCTTGCCCGTGTTGGTGGGGCCGAGAACCGCCGTGACGCGCGAGGACGCGAAGTCGCTCATGCACCAAGAATCGGGTCTCGGGGCCCGATTCGCAAGCCGGTCGGGATGACGGATTTACGCCGTCGGGCGCTCTTCCCAGGCCCCGTCGACCGGTTCAGCCGGCCGCGGGCGGCGGCCCGGCGGGCGGTGGGGGTGCGGAGGGCGGCAAAGCCGCGGCCTTGCGTCGCGACCGCATGATGATGGCCCCGGCGGCCACGACGATCGCGGCCGCCACGGCCAGGATCTTCTTGCCGAACACCAGGATCCCGCCCAGCAGGGCCAGCAGGAATCCCTTGCCGAACTTCACCCCCAGGATCGAGGCGACCAGCGCGCCCACGCCGTAGCCGGCCAGCTTGTCGCCCTCGACATAATCGCTGTAGCGATAGCCGGTGTCGTAGTCGTGAATGGCCATCACCGAGGCCAGGCTGTTGCTGGAGCCGGTGAAGGCCTTTTCCTCGCCGACCCAGATCACATAGTGATAGCCGTTGCGCGCCAGCCGCACGGCGGTCGCGTTGATCCAGTGACTCATGGCGTTGCTGAGCGACGTCGCCCAATAGGCCGTGTGGGTGGCGGTGTCGAAACGCGGCGGCTCCTTCCAGCCATCGACGATCATATAGCTGAGACCCTGGCGGGCACGCTCGCTGTTGGCCTTGAGCTCGGCCTCCTGCATCTGCTTCAGGAAGCTGTCGGCATCGACCTCCGACCAGTCGTCATCCTTGACGTAGCCGACCGCGTCGAAAACGAAATAGACCGCGGTGTGATCGGCATCGTGGAAGACGATCGCCTCGGTGTTGGAGGCATCGAGCCCGTTGGTCAGCGTATCGTAGCGGGCGGCATCGGCCCCCAGCAGAAGGTAATAGCCGTCGGGCAGATCGATATGGCTGTGCGAGGCGGCGAGCTGATAATGCCCGGCCGCCGAGATCCAGTTGAGTTTCTCGATTTCGGCCTGGCGCTGCTCGTCCGTCAGGACGTTCGAACCGTCGGCCAGCGCCGATGGCGAGAAAGACAGCAGCAGGGCGAGCATCGCAAAGGCGATGCGGGCCGCGGCGGCAGACATGCACATCCCCCCAGACAATGTCGGCGGCTGGCGCAGTCAAACATTACGGAAAATACAGGTTGGAGACAGTCTAATCAATCGCGCCGGTCCGGCGCTCCGCCCCAGCTGAGGCGGCCCGCCCCGGCGAGCGCCCGGCGGGTTGCCTCGAGATAGCCCCGCCCGTTGCGGGTATCGGGCTCGAGCATCGTGCCCTCGCCCCATTCGTTCCAGGCATTGATGAAGATGAGCGATTCCGGGCTTGCCCGCCGCCGCTCCTGTTCCAGCAGCCCGGTCAGCCACCGGCCGTAGGTCTCGGGGGTGGCGCCGTGGAAGATGCCGCCGCCCACGCCGCGCCGGGGGGTGTTGTCCCAGCCCATCATCAAGCCCCGGTGGATCAGGCCGCGCGCCGCCGTGAAACCCGGCGCCGCCGGGTCGATGGACAGGGAATCCTCGATGACGGCGGCATAGTCATGGATGGTCCCGCGGAAGGCGGGGTTGAGCTGGGCGACCGGCATGTTCGTCGCGGCGGGCGGGGTCCGGTGCGGCGGAAACTCGATCACCGCATCGAAGCCTTCGACCTTGGTGTCGGCGATGTCCCAGAACCGCACCACGCAGAGATGGATCTCGCCGATGCCGGCCTGCCGGCAGGCCTTGCGCCAGATCGCGATCGTCTCGGCCAGATCGGGAATCGTCTTGGAGCGATAGATCACCAGGACCGGGCGCCCCTCGTAGCGGATGTAACGGGGGTCGCGCAGATAGGGGATGATCTCGTCGATGAAGGCCTGCGCGAAGCCGGGGCCGTAATTCTGCGGGACGAGAATCTCCTGATCGAGACCGTCCCAGCGCCGCGTCCAGTTCTCGTTGGCCCAGCAGATGCAGAACGGGAAATCCGGGCGTCCGCTCTTGAGCATCTGCTGGATCGGCGTCTCGAGCAGCCGGCGCGGATGGAACCAGTAATAGTGATAGCAGAAGCCGTGGATGCCGTAGGCGGAGGCGAGCTTCGCCTGCGCCTCCCGCACCTCGGGCAGCCGCAGGTCGTAGAAGCCGAGATCGGCGGGCAGCCGCGGCTGGTGATGGCCCTCGAACATCGGGCGCGCCCGCGCCACGCTGTTCCATTCGGTGAAGCCGCGCCCCCACCAGAGATCGTTCTCGGGGATCGGATGGAACTGCGGCAGATAGAAGGCGATCGTCTTGACGAGGTGGCCGCTCTCGGTCGTGAGGATCGTATGGAGCGGCGAGACGGGCAGCGGCGCCGCGGCGATCTCGTCGGCCTCGCGCACGGCAAAGCCGGCATGAGCCGCCGCCAGCACGAACAGACGCTCGAGCGCGTGCGCCAGCGTGCCGTCGATCTGGTTCTGCTCCGGCTCGAAATCGGCGAGCCCCAGCTTCAGGGACTTCAAAGGTTCCAGCGCCGCGGGCCGGCACCAGAACATGGAGCCGGCGAAGAAATCGAGACGGACCTCGTCTTCGGCCAGCCCCGCCCGGGCCGCCAGCTTGCGCACGCGTTCCTCGTTGCTGCCCCAGCGGTTGTCCCGATCGTGGACGCGCAAGCCCGCCGGTCCGATCAGGCCGGTGCCGGGATTGGCGTCGAGCCAGGCGACCAGATGCCCGACCGTGCCGGAACCGCCCAGCAGGTTGCCCAAAAGATCGTGCCGCCATTCGTTGCCGTCGAGGCGGTGCGGGCTCTTCTTGCCGTGGATCTTGCAGACATAGTCGTAGCGGTCGAGCCGTCCCGATCCCAGCAGCATCAGGAACGGCCCGACGTCGCGGCCGCGATTCTGCACCGCGACGATCTGGGCCAGCGGGAAGAGCGGCGCGATCATCGCCTCCGCTTCGGGCCGCCGCGCCTCGGGCACCGAAACGATGAGGTCGAACGGTTCCTGGATCGCCTGCAGCTGGCGGCCGATCTCGGGCCAGAGGTCGAGATAATAGAGATGCAGCACCACGGCGATCCGCGGCAGGCTGCGGGTCGAGAGGGGAATCGCGAAGGGCGGCCGGTCCGCGCCCAGGGCGCCCGGGGCCGGGCTGCCGGCGGCGGGGTCCCGCGATGAATGAGACGCCGGCGCCTGCGGCAACCGCCCCTCGGCCTTGCCGACGAGGATGTAGTGCAGCAGCGGATTCATCCGGCTGGCGCGGACGTCGGGATAAGCGTCGAGATAATGGAAAGTCGAGAACGCGGCGCTGGGATCGCGGCCTTCCTTGGCGCCGAAGCGAAGATAATGCGCGAGCGGATCGGCGCCGGCCTCGGCGACGTCCGGATAGGCGCGCCGATAATAGGCGCCGTCGAACAGGCCCGAGGCCTCGATGGCCTGCCGGTCCTGTCGCAGATGCCCCTGGAACAGCCCGCCGCGGCCCAGCCGGCGCCAGACGCGCTTCAGCAGCCGTTCCACGAAGATCTCGAGGCGCACCAGCCGGGCCTGCTTGAGGCGGCGCAGCTGCTCGCGCAGCATCAGGGATTCGGCGAGCGCCGAGCGCTCCTGGAGTCTCAGATCCTCGATCTCCTGCCGCAGGCGCTTGACGGTCTGGGCCAGGTCCTTGCCGGCCTCCGTCGGCCCGACGGCGGGGTCGGGCGAGGCCCCGGGGGCACCGGGATTTTCCAAGCCACGGGGCGGCGTCGGGGCCGCCGGCAGGGTTCGAGAATCCATTGTCCTGGACCTGGTCTCGATCAAAGCCGGCTTCGGGCCCCGGCCAGCAGGGGTGGAAAGGCTCTATCAGCCTCTTGATGGCATCTTATGGATAGCACATATCTGCCCCCGTCCAAGCCGACGCTTGGCGCGGACCCTGACCACACCCTGAAGGAACCAGCCCAGGAACGGCCATGCTCAAGGAAGAAAGCCAGACCGCCGCCGAGGGCCGCCACGGCTTCCAGGCCGAGGTCGGCCGCCTGCTCGATATCGTCGCCCATTCGCTCTATAGCGAGCGCGCCGTCTTCCTGCGCGAGCTGATCTCCAACGCCGCCGACGCCTGCGACAAGCTGCGCTATCTCTCCCTGACCCATCCCGACCTGATCGCCGGCGACCCGGAGCTCAAGGTCGTGATCCGCGCCGACGCCCAGGCCGGTACCCTCACCATCGCCGACAACGGGATCGGCATGAACCGCGAGGACCTGGTCGAGAATCTGGGCACGATCGCGCGTTCGGGCACCGCCGCCTTCCTGAAGCAGGCGACCGGCGACGCGGCCAAGGACCTGGCGCTGATCGGCCAGTTCGGCGTGGGCTTCTATGCCGCCTTCATGGTGGCCGACAAGGTCGAGGTGCTGAGCCGCAAGGCCGGCGAGACGGGAAGCTGGCGCTGGCGCTCGGACGGCAAGGGCGAGTTCGAGGTGACGGCGGCCGAGCGCGAGAAGCGCGGCAGCGACGTGATCCTCCATCTCAAGCCCGACGCCAGGGAGTTCCTCGAGCGCGACCGCCTCAAGAAGATCGTCACCAAATATTCCGACCATATCCCGCTGCCGATCTTCCTCGCGGACGACGGCAAGGGGGGCGGCAAGGAGGAGCGTCTCAACGAGGCCTCGGCGCTCTGGATGAAGCCCAAATCGGAGATCACCGAGCAGGGCTATGCCGAGTTCTACCGCCACAGCGCGCACGCCTTCGACAAGCCCTGGATGACGCTGCACTTCAAGGTCGAGGGCGTGCTCGAATATGCGGGCCTCCTGTTCGTGCCCTCGGCGCAGCCCTTCGATCTCTTCGATCCTGACCGCAAGAACCGCCTCAAGCTCTATGTGAAGCGCGTCTTCATCACCGATTCCTGCGACGAGCTGGTGCCGCCCTATCTGCGCTTCCTGCGCGGCGTGGTCGATTCCGCGGACCTGCCGCTCAACATCAGCCGCGAGATGCTGCAGCACAATCCGGTGCTGGCGAAGATGCGCGCCGGCATCACCAAGCGCGTGCTGGGCGAGCTGGAGAAGCGCGCCAAGGACGAACCGGAGTCCTACGCCGATTTCTGGAACCAGTTCGGCGCGGTGCTCAAGGAAGGGCTCTATGAGCAGAACGACCAGGGCGACGCGCTCCTGTCGCTGGCGCGGTTCCGCTCGACCGCCTCGGACAGGCTGGTCTCGCTGGCCGATTATCTCGGCCGCATGAAGCCGGGCCAGGAGGCGATCTACTACATCACCGGCGGGAGCCTCGAGGCCGCGAACCGCAGCCCGCATCTGGAGGGCTTCCGCGCGCGCGACGTCGAGGTGCTGCTGCTCACCGACCCGATCGACGAGTTCTGGGTGCCGGCGGTCGGCGCCTACAAGGAGAAGCCGCTGCGCTCGGTCACGCGCGGCAGCGCCGAGCTCGACAAGATCGCAGGCACAGACGCGGAGAAAAAGCCCGCGCCGCCGGCGCCCGAGGGCATCGACGGGTTGATCGCGCTCTTCAAGCTCGCGCTCAAGGACGCGGTCAAGGATGTGCGCGTCTCGCAGCGCCTGACCGAGAGCACCGCCTGCCTGGTGGCGGAGGATGGCGATCTCGACATCAATCTCGAGCGGCTGCTGCGCCAGCATAAGCGGCTCGAGACCGGCGCCAAGCGGGTGCTGGAGATCAACCCGCGATGCCAGCTCGTGGGCGCGCTGACCAAGCGCCTCAAGGCCAAGGGCAATGCCGAGGAGATCGGCGAGGCCGCCTGGCTCATCCTCGACCAGGCCCGCATCCTCCAGGGCGAAACCCTCGAGGATCCCACCGCCTTCGCCCGCCGCCAGAGCGCGATGATGAAGAAGGCGCTGGAGAGTTGACGATAGGGGTGCCTTCGGCGCCCCTATCGTCATCCCCGCAACAGCGGGGATCCATCCTGACAGAACACGCCGGGCTGATCGATGGATCCCCGCTGTCGCGGGGATGACGACAAGTATACGGAGCGCAGGACAGCGCCTACGGCGCAGCGCCTTGCGGCAGCGCCATCTTCATCGCCGAGGCGCCGAGGATGGGGCCGACCTCGCCCTGCTGGACGATGACGGCGCAGGCTTCGTAATCGTCATCCGCATCGTCGATCACGATGGGGAAGCGCGTCTTCTGGCCGCTCCATTTCCCGATCGGCCGCCATTCGCGCACGATGTTGAACTCGGTGAGCGTGGTGCCGGCATTCTCGCCCCGCTGCACCGGCGTCTCGTGCTTGCCGTCATAGAGCGCGACATAGACGGTGGCGATGCCGCCCTCGGGCTTCGGCCCGTCGCCCACCTCGACCCAATCCTTGCCCGCCTCGTCGCGCCAGAAAGCGATCGGCAGCTTGGTCCGCGCGCGCGCCTCGGTGATCAGGCTCTCGACCTTGCCGCGATCGGAGCCGACCGATTCCGCGACGCCGTCGATGATCATCTGCGGCGTGTAGACCATGCGGTCGTGCATGACATGGACGTAGGCGCGCTGGCGCTGCGTGGCCGCCGGGCTCGCGAACTTGTCCTTCCAGCCGATATAGTCCCAGTAGTCGACATGGAGCGCCAAGGGCAGGATGTCCCGGCGCTTGGCCAGCTCGCCCAGATAGCTGTCGGCCGGCGGGCAGGAGCTGCAGCCTTGCGAGGTGTAGAGCTCGACCACGACGGGATTGTCCGTGGTGATCGGCTGGATCTTCTCGGCCGTGTCGGCGGCGGAGCTCGTCACCAGGATGATCGCCAGAACCGCACCGAGGATCGGCCTGCTCAGTGTCATGGTTTGGGCCCTTCCACCCCCTCTTACTAAGAGCCAAAGCCCTTCACCTGCCAATCAACTTGCGGTGAAAGCGGGCTTCCGCCGGCTTTAAGTCCGCTTTAACCGACCCGCTGCAGCAGATGGAGCTCGCAGACATAGGGGAACTCGACGCTGCCGCTGGCCAGGATCTCCGGATGATCGGCCATGAGCCGGTCGACCTGCGCGCGCACCGCCGCCTGCTCGGCCGGCGCCATGGCGGCGATGAAGCTGGTGGAGAGGACGCGGTCATAGACCCCGGAGCGCGGCATGCGGTGATGGAACTCGTGCCGGCTCTGCCGCACCAGCCGGAAGCGCGGATCCCCGAGCACCTGCCGCCAGGCCCCGGTCGCATAACGCCTTGTGCCGCCCGCATGGTGATCGAACAACTGGGTCAGCGCCGCGACCCAGGGCACCCGCTCGTCGCGGAGGTTCCAGATCAACGCCAGATGGCCGCCCGGCGCCAGCACGCGGTGGATCTCCGCCGCGGCCGGCTCATAGTCGAACCAGTGGAAGGACTGGGCGCAGCAGACGAGATCGACCGCGCCATCGGCGAGCGGGATCGCCTCGGCCGTTCCGTCGAGCAGCCCGACCGGCAGATCGAGCGCCGCGAGCCGCGCCGCCATCTCGCGCACCGGCTCGACCGCATAGAGGCGCGGCGCGGGGCCGCCTGTCCGGGCTGCAACATGCGCCGCCAGAACCCGGGTGAACTTTCCGGTTCCGGCACCGAGGTCGAGCACGGCCCTGGCGCCCGCCAGCGGCAGATCCCCGAGCAAGGCCTCCGGATACTCGGGACGGCCGGTTTCGTATTCCGCCGCCCGGTTGGCAAAACCCTTCGCTGCCGTTGCAATCATGTTGCGTGAATTCCTCGCGACCGGTTCGCTTTCGCCCGTGACAAGCGCCGCCCCGGGCGGCTAGATCAAGGCGCCCATGACCTATCACATCAACAGGCTTCTCGCAGCCGTCGCGGCGCCGCCGATCGCGGAAGCCCATGGCTGGATCAAGGGCCGGGAATTTCCCGCCGACAAGCCCCTGATCGACGTGGCGCAGGCGGTGCCGGGCTATCCGCCGCCCCGCGAGCTGACCGATCATCTGGCCCGCATCATCGGCGAGCCGGCCTCGGCGCGCTATACCGAGATCGAGGGCATGCCGGCCCTGCGCCAGGCGCTGGCCGCCGACATGGGCGCCTTCTACGGTGCCAGCATCGCGGCCGCCGACACGCTCATCGCCGCCGGCTGCAACCAGGCCTTCTGCCTCGCCGTGACGGCGCTGGCGGGGCCCGGCGACGAGATCCTCCTGCCGCTGCCCTATTACTTCAATCACCAGATGTGGCTCGACATGCAGGGCCTCAAGGCCGTGCATCTGCCGTTCCGGCCCGATCGCGGCGGCGTGCCCGATCCGGCGGATGCCGAGAAGCTCATCGGCCCGAAGGCGCGCGCGATCGTGCTGGTGACGCCCAACAACCCGACCGGCGCGATCTATCCGCCCGAGACGATCAAGGCCTTCTACGATCTGGCGAAGCGGCGCGGCCTGGCGCTGATCCTCGACGAGACCTATCGCGATTTCCTGCCGCGGGACGGCGCGCCTCACGACCTCTTCGCCGAGCCCGACTGGCGCGACACGCTGGTGCAGCTCTACAGCTTCTCGAAGGTCTATTGCCTGACCGGTTATCGCGTCGGCTCGATCATCGCCGGCCCCGCCCTCATCGCCGAGATCGCCAAGGCGATGGACACGGTCGCGATCTGCGCCCCGCGCGTCGGCCAGCTCGCGGCCCTCTACGGGCTCGAGCATCTGAAGGGCTGGCGTGTCGGCAACACCGCCATGATGCGCGAGCGCCTGCAGGCGCTGGTGCAGGCGCTCAAGGCCAACGATATCGGCTACGAGCTGATCAGCGCCGGCGCCTACTTCGCCTATCTGCGCCATCCCTTCAAGGGCCGCGCGGCGGGCGAGGTCGCGCGGGCGCTGGCGGCGGAACAGAACATCCTGGCGCTGCCGGGCAATATGTTCGGCCCGGGCCAAGAGGAATTTTTGCGCTTCGCCTTCGCCAACGTGCCGGCCGAAACCATGCCCGCGATCGGCCGGCGGCTGGCCCAGAGCCATCGCCCGTGAGCCATTGATTCTCGAGACCAGAGACCCCGCGATGAAACGCCTTACCATCCGTGTCGGCGGCCTGCACACGATCGATGCCGACCTGCCGGTCTTCAAGCCGACGCATCTGATCGGCATCCTCGATCCCACCATGCCGGAGCCGGGCGGCTACCGGCATGTCGGGCCCGATATCGACCGGATCCTGCTGCGCTATCTCGACCGCGAGGTGGAACGCGAGCATTCGCCGCGGCCCGAGCATGTCGAGACCAAGCTCGCCGCGATCGAGCGGGCCATGGCCGCCCTGGACAAGGCCCCGGTGAAGCTCTTCATCCATTGCCATGCCGGGGCCAGCCGCAGCACCGCCACCGCCTATCTGGCGCTCGCCCGGCAGCTCGGTCCGGCCGAAGCCGAGGCCGCCTTCGCGGAGCTGCTGCGCATCACCAACAAGCCCTGGCCCAACCGGCGCATCGTCGAGTTCGGCGACGCGCTGCTCGGCGGCGGCGGCCGGCTGCTCAAGCCGCTCGACGCCTATCGCGAGGCCAACCGCAACCGCCTGCCCGCCCTCCTGCGCCTCCACCGCATCCGCGCCATCCGCGATCCCGGCTATGCCGAGCGCCTCGGCATGAAGAAGAGCTGGACCGTCGAGGAACGGACGAAGAAGTAGCCGTCCCGCGCCGTTATCCCCTCCCCCGTTCAGGGGCAGGGTCAGGGAGGGGGCCGCGCGATATCGACACCGCGTCGTCCCCCTTCCTAACCTTCCCCCGCAAGAGGGGAAGGGACAACATCTCGCCTGACAATCTCCATCCCCACCCACCGTCACCATGACAATCCCTCCACCCGCCCGCATGACCGCCATGCAGCGGCGCCCCGGTGACGCGGGCGGTTGAACGTTCATAATGCGGCCCGTCGATCTTCGGGCGTGAGCGGGCCGACCCTTGCCGATCTCGATCCTCTATATCGTCACCGTGCTGATCTGGGGCACCTCCTGGTACGCGATGCGCTTCCAGATCGGGGCGGTGCCGGAGCTGCAGTCGATCGCCTACCGCTATCTGCTCTCGGCCGCCCTGCTGATCCTCTTTTGCCTCGTCACGCGCCGGCGCCTGCGCTTCGGCTGGCGCGACCATCTCTTCTGCGCGATCCAGGGCGCCACGCTGTTCTGGTTCAACTATCTCCTGTTCTACATCGCCGCCTCGCGCATCCCGACCGGGCTGCTCGCGATCTGCTTCTCGACCATCGTGGTCATGAACATCGCCAACGGCGCGCTCTTCTTCGGCACCCGCACCGAGCGCCGCGTCTGGTTCGGGGCGCTCATCGGCATGGCGGGGCTGGGCCTCGTCTTCCTGCCGGCGATCCTCGGCATCGAGTTCTCGCGCGCCCATCTCGAGGGGCTGATCCTTTCCCTGGTCGCCACCTTTTCCGCCTCGCTCGGCAACATGGTCTCGGTCCGCCACAAGCGGGCCGGCATCCCCGTGGTGGAGAGCAACGCGCTGGGCATGGGCTATGGCGCGCTCCTGGGGCTGGTCGCGGCCGGCCTTTTCAGCGCCCCCTACCGCTTCGACGGGGGCGCCCCGTTCCTGCTCTCGCTGGGCTATCTCGTGGTCTTCGCCTCGGTGATCGGCTTCGGCAGCTATCTGACCCTGGTGCAGCGGATCGGCGCCGACCGGGCGGCCTATGCCAGCGTGCTGTTCCCGGTCCTGGCGATGCTGCTCTCGACCCTGTTCGAGGGCTACCGCTGGACCGCGATCGCCGGGCTGGGCATCCTGCTGGTCCTCGCCGGCAACCTGCTGGTGCTGCTGAAGCCCGCCAAGGCGGCGACCGCCCCCGCCCCGATACCGGCGGGGACGCCGGCCCCGATGCCCGCGAACCGAACCTTAAGACCCTGACCCCTAGACTGGCGGGCAGGTCCCATGCCCCAGCCTCCGAGAACCCCGATGGCTCACGACGCATACCCCCAGGCCATGCTCCGCCCCGAGATCGACGCCCTGCCGGATTCCCAGATCGTCGAGGTCTGGAAGATGGGATTCGAGATCCCCGACGTGATCGGCCTCTGGGTCGGCGAAGGCGACATCCCGACCCCGCAGTTCATCTGCGACGCGGCGGCGGACGCGCTCAAGGCCGGCCACACCTTCTACACCTACAAGCAGGGCATCCCGGCGCTGCGCCAGGCGCTGGCGCGCTACCACACCCGCATCAACGGCGTGCCGATGGCGCCCGAGCGCATCACCGTCACCAGCGCCGGCATGAACGCGATGATGCTGATCGCCGAGATGCTGGTGAGCCAGGGCGACAACATCGTCGTGGTTTCGCCGGTATGGCCCAACTTCGCGCGCTCGATCGAGATCATGGGCGGCACCGCCCGCGAGGTGGCGCTCGAGCCCGGCAATGACGGCTGGCGGCTCGATCTCGACAAGCTCTTCCGCGCCGTCGATGCGCGCACCCGCGCGATCTACCTGGCCACGCCGGGCAACCCGACCGGCTGGCTGATGGAGCACGAGCAGATGAAGGCCGTGCTCGAATTCGCCCGCAAGCGCGGGATCTTCGTCATCTCGGACGAGGTCTATCACCGCTTCACCTACGACCGGCCGGTGGCGCCCTCCTTCCTCGAGGTCGCGGCGCCCGACGATCCGCTCTTCATCGTCCACAGCTTCTCCAAGAGCTGGGCCATGACCGGCTGGCGCGTGGGCTGGACCGTGATGCCGCAGCGCGTGGTGGGTGCCATCGACCGCCTGATCGAATACAACACCTCGGGCGGCGTGCAGGCGCTGCAGGAGGCCTGCGTCGTGGCGCTGGAGCAGGGCGAGCCCTTCGTGAAGGAGCTGGTCGAGCGCTGCCACCAGGCGCACGACCTCGTCGTCAAGCGCCTCAACGCGATGAAGGGCGTCCATGTCGTGCCGGCGCCCGCGGCCTTCTACGTGATGCTGCAGGTCGAGGGCATGGGCCCGTCGCTGCCCTTCGCCAAGCGCCTCGTCAAGGAAGCCCGCGTCGGCCTCGCCCCCGGCAGCGCCTTCGGCGCCGGCGGCGAAGGCCACCTGCGCCTCTGCTTCGCCTCGAGCCACGAGCGGCTGGCGAAGGCGATGGACCGGCTGGAAGGGTTCTTCGGCAAGCGGTGAGGCGCGTTCTTATCCCCTCTCCCGCTTGCGGGAGAGCGACTGTGTTGCCAGTCAAGCGGTTTGCCAGGGTTTGTTGTCGCGAACCATGGCATTGAGGGTGACGAGCAGCTTTCGCATGCAGGCGGTGATGGCGACCTTGGCCGGCTTGCCGGCCGCCCGCAGGCGAGCATGGAAGGCCTTGATCGCGGGATTGTGGCGAATGGCGGCCAGGGCGGCCATGTAGAGCGTTGCCCGCAAGGCGGCGCGCCCGCCCCAGATGGTGCGCTGGCCGCGCAGGGTGCCGCTGTCGCGATTGAAGGGTGCCAAGCCGACCAAGGCAGCGATCTGACGCCGGGTGAGGCGGCCCAGTTCGGGCAGCTCGGCCAGCAGGGTGCGAGACGCGACATCACCGATCCCTGGGACGCTTTTCAGCAATTCTTCCTTGGCTCGGAAGATCGGGCTGGAGCGCACGGCATTGTCGAGATCCTCGTCGATCCGGTTCAAGGCCTTGCCCAGCCATTCGAGATGAGCATCGAGATCGGCCTTGAGATCGGGCCGGGTCACCTGATGGCGCCGGTTCTTCTCCGCGGTCATCATCTCGACGATCTGGCGCCGGCGGACGATCAAGCCGTTGAGCCGGTCGGTCTCGGCATCGGGCAGAGGCCGGGGTTCCGGCTGGACCGCCTCGGCAAACCGGGCGATCGCCTCGGCGTCGAGCGCGTCAGTCTTGGCCAGGCGGCCCGTGGCGCGGGCAAAGTCACGGACTTGACGCGGGTTGACCACCGCCACCGGCAGCCCGGCCGCCGCCAGCACCGCCGCGGCCCGCAACTGCAGGCCTCCCGTCGCCTCCAGCACGACCAACTTTGGCGCCAGTGCCTTCAGCCGGGCAACCAAAGCCGCCAGACCTTCCTCGTCGCGCGCGACGCTAAAGGCCGCACCCGTCGGCCGGACGTGCACATCCAGCCGAGCCTTCGAAACATCGATCCCAACGAACATTCCCGGTCCCTTTCTGCGGCTCTTCGCCCGACCTTGCAGATACGGGCTCGCAGCGCGGCCCCGGCGACTGTTCGGGCTCGGAGAACCTGCAAGCGGAGCCCCCAGCTCTCCCACGGTCTTCAAAACCAGAGGGTTGACGGGCTTCCGCTTGCAACCGTGTCGATCATTCATGACCGGATACCCTTGTCTAGATACAAGGGTTAGGGAGAGGGCTGATGGACCGAGCAGCCCCCTCCCTCACCCTCCCCCGTTCCGGGGGAGGGGATTAGCAAGCTCGCTCACCCCGCCTTCGCGAGGTTCCGCAGCACGTAGTGCAGGATCCCGCCGTTGCGGAAATACTCGACCTCGTCGAGCGTGAAGATTCCGCAGGTGACGGTGATCTGCTCGGTTTTGCCGCCGGCACGGTGGATCGTGACGGGCACGTCCATGCGCGGCTTGATGCCGCCCGAGAGACCGGTGATGTCGAAGATCTCGGTGCCGTCGAGATTCAGCGTCTTGCGCGTCGTGCCTTCCTTGAAGAGCAGCGGCATCACGCCCATGCCCACCAGGTTCGAGCGATGGATGCGCTCGAAGCTCTCGGTGATCACGGCTTTCACGCCGAGCAGGATCGTGCCCTTGGCCGCCCAGTCGCGCGAGGAGCCGGTGCCGTATTCCTTGCCGGCGATGACGACGAGCGGCGTGCCGGCCGCCTTGTATTTCATCGCCGCGTCATAGATCGGCATGGTCTCGCCGGTCGGGATGTATTTCGTCACGCCCCCTTCGACGCCCGGCACCATCTCGTTCTTGATGCGGATATTGGCGAAGGTGCCGCGCATCATCACCTCGTGATTGCCGCGGCGCGTGCCGTACTGGTTGAAGTCGGCGACGGCGACACCGTTCTCGATCAGATATTTGCCGGCCGGGCTGTCCTTCTTGATGGAGCCCGCGGGCGAGATGTGATCGGTGGTGATGGAATCGCCGAGCAGCGCCAGGACCCGCGCGCCCTTGATGTCGGAGAAGCCGCCGACGGTGTTGGTCATGCCCTCGAAATAGGGCGGGTTCTGCACATAGGTCGACTTGTTGTCCCAGCCATAGGTCAGGCTCGGCGCCACCTTGATGCCGCGCCAGAACTTGTCGCCATGGAACACGTCGGCGTAGCGCGTCTTGAAGGCGGTGGGCGTCACGTTCTTCTTGACGAACTTCGCGATCTCCTCGTTGGTCGGCCAGAGATCCTTGAGATAGACCTTCTTGCCGCCCTTGCCGGTGCCGATCGGATCCTTGGTGATGTCGATCTTCATCGAGCCGGCGAGCGCGTAGATCACCACCAGCATCGGCGAGGCCAGGAAGTTGGCGCGGGTCTGCGGATTGACGCGGCCTTCAAAATTGCGGTTGCCCGAGAGCACCGAGGCCACCACCAGATCGCCGTCGCTGACCGCCTTCGACACCGCGTCCGGCAGCGGGCCCGAATTGCCGATGCAGGTGGTGCAGCCATAGCCGACGAGATTGAATCCGATCTTGTTGAGCGCGTCCTGGAGGCCCGCTTTCTTCAGATAATCGGTCACGACCTGCGAGCCCGGTGCCAGCGAGGTCTTGACCCAGGGCTTCACCTTCAAGCCATGCTTGACCGCGTTGCGCGCGATGAGGCCGGCGCCCAGCATCACCGAGGGGTTGGAGGTGTTGGTGCAGGAGGTGATGGCGGCGATCACCACGTCGCCATGGCCGACATCGTATTTCTCGCCCTCGGCGGCGACGCGCTTGCCGTCATCCTTGCGCCCGAACTCCTTCTCCATCGTGCCGGTGAATTGCGGTGCCGCCTGGCTCAGCGGCACGCGGTCCTGCGGACGCTTGGGCCCGGCGAGCGAGGGCTCGACGGTCGCGAGATCGAGCTCGAGCGTGTCGGTGAAGACCGGGTCGGGCGTCTTCGCCGAGCGCCACAGCCCCTGCTTCTTCGCATAGGCCTCGACCAGCGGCGCCACCTTGGCGCGGCCCGTGGCCTTGAGGAAGCGGACGGTCTCGTCGTCGATCGGGAAGAAGCCGCAGGTGGCGCCATATTCCGGCGCCATGTTGGCGATGGTGGCGCGGTCGGCGAGCGCCATGTTGTCGAGGCCCGCGCCATAGAACTCGACGAACTTGTTGACCACGCCCTTCTTGCGCAGCATCTGCGTCACGGTCAGCACCAGGTCGGTGGCGGTCGCCCCTTCCCTGAGCTTGCCCGTGAGCTTGAAGCCGATCACCTCGGGCAGCACCATCGAGAGCGGCTGGCCCAGCATGCAGGCCTCGGCCTCGATGCCGCCGACGCCCCAGCCCAGCACGGAAAGCCCGTTCACCATCGTGGTGTGGCTGTCGGTGCCGACCAGCGTGTCGGGGAAGGCGACGTTCCCCTTCTCGTCCTTCCGGGTCCAGACCACCTGGGCCAGATATTCGAGATTGACCTGGTGGCAGATGCCGGTGCCGGGCGGCACCACCTGGAAATTGTCGAAGCCCTTCTGGCCCCAGCGCAGGAACTGGTAGCGCTCGCCGTTGCGCTGATATTCGTGCTTCACGTTGGCCGCGAAGGCCGAGGCATTGCCGAAATTGTCGACGATCACCGAATGGTCGATGACGAGATCGACCGGCACCAGCGGGTTGATCTTCTTGGGATCGCCGCCGAGCTTCACCATCGCGTCGCGCATCGCGGCCAGATCGACCACCGCCGGCACACCGGTGAAGTCCTGCATCAGCACGCGGGCGGGCCGGAAGGCGATCTCGCGGCTCGAGCGCTTCTCCTTGAGCCAGGCCGCGACCGCGGCCACGTCCTCCTTGGTGACCGTCCGCCCGTCCTCGTAGCGCAGCAGGTTCTCGAGCAGCACCTTGAGCGAGAAGGGCAGCCGCTTCAGATCCCCCAGCTTCTTCTCCGCGGCCGCCAGGCTGAAATAGTCGTAGCGGCGCTTGCCGACGGTCAGGCTGCGGCGGGTTTTATAGCTGTCGAGGCTGACGGACACGGTCTTCTCTCCCTTGGATCGCGCGCGAGGCAGGGAATTGGCCGCGAGGGGAACCGCCCGCGACTCGGAAGCCCGCGCACTGGCGTGAATCGGTGCGACGGCCTTTTATCACGGTCCGCGGCCCGCTATCGAGGCCGGGACGACATGGCGGCCTTGCCGGGATCGAATGATCCCAACCGCGATGGCTTCATGACAGAAAGGCAAGCCCGCAAACGGCCGGCTTGTGATCAGGATCGGGCACCGGAAGCCCCGGGGCAGAAATCACAATTTCGCCATTTTCGCGGCCCAAAGGCGCCACGATGCGCCCCTACCTCTTGAAGCGTCGGAGACCTTCCCTCTCCGGCACAGGCGCTCCAGCCCGCCTCAGCACTGGCCCCCAATAGGCTGGAATAGGATGACCGTCCAGCTTCCCCCCCGACGGACATCCCTCAAGCGCCGCGCTTCCGTCCCATCCCCGGAAGCGCGGCGCCGCTGTTTTGGGCCCCCGCTCCAAACCCGATCCGGCCTGCGACGCCCGGCCCTCGCAAGCTCCGGGGGACGCAAGCTAGAGTGCGCAGCCCCAGGAACCCCCGCGAACCCGACGGGGTTTGCGGGCGCTCGGCCGCCCGGAGAGTCCCGGGCCCATGGGTTTGAGCTTCGCGAGAAAGTCCGGATTTGTCGGCAACAGCGTCCCCCTCGTCCCGAACCGCACCGGTCGACCCGGCCCCGGCAATTCCCGATCCCGCGAGCCCGGCGCTGGCGGTCGAAGGCCTCGCCTGCCAGCGGGGCGAACGGCTGCTGTTCGAGGGGCTGGGCTTCGCGCTGGCGCCGGGTCAGCTCCTGCTGCTGACAGGCCCCAATGGCAGCGGCAAATCGAGCCTGCTGCGGGTCCTGGCGGGGCTCAATGCGCCGGCGGCGGGCCGCATCGCCTGGCGCGGACGCCCCATCGCCGAGGACCCCGCCGCCCATCGCCAGCGGCTGCGCTTCCTGACCCACCTCGACGGCGTCAAGCCGGCCCTGACCGTGACCGAGAATCTTGCCTTCTGGGCGGCGCTGACAGGCGCGCCCGCCGCCCGCGCCGGGACGGCGCTCGAGGCCTTCGGCCTGGAGCGGATCGCCGACCTGCCGGCCCGGTTCCTGTCGGCGGGCCAGCGCCGGCGCCTGGCCTTGTCGCGGCTGACGCTGGCGCCGGCGGCCCTGTGGCTGCTCGACGAGCCCTCGACCAGCCTCGATGCCGAGGGCGTGGAGCGGCTGCTGGCCGCCATCGCCGCCCATCGCGCCCAAGGCGGCATCGCGGTGGTCGCGACCCATGACCGGCTGGCGCTCCAGCCGAGCGACGAGCTCCGCCTCGCCGAGCGCGGAGCCGCGTCATGAGCGCGGAACGCCTCCTCGCCGAGCCGGTGGCGACACCGGCGCCGGGCGCGCTGCGCAGCTTCCTCGCCATCCTGGGGCGCGACCTGCGGCTCATCCTGCGCCATGGCTCGGAAGCGGCGACGGCGCTCGCGTTCTTTCTGCTGGCCGTGCTGCTCTTCCCCTTCGGTCTCGGCCCCGAGCCCGATCTTCTCGCCCGCATCGCGGCCGGAATCCTCTGGGTGGTGGCGCTCCTGGCTTCGCTCATCGCGCTCGACCGCCTCTTCGCGGAGGATTTCCAGGATGGCAGCCTGGAGCAGCTGGCCCTGGCCCCTTTGCCGCTGCCGCTGGTGGTGCTGGCCAAGCTCGGCGCCCATTGGCTCGCGACCGGCCTGCCGATGGTGATCCTGGCGCCGCTGCTGGCCCTCATGCTGCATATGGATCCGGCGGGGCTGCCGGCCCTGGTCGGCTCGCTGCTGCTGGGCACGCCCTGCCTCAGCTTCATCGGCGCCGTGGGCGCCGCCCTCGTGCTCGGCGCCCGGCGCGGCGCCCTGCTGCTGCCGCTCCTGATTCTGCCGCTCTATATCCCGGTCCTGATCTTCGGCACCGCCGCCATCGACGCGGCGTTGTCCGGCCTCTCGCCCGCCCCGCATCTCCAGCTCCTGGGCGCGATCCTGCTGGTGTCGCTCGGCATCGGACCCTTCGCCGCCGCCGCCGCGGCGAAACAGGCGCTGGGGTGAGCGTCCGGACTCCGCGGCGCCGGACACAACCTCGTCCGTCACCCCCGCGCCCTGGTCCGGCCGTAGCCCGGCCCAAGCGTAAACTCCAGCGGGGAGCGTAAACTCCAGGGGCCCATCTCGATCCAGCGACGTCGGCTGATCGTTGGATCCCCGCTTCCGAGCGTGTGAAGAAATCGGCGATGCCAAAGAACTCTCTCGCCCCCTCCCCTCGCGGGAGGGGGTAGGGGGAGGGGCGATGCCGTGCGAGATCCTGGCAAATAAGCGGAGCCTGATCTGCTCGGGCTCGCTCGCTTGGCGCCCTGTCTAGGCCTTCTGCCTCCAGAGCGGTGATTGATCGCAGGGATGCCCCCAGCTGCGTCCGTGGCACCCCTCCCCCAACCCCCTCCCGCAAGGGGAGGGGGCTTGAGTGTTTGCCACGCCCTTGCGTGGTGCTCTCGATTTCTTCACGCGCTCTTCCGCGGGGATGACGGTTGGAGCGGATGGCAGGTCAGCGGCCTCTTGCGGCCCTTTGGCGCTTGGCAAGACCCGGCCCCGGGGCCATCCTCCGCCCCATGTCGCTGCACCGTTTCGCCAATCCCGCCCGCTTCCAGCGCCTGGCGCGCCGGCTGATGCCCTGGCTGGTCGCCGCGGCCCTGCTGCTGTTCCCCTTGGGGCTGGTCCTGGCCTTCCTGGCGCCGGCCGACTATCAGCAGGGGCTCTCGGTGCGGATCATGTATATCCATGTGCCCGCCGCCTGGATGGCGCTGCAGGTCTATGCGCTGATCGCGGTCGCGAGCGCGGTGGCGCTGGTCTGGCGCCATCCGCTGGCCGATCTCTTCGCCAAGGCGGCCTCGCCGATCGGCGCCGCCTTCACGCTGATGGCGCTGGTGACCGGATCGCTCTGGGGCAAGCCGATGTGGGGCACCTGGTGGGCCTGGGATGCCCGCATGACCTCGGTGCTGATCCTCTTTTTCCTTTATCTCGGCCATATGCTGCTCTTCACCGCCTTCGACGACATGGTGCGCGGGCAGCGCGCCGCGGCGGTGCTGGCGCTGGTGGGCGCCGTCAACCTGCCGATCATCAAGTTCTCGGTGAACTGGTGGAACACGCTGCACCAGCCGGCCTCGATCTTCCGCATGGGCGGGCCCACCATCGACAGCTCGATGCTCTGGCCGCTCTTCACCATGGCGCTGGCCTTCAACGCCTATTTCGGCGTGACGCTGCTGCTCGGCATGAGGGCCGAGCTGGTCGAGGCCCGGCTCCGCGCCCTGCAATATGGCCGCGCCGCCTGACGGCCGGACTGCCCGTTCCCGGTTTCATTCGTTAATTCAAATATCTAGCCGCGGCGGGCGAAACCCGGCGCGGCAGGGCGTCGCTGGCGGGCGGCGCTTCCCCGATGCTATAAGCGCGCCCACGGTCCCGCGCAGAATCCCGGCCTCGGTCCCACGCTTGCCGGCTGCCCGGCCACCGACCATCTGATCCGAAAGCCATCTGATCCAGGGACGGCATGGCGGGCATGAGCAGCGGACTGGACGGCTTTTTCGATATGGGCGGCTACGGCGCCTTCGTCTGGCCCGCTTACGCGCTGGTCGCGGCCCTGCTCGTCTGGCTGCTCGTCCATCGCATCGGCCGGCTGAAGCGGCGCGAGGCCGAGCTCGCCCGGCTCGAGCAGCGCCGCCAGGGCGAGCGCGCCGCGCCGGCCACGTCGACCGCCTCTTCACCGGCCGCCTCTTCCGTGCCCGCCTCCGCGGCTTCCGCGAAAGAGCGGGCATGACCCGCAAGCGCCAGCGTCTGATCGTCCTGTGTCTGGCGTTGCTGCTCGGCGGCGGCGCCACGGCGCTGGTCTTGAGCGCCTTCAGCGACAATCTCGTCTTCTTCTACAGCCCGAGCGATCTCCTGACGAAGCCGGTGCCGGCCGGCCGCTCCTTGCGCATCGGCGGGCTGGTCGAGGAAGGCAGCGTCAAGCGCGACAGCGACGGCGTCACGATCCATTTCATCGTGACCGACCTCAAGAACACCGTGCCCGTCACCTATAGCGGCGTGCTGCCCGATCTCTTCCGCGAGGGCCAGGGCGTGGTGGCCGAGGGCACGATGACGCCCGACGGCAGCTTCGCCGCCCGCTCGGTGCTGGCCAAGCATGACGAGAAATACATGCCGCGCGAGGTCGCCGAGGCCCTGAAGAAATCGGGCGAATGGCGCGGCGACGATGCGGGAGCCGGGGCCGGGGCGGCAACCACGCCATGATCGTCGAACTCGGTCATTACGCGCTGATCCTGGCGCTCTTGGTGTCGCTGCTGCAGTCGGTGATCCCGCTGGTGGGCGCCCAGCGCAACAATGCGCGCTGGATGGCGATGGCGAAGCCCGGCGCCATCGCGCTCTTCCTGCTGGTCGCTTTCGCCTTCGCGAGCCTGATGCGGGCCCATATCCTCTCGGACTTCTCGGTCCGCAACGTGGTCGAGAACTCGCATTCGCTCAAGCCGATGCTCTACAAGATCACCGGGCTCTGGGGGAATCACGAGGGCTCGCTGCTGCTCTGGGTGCTGATCCTCGCGATCTATGGCGCGGCGGTGGCGCTCTTCGGCAACCGCCTGCCGACGCGGCTCAAGGCACGCGCGCTTTCCGTGCAGGCGATGGTGGCGCTGGGCTTCCTCGCCTTCATGCTCTTCACCTCCGATCCTTTCGCCCGCGTCTTCCCGACGCCGCCCGACGGCAACGATCTCAACCCGCTGCTGCAGGACCCGGGCCTCGCCTTCCATCCGCCGATGCTCTATCTCGGCTATGTCGGCTTCTCGATGGCCTTCTCCTTCGCCGTCGCCGCGCTCATCGAAGGCAAGGTCGATGCCGCCTGGGCGCGCTGGGTCAGGCCCTGGACGCTCGCCGCCTGGGTGGCGTTGACGGCCGGCATCGGGCTCGGGAGCTGGTGGGCCTATTACGAGCTGGGCTGGGGCGGCTGGTGGTATTGGGACCCGGTCGAGAACGCCTCCTTCATGCCCTGGCTGCTCGGCACCGCGCTGCTCCATTCGGCGATCGTGGTCGAGAAGCGCGACGCGCTCAAAGCCTGGTCGATCCTGCTCGCGATCCTGACCTTCGGCCTGAGCCTGATCGGCACCTTCCTGGTGCGCTCGGGCGTGCTGACCTCGGTCCATGCCTTTGCCACCGACCCCGCCCGCGGCGTCTTCATCCTGGCGCTGCTGACGATCTATGTCGGCGGCGCACTCGCGCTCTTCGCCTGGCGCGCGCCGATGCTCAAGGGCGGCGGCCTGTTCCAGCCGGTGAGCCGCGAGGGCGCGCTCTTGCTCAACAACCTGCTGCTGGCAACCGCCTGCGCCACGGTCTTCATCGGCACGCTCTATCCGCTCTTCCTCGACGTCACGGGTGGCGGCACCGTCTCGGTGGGTCCGCCCTATTACAACGCGACCTTCCTGCCGGTGATCCTGCCGATGCTGCTCCTGATGGGCATCGGCCCGCTGCTCGCCTGGAAGCGCGGCGATCTCGCGGGCGCGCTCACGCGGCTCTGGGTTGCGGGCGCGATCGCTCTCGCCGCCGCGGCGCTCACCTGGTGGCTGCATCGGGGCGGACCGCTCCTGGCGCTGGTCGGCATGGCGGCCGGCGCCTGGGTCGCGGTCTCGGTCTTCGTCGAGCTCGGCACGCGCATCGGCCTCGGGCGCGGCGGTCTCGCGACCGCCTCGCGCCGCCTGTTCCAGCTCCCGCGCAGCGCCGTCGGCATGACGGTCGCGCATCTGGGCCTCGCCATCGCGATCTTCGGCATCACCGGCGCTGCGGCCTGGAAGGAAGAGCATGTCGCCAATCTCGCCGTGGGGCAGAGCCTCGATCTCGGCGCCTATGAGTTCCGCCTCGACGAGGCGCGCCGCGTCGACGGGGTGAATTACTGGGCCTATCGCGGCCAGTTCACGGTCAGCCGCGGCGGCGCGCCCGTCGCCGTGCTTCATCCCGAGCGCCGGCTCTATTGGGTGCAGCGCATGCCGACGACCGAGGCCGCGATCCACAGCAACGGGCTCGCCGATCTCTATGCCGTGCTGGGCGAGCCCGACGGCAAGGGCGGCTGGACCGTGCGGCTCTATCGCGAGCCGCTGGTGCCGCTGATCTGGGCGGGCGTGCTGGTGATGGTGCTGGGCGGGCTGGTCTCGCTCTCGGACCGGCGCTACCGCGTGGGCGCGCCGGCACAGCGCCGCGCGGCCGTCGCCGCGGCCCGGGCGTGACGCGGCCCCGGGCTTGATGCAGACGGAATCCATTCCCGCATGACCCCGCGCCGGCTCCTGTTCCTGCTGCCGATCCTGCTGTTCGCCGGCCTCGCCGCCTATTTCCTGTTGCGGCTGGGCGAGAACCGCGATCCGAGCGAGATCCCCTCGGCCCTGATCGATCAGCCGGCGCCGGCCTTCGCGCTGCCGGGCATGACCGAGGCCGATGCGGGACTGTCGAACGCCGATCTCGCGCGCGCCGGCACCGAGGGCAAGGTCACGATCGTGAACTTCTTCGCGAGCTGGTGCCTGCCCTGCCGCGCCGAGCATCCGCTGCTGACGCAGCTCGCGGCCCATCCCAAGGTCGCGCTCTACGGCATCCTCTACAAGGACGAGCCGGCCGCGGCCGCGGTCTGGCTGAAGGGGCTGGGCAACCCCTACGGCGCCATCGGCGTCGATGCGAAGGGCCGCACCGGCATCGATTTCGGCATCTCCGGCGTGCCCGAGACCTTCATCATCGACCGCGCCGGCCATATCCGCCTGCGCCAATGGGGACCGCTGGACCAGCCCACGATCGACCGTAAGATCATGCCGCTGCTCGACGAGCTCACGAGATGAAGCGCCCGCTTCAAATGAAGCGGCGGTTTCTTTCGCTCGCCTTCCTGGCGGCGCTGCTGTCGGCCGTGAGCGCCCTCGCATTCGCCGTCGAGCCCAACGAGATGCTGTCGGATCCCGGCCTCGAGGCGCGGGCCCGCGTCATCAGCCGCGACATCCGTTGCCTCGTCTGCCAGAACCAGTCGATCGACGATTCCCAGGCCGAGCTCGCGCATGATCTGCGCGTGCTGATCCGCGAGCGGCTCCTGGCCGGCGACAGCGACCAGCAGGTGCGCGACTACCTGGTGGCGCGCTATGGCGATTTCGTGCTGCTGGCGCCGCCGCTGAAACCCAAAACCTATCTGCTCTGGTTCGGGCCCGCCGCGATCTTCCTGGTGGCGCTGATCCTGATCGCGCTCTATTTCCGGCGCCGCCGCCAGGACGCGGCGCCGGCACCGCTGAACGCGGAAGAAGCCGCGAGGCTCGAGACCCTGCTCGCCGAAGATGACGACACGACGGCGCCCCGCCGCGAGGGGCCGCGATGATCCTGCTGCTCTGGCTCGCCATCGCGCTGCTGACGCTCGGCATCCTGCTGGG
The DNA here is from genome assembly GCF_008728835.1 of Hypericibacter adhaerens. GTDB lineage: Bacteria > Pseudomonadota > Alphaproteobacteria > Dongiales > Dongiaceae > Hypericibacter > Hypericibacter adhaerens. Next base: position 5,444,514 of record NZ_CP042582.1, read on the forward strand.
CCTGCTCTGGCCCCTGCTGCGGCCGGAAGAGCCGCCCCAGCCGGTCGAGGGCGACGCCGCCGTCTATCGCGACCAGCTCGGCGAGCTCAGGCGCGATCGCGAGCGCGGGCTCATCACCGCCGACGCCGCGAGCGCCGCGCAGATCGAGATCGAGCGAAGGCTGCTCGCGACCACGGGCGACAGCGCGCCGGTGCGCCGCCAGACCACGGCCACGCGCCGCCGGCTGGCGCTGGTGCTGGCGATCCTGCTCGCGGCCGGCGCCGCCCTCCTCTATCTCGAGCTGGGCCGGCCCGGCCTGCCGGACCAGCCGATGCGCATGATCGCGTCGGCGCCGCTCCCGATCGACAAGGAGATCCCGGCGCCCTCGCCCGCCCTGCAGCCGATCGCAGACCAGGCCAAGAGCCTCGCGGCGCAGCTCGACGCCAATCCGTCCGACGCCGCGGGATGGGCGAAGCTCGGCGATCTTTATCTCGCGCTGCAGCGCTTCGACGACGCGGCGACGGCGCTGGAGCAAGCGATCCAGCAGGGGGCCGATCCGAAGCTGACGCAATCGCGCTATGGCGAAGCCCTGACCCAGCAGGCCGAGGGGCAGGTCACGCCCGACGCGGCCGCCGCCCTGCGCAAGGGCCTCGCGGCCGATCCCACCGATCCGCGCGCGCGGTTCTATCTGGCGCTGGGCGATGCCGAGGCCGGGCGCCTCGACGAGGCGCTGGCCGCCTGGCACCAGCTCCTGGCGGAGGCGCCGTCCGATGCCGGCTGGCGCCCGATGGTGGAGCAGACCATCGCCGCCGCCGAGCGGGCCAAGGCCGGCATGGCGGCCACCGCCGCGCCGCCGGCCGCCACGGGCGGTGGCGGCAGCGGTGCCGGCGGGCCCTCGGCGGACGACATGGCGGCGATGGCCAATCTCACGCCCGAGCAGCGCGACGCCACCATCCGCTCCATGGTGGAGGGGCTGGCGCAGCGGCTGCAGAGCGATCCCAGCGATCTCGAGGGCTGGCTCAAGCTCGCCCGTTCCTATGGCGTGCTGGGCGAGAGCGACAAGGCGCTCGACGCGCTGGGCCACGCCGCGACCCTGGCGCCCGAGCGCACCGACATCCAGCTCGACTATGCCGGCGCGCTCCTGCAGGCCACGCCCGAGGCGTCACCCCTGCCGGCGGCCTTCGACGAGAGCCTGGCGCGGGTCCGCGCCAAGGAACCGGGCAACCTGGCCCTGCTCTATTTCGACGGGCTGGGCGCGGCGCGGTCCGGCAAGCCCGCCGAGGCGCGCCAGCTCTGGACCAAGCTCCTGGCGGCGCTCCCCGCCGACGCCCCGCTGCGCGACCGCCTGCAGCAAGAGATCGACGCCCTGCCGGCGCAGTGAGGATAAGAAAAGGGAATCCCCTCCCCCCTTGAGGGGGAGGGTCAGGGAGGGGGAAGACGCGATAGAGGATACAGCTCGAGGGCGCTTCGCTCCGGCTTCACCGACCGAGCAGCCCCCTCCCTCGCCCTCCCCCTGAACGGGGGAGGGGACAATGCGAAGCGTGGCTGCGCCCTTGCCCGCCCTCGGCCGGCCGATTAGCTTCCGTGCGAGACAGTGGAGTTTTCCCGCCATGCAGACCGAGACCATCGCCGCCTGGAGCCAACCGGTCCTGACCCTGCCGGGCGCCTGGTATTCGGACCCCGAGATCTTCCAGGCCGAGCGCGCGCGCATCTTCGGCAAGACCTGGCAGCTCGCGGGGCCGCTCTCCTCGCTGCAGAAGCCCGGCGACTATATGGCGATCGAGATCCTGGGCTGGCGCGTCTTCGTGATCCGCAACCGCGAGGGCGAGCTCAAGGGCTTCCACAATGTCTGCCGCCATCGCGCCGGGCCGCTGCTCGACGAGGGCCGCGGCCATTGCGACATCCTGCGCTGCCGCTATCACCTCTGGGTCTATGACACCGACGGCAACCTGCGGCGCACGCCGGCCTTCGGCGAGCCCGACTGGTTCGACAAGAAGGATTACAGCCTCTTCCCGGTCAAGGTCGCGACCTGGCGGGGCCTCGTCTTCGTCAATCTCGACATGGAGGCGGGCCCGCTCGAGGCGGCGCTGGGCGATCTCCTCGACGAATGCGCGCCCTATCCGATGGAGAGCTTCACCTTCGTGCGCGAGGAGGTGTTCGACATCGCCTGCAACTGGAAGACCTACACCGACAATTTCGTCGAGGGCTACCACATCCCGGGCATCCATGCCGGCCTCAAGGAGATGGTCGACATGGAGCGGTTCCAGACCACGGGCCGCAACCAGATCGTGGTGATGGAAGCGCCGCAGCGGGACGGCTCGATCTATGGCGGGGTCTGGACCTGGGCCTTCCCCAACATGACGCTCTCGGTCTATCCGCACGGCATGAACACCTCGCGCATCATGCCGATCGACGCCAAGCGCACGCGCCTCTTCTACAATTTCTACTTCAAGGACGTGTCGCCCGAGGGCGCGGAGGCGCGCAAGCGCACCATCGACATCAATTGCGGGATCGTGCGCGAGGATTTCGGCATCTGCGAGATCGCCCAGGGCAATATCGATGCCGGCCGCTATACCCAGGGGCCGCTCAGCCCGCGCCACGAGGACGGCGTCCGCTACTTTCACGAGTTGGTGCGCAACGCGCTGTCCGGTTGAGGCGTCGTCCGGCAACCCCCCCGCCCGGCGGCCCGGCCCAATCCGATAACCCGATGGAATCGGGCCGTTTCGGGCCTTTCTCGAAGCCTTCCCGCTGAGATCCCGCCGCCGGTCGGGAGAGGCCGCCGCGGGCGGTTTTCTCCTTGGCAAAGGCGGAGAAGCGCGACTACCTTGAATTTCGATAGGGACGGATACCGACGAAAGCAGAGGCGTTAATGGGTGAATCAACACCCGCCCTTGTCGTCGAGGACTTGCATAAGCGGTTCGGCGAAATCGAGGTCCTGAAGGGCGTATCGTTGTCGGCCAAGGTCGGCGACGTGATCGCGATGATCGGCAGCAGCGGCTCGGGCAAGAGCACGTTCCTGCGCTGCATCAACCTGCTCGAGACGCCCGACAGCGGACGCGTCTATGTGGGCGGCGAGCTCATCCGCATGCGCCCGACCCGGCGCGGCCACGCGGAGCCGGAAGATTCGAAGCAGGTCGACCGCATCCGCTCGCGCCTCGGCATGGTGTTCCAGAGCTTCAATCTCTGGTCGCACATGACCGTGCTCGAGAACGTGATGGAGGCGCCGGTCCATGTGCTGAAGCTGCCGAAGGCGCAGGCCAGGGAACGGGCCGTGGCGCTGCTCGGCAAGGTCGGCATCGGCGACAAGGGCGATTTCTATCCGGCGCATCTCTCGGGCGGCCAGCAGCAGCGCGCGGCGATCGCGCGGGCGCTCGCCATGGAGCCGCAGGTGATGCTGTTCGACGAGCCGACCTCGGCGCTCGATCCCGAGCTGGTCGGCGAGGTGCTCAAGGTCATGCGCCAGCTGGCCGAGGAGGGTCGCACCATGATCGTGGTGACGCACGAGATGGGCTTCGCCCGCGAGGTCGCGACCGAGGTCTTGTTCCTGCATCAGGGCCGCGTCGAGGAGCAGGGGCCGCCCTCGAAGATCTTCAAGAATCCCGATTCCGAGCGCTGCCGGCAGTTCCTGGCGAGCCGGCTGCACTAGGATCGCTCCTCAGAACCGATCGCGAGATCAAGAACGGAGAGCCCGGCTCTCCGATAACCAGAAGGGAGAGTTGCACGTGAAGAGGTTGTTGACGCTGACGCTCGCGGCTGCCGCGCTGGCCTTCGCCACCGCGTCGGCCTCGGCCGAGACCATGAAGCTCACCATCGCGACCGAAGGCGCCTATGCGCCCTTCAACTATGTCGCCGACGACGGCTCGCTGCAGGGCTTCGATGTCGATATCGCCAAGGCGCTGTGCGAGAAGATCAAGGCCGAATGCACCATCGTGAAGCAGGACTGGGACGGCATGATCCCGGCCCTCCTGGCCAAGAAGTTCGACGCCATCGTCGCCTCGATGTCGATCACCGAGGAGCGCAAGCAGAAGATCGACTTCACCGGCAAATACTACAACACGCCGGCCGTGCTCGTGGCGCGCAAGGATTCCAAGATCAAGATCGGCACCGACGGCCATGTCGATCCGGCCAGCCTGAAAGGCCTGAAGATCGGCGTGCAGCGCGCCACCATCCACGAGAACTTCGCGCGCGCCAACTTCCCCGGCGCCGAGATCGTGGTCTACGACACCGCCGACAATGCCAATCTCGACCTGATGAGCGGGCGTCTCGATGCGCGCATGGACGACATCCTGGCGCTCCAGGAAGGCATCCTGAAGCAGGAAGGCGGCGGCGACTACGCCATCATGGGCAAGGGCTGGACCGGCGGGCTCTTGGGCGACGGCGCCGGCATCGGCGTGCGCAAGGAGGACAGCAAGCTGCGCGATGCGCTGAGCCAGGCGATCCTCGATATCCGCGCCGACGGCACCTACAAGAAGATCAACGACAAATACTTCAACTTCGACGTCTATGGCGACTGATCGGGTCGCCTAGCGCGTGAGACCCGGTGCGCCGCCGGAGGCCTTCCGCTTCCGGCGGCGCCGTCTTTCACGAGGGGCAATGATGCCGGCCGCGGGCGATGTTCGACTATAAGGGCTACGGGCATTTCCTGATCGAAGGCGCGCAGATGACGATCATCGTCGCTGTGCTCTCCATGGCGCTCACCACCGCCATGGGCCTGATCGGCGCGCTCGGCAAGCTCTCGCGCCATGGCTGGGCCCGGCGTCTCGCCGACCTCTACACCACCATCATCCGCGGCGTGCCCGAGCTGGTGCTGCTGCTGCTGATCTATTACGGCGGCACGGTGCTGCTGCAGCATATAGCGACCCTGTTCGGCCGCGAGGAACCGATCGACATCAACGCTTTCGTGGCGGGCGTGCTGGTGATCGGCTTCATCTACGGCGCCTACGCGACCGAGACCTTCCGCGGCGCCTTCCAGGCCGTGCCCAAGGGCCAGATCGAAGCCGCCATGGCCTGCGGCATGAACCAGAAGCAGATCTTCTGGCGCATCCGCCTGCCCCAGGTCTGGCGCTTCGCCATTCCCGGCCTCGGCAATGTCTGGCTGGTGCTGCTCAAAGCGACCTCGCTCATGTCGGTGATCGGGGTGGAGGAGCTGACGCGCAAGGCCGACCTCGCCAAGGCGCCGACGCGCGAGCCTTTCACCTTCTTCATCAGCGCCGCCTTCATCTATCTCGTCTTCACCGCGATCTCGGACTACGGACGGCATTGGGCGGAGAAGCGCGCCAATGTCGGCGTCAGGCGCGCCTGAGCGGGACCGGCATGGAAGCGGAAGCCCCCGGTCTCTGGCAGCGCATCAATGCGGTCTTCGACCTGCAGCTGATCTGGGACAGCCTGCCGGCGCTGTTCGACGGGCTCCTGCTGACGATCGAGCTGGTGGCGATCTCGCTCATCGTCGGGCTCGTCATCGCCGTGCCGCTCGCCATCATGCGCGCCTCGGGCAAGCCCTGGCTCTCCTGGCCGATCTATGCCTACACCTATTTCTTCCGCGGCACGCCGCTCCTGATCCAGATCTTCCTGATCTATTACGGGCTGGGCCAGTTCCACTGGATCAAGACGACCTTCCTCTGGAGCTTCCTGCGTGAGGGCTATTGGTGCTGCCTGCTCGCCTTCGTGCTCAACACCGCGGCCTACGTGACCGAGATCTTCCGCGGCGCCATCCAGGCCGTGCCGTTGGGCGAGGTCGAGGCGGCCAAGGCCTGCGGCATGTCCTGGGGCTTGCGCTACCGGCGCATCATCCTGCCGCGCGCGCTCCAGCTCGTCCTGCCGGCCTATTCCAACGAGGTGATCTTCATGCTGCAGGCGAGCTCGCTCGCCAGCGTGGTGACGCTCATGGATCTGACCGGCGTCGCCCGCGTCATCATCGCGCGCAGCTTCGCGCCCTATGAGCTCTTCATCACCATCGCGCTCATCTATCTGGCGCTGACCTACCTGATCGCCTGGGGCTTCCGCGCCTTCGAATGGCGGCTGACCCATCACCTGCGCGACCGGCCCATCGTCTCGGCCGGCCGCCGCGGCGGACCCAAGCCCGAGATCCCGACCGCGACGCCGATTTGAGCGCGCAGTGTCCCCTCTCCCTTCTGGGAGAGGGTGAGGGAGAGGGCTGCTCGGTACTTGCAGCTGAGCGGCTCTGCTACCGAGCAGCCCCCTCCCTGGCCCTCCCCCGTTCCGGTGGAGGGGACAAGCAAGAAAGAGCCGCGCGGCCGCCGGCTGCAATTCCACCATCGATGTCGGGGAGGATCGGCGGCTGGTGGAGCTGAGGGGAATCGAACCCCTGACCTCCTCATTGCGAACGAGGCGCTCTCCCATCTGAGCTACAGCCCCGCCGCCGAACGGCCGGGACTATGGGTAGGCGACCTCGCCCTGTCAAGGGCAAGAGGCTTAAGAGGGGATTACCGCGAACCCGGTCGAGCCCAGCGATTCCAGGGGCTTGAGCGCGAATCGGAGGGGCGCGGCGGATCGTCCGGCACCCTTGCGCGGGGGGCCTCGGGCCGATAGCCTCCAGGCCGGTTTTTCGCCCTCTCCCTGGAGGATTCCGCGCCACATGCAGTCGCTCGCAGGTCTGATCAGTCTGGTGATCACGCTCTATATCTGGGTGCTGATCGCGAGCGCCATCATGAGCTGGCTCGTGGCCTTCAACGTGCTCAACACGCGCAACCGCTTCGTCTATCAGGTGGGCGACATGCTCTACCGCCTGACCGAGCCGGCGCTGCGGCCGATCCGGCGGGTCCTGCCCAATCTGGGCGGCATCGATCTTTCGCCGGTGGTGCTGATCCTGCTGCTCGTCTTCCTGCGCAGCCTGCTTTTCGAATACGTGTTCTAGGACCTGACGCCCATGCCTCGGCCCTTCGCGGCGGTGTCGGACGGGCTCAGGCTCAAGGTGCGGCTGACGCCGCGGGCGCGGCGCAGCGCGATCGACGGCCTGGCGCCGGAGGCCGACGGCTCGGTGGCGCTCAAGGTGGCGGTGACGGCGGTGCCCGAGAAGGGCCAGGCGAACGAGGCGCTGATCGAGCTCCTGGCGCGGGAATGGCGGATCGCCCGCAGCCGGATCACGCTCGAGAGCGGCGCCAGCGACCGGCGCAAGCTGCTGCATCTGGCGGGCGATCCGATGGCGCTGGAGAGCCTGCTGACGGAATGGCTGGCCAAGCACGGCGCCAAGGCATGACCGCCGCCCCGGATGTTCGCCCGGGCGGCACCGGGATTCGATAGTCAAGGGAAACGGATACGCATGAGCAACATCATCGATGGCAAGGCCTTCGCCGAGGGCTTGCGCCGCCGCCTCGCCACCCAGATCGCCGGCCTCAAGGAGAAGCACGGCTTCATCCCGGGTCTCGCCGTGGTGCTGGTGGGCGAGGACCCGGCCAGCAAGGTCTATGTGCGCAACAAGGCGCAGCAGACGGTCGAGGTCGGCATGGCCTCCTTCGAGCATAAGCTGCCCGCCACCACCGCGCAGGCCGAACTGCTGGCGCTGGTGAAGCGGCTCAACGAGGACAAGTCCGTCAACGGCATCCTGGTGCAGCTGCCGCTGCCCAAGCAGATCGATCCGCAAGCCGTGCTCGACGCGATCGACCCGGCCAAGGATGTGGACGGCTTCCATGTGGTCAATGCCGGACGGCTCGCGACCGGCGGGCAGGCGCTCGTCCCCTGCACGCCGCTCGGCTGCCTGATGCTGCTCAAGGACCGGCTGGGCGATCTTTCCGGCAAGCGCGCGGTCGTGCTCGGCCGCTCCAACATCGTCGGCAAGCCGATGGCGCAGCTCCTGCTGGGCGAGAGCTGCACCGTGACGATCGCGCATTCCAAGACCCGCGACCTCGCCGGCGAATGCCGCCGTGCCGAGATCCTGGTGGCGGCGGTGGGCCGGCCCGAGATGGTGCGCGGCGACTGGGTGGCGCCCGGCGCCACGGTCATCGATGTCGGCATCAACCGCATCACCGGCCCGGACGGCAAAGGCAAGCTCGTGGGCGACGTCGCCTTCGCGGAGGCCGCGAAGCATGCCGGCGCCATCACGCCGGTGCCCGGCGGTGTCGGCCCGATGACGATCGCGGTGCTGCTGCAGAACACGGTGACCGCCGCCTGCCGGCAGCACGGAATCGCGATCTAGCCCTCGTCTCCCCTCGCACCTGAAGGGTCGCCGGGAAAGAGCTGGCGCCCCTGGTCAGGACAGGCGGCGCGCCAGCACGCGGGCGGGGGCGCCGTCCGACTCCGAGATATTGAGGGCGAGGAACATGAATTCCGCGCGCCGATCCGCCAGCTCGGCGTGGTTGGTGACATGCTCCGAAACGAGCACGCCGCTGCCGAGCAGAACGTGGTGCACCGGCCAGTCGAAGCCCGGCGAACGCCGATGGACCGGCAGATCGGGCGTGGCGAAGTCGCAGGCCAGCAGCTTCGCCCGCTTCTCGACCAGCCACTGCGCGGCCTCGACCGAGAGGCAGGGATGGCGGTCGTACTGGGGCGTTCCCGCATAGCGCCACCAGCCCGTATGGATGACCACGATATCGCCGGGCTCGACCCTGATCTTCGCGTTGGCGAGATCCTCGGCGCTGATGACGCTGTCCGGCTCCTTCTCGAGGTTCAGCACCGCGCCGGGTCCGTGCAGCCGGTCGAGCGGCACCTCATGGAAGGCGGGACCGTCGGCGAAGAAATGGCGCGGCGCGTCCACATGCGTCCCGGAATGCACCGCCATTTCCATCATGGTCACGTTCAGGGGATCGGCCGGAATCTGCTTCAGCCGCCAGAACCGGGGCGCGGGAAAGATCGAGACCGTCGGCATATGCTCGGTCAAAGGGTGGGACAGATCGATCCAGGGCCCGAGTGCGGGCCCGACAGGGCGCTCATCCAGCTTCATCCATCCCCGCCAGCCCGTCGCCTTTGCAGCCGTGTCGCACATGGTGGCCTCCCGGTTCCTGGAGCGATGCCGTCAGCCTTCGGCGCCGACCGAGCGCGGCAAGGGCATCCTACTCGATCACCACGGCCGTGCCGCTGACGCTCACCATCAGCATGCTGCTGTCTTTGCCGACCACCTCGTAATCGATATCGACTCCGACGATGGCGTTGGCGCCGGCTTCCTTGGCGGCCGCTTCCATCTCGCGGAACGCCGCCTCGCGGGCCCCTTTCAGCGCGCTCTCGTAGGAGCCGGAGCGACCGCCGACGATGTCGGTGATCGAGGCCATGAGGTCGCGGAAGATGTTGGCCCCGACGATGGCCTCGCCGGTGACGATGCCGCGATAGTCGCGGATCTTGAAGCCTTCGACGGTGGATGTGGTGGTCAGGATCATGCGGGCTCCCCGGCGTTCCCTATCCTTGGCGAAGCGACTTGCGGCAGATCAGGCGCTGCGGCTTGTAGCCCAGGCTGTCCCAGGCAGCGGCCGCGGCTTTGTTGGCGAGATTATAGCGCAGCTCGATGAATTCGATGCCGCGATCCGCGAACCAGCGCTCCGCCGCCTCGGTCAGCGCCCGGGCGACGCCCCGCCCGCGCGCGGCCTCGGCCACGAAGCAATGCGCGATATAGCCCGTCTTCTCGATCGGCGATTCCCGCACATAGGCCGGCTCGATGCGGCCGAGGAGGTAGCCCTGGGGTGTGCCGCCGACCGATGCGATGAGCAGCAGATCGCCCTGCGCGAGAGCCGCCTCGAAATTCTGCCGCGCGAGATCGGGCGCCGGCTGCGCGCCTTCCCAGAGCTCGTCCGCGACCGCCGCCTTCAGATGCTCGAAGAACCGCCGATAGAACCCGATCAGGAGATCGAGATCGGCGGGCTGGGCGGAGCGAATTGAGATCGTCTCGCCCCGGGCGCCGCGCATGAGGCTCAGCCCCGCCCCTTCTTCAGGAGCCGCAGGCGCAGGGCATTGAGCTTGATGAAGCCGGCCGCGTCGCGCTGGTCGTAGGCGCCGGCATCTTCCTCGAAGGTCACGTGCTGGAGGCTGTAGAGGCTCCTGGGCGATTTGCGGCCGACCACCGCGGTGTTGCCCTTGTAGAGCTTGAGCCGGACCGTGCCGCTGACATTCTCCTGGCTCTTGTCGATCAGCGCCTGGAGCATCTCGCGCTCGGGCGCGAACCAGAAGCCGTTATAGATGAGCTCCGCATAGCGGGGCATGATGTCGTCCTTGAGATGCATGGCGCCGCGGTCGAGCGTGAGGCTCTCGATGCCGCGATGGGCGGCATGGAGGATCGTGCCGCCCGGCGTCTCGTAGACGCCGCGGCTCTTCATGCCGACGAAGCGGTTCTCGACCAGGTCGAGCCGGCCGATGCCGTTGGCTTTGCCAAGCTCGTTGAGCCTGGTGAGAAGCGCTGCAGGGGACAGCCGCTTGCCGTCGATCGCGACCGCGTCGCCCTTCTCGAACTCGACCTCGATATAGGTCGCCTTGTCCGGCGCCTCTTCCGGCGAGATGGTGCGCTGATAGACCATCTCGTCCGGCTCGATCCATGGATCCTCCAGGATCTTGCCCTCGCTCGAGCTGTGCAGCAGGTTGGCGTCGACCGAGAAGGGCGCCTCGCCGCGCTTGTCCTTGGCGATCGGGATCTGATGCTTCTCGGCGAACTCGATCAGCTTGGTGCGGCTGGTGAGGTCCCATTCGCGCCAGGGCGCGATCACCTTGATGCCGGGCTCGAGCGCGTAATAGCTGAGCTCGAAGCGGACCTGGTCGTTGCCCTTGCCGGTGGCGCCGTGCGCCACGGCATCGGCGCCGGTCTTCCGTGCGATCTCGATCTGGTGCTTGGCGATCAGAGGCCGCGCGATCGAGGTGCCCAGCAGATACTGGCCCTCGTAGAGCGCGTTGGCGCGGAACATCGGGAAGACGAAGTCGCGCACGAACTCTTCGCGCAGGTCCTGGATGAAGATGTTCTCGGGCTTGATGCCGAGCAGCAGCGCCTTCTTGCGCGCCGGCTCCAGCTCCTCGCCCTGGCCCAGATCGGCGGTGAAGGTCACCACCTCGCAGCCATAGGCCTCCTGCAGCCATTTGAGGATGACGGAGGTGTCGAGGCCGCCGGAATAGGCGAGCACAGCCTTCTTGATGGTCGCGCGCATGGGTCGGAGGTTCTCCAGGAAAAAGCCGCGCGGAGTATAGGGATCGAGCATCGGCCGGCAAGCTGATAGCATCGCGTGCGGCACCTCAATCGTCTCATTCCGCTTCCCCACCGCCGCATCTCGTTATATACCTATCTAACTTTCGTTAGATAATAATCGAATGACCATGCCGCCTCGCCGCCCCAAACCTCGGCCTACCGCTCTCTCCGGCTCCATGCCGGCGTGGCCACGCTGGGACTGCCGCGCCAGCCCCCGGTTGGAGCTGTTCCTCGCGGCCTGGTCGCTGACCAGCGACCGGGCGCAGCGTCATCCGGCCTGGCGCCGCCAGGGGCGGCGGGCGCTGCCCGGCACCTACTGGGCCGCCGAGGCGGCGCTGGGTGGGGCGCCGGAGATCTGGCTGCTCGCGGCGGCGGCACCGGGGCTGGCGCCACTCGATTCGACACCGATCGAACTCCTGAACCGGATCGAGCGCCGGCCGGCCGGGGCGGTGCTGACGGCCATGCTGGCCGCGCTGCTGGCCGATCCCGTGCTCGCGCGCCGGGTCGCGGTGGGTGGGTTGACCCTGCCCCGGGCCCTGGCGGCCCTGCCCCGGCCGCGGCTCCTCGCCCTGAGTTCGATGAAATTCGAACCATCAAATCCCGATGCCCCGCTCTGGTCGGCGCTGGGCCGTTTCGCCGCCGATCCGGAAGCCGGCCAGCGGGCCTTGGTGGCGGGGCTCGACGCCTTCCGCGAGGCCGTGTTCGAGCCCCTCTGGCGGTCCCTGGCCGACGAGGAAGCGGCCGCGGCCACGGTCGCCGGCAACCGGATCGGCCGCGCCGATTGGGCCGGGCTCGGCCACCGGCTGGGTCTCGGGATCGAGTTCGACGCCAAGGCGGGCGTCCTCCGGCAGGTGACGGGCGGGGCCCGCACCGAGCTCGCCCAGATCGGCCAGCTTCAGTTCCTGCCCTCGAGCTTCAACGAGCCGCGCTGGTGGTTCATCGAGCAGGAAGGCGAGCGCGGCACGGCCTGGCTGCCCTTCCTCGATCTCGCGCTGGGGCCCGAGCCGCAGCCGGGCGGCATCGGGGAACCGGGCCTGCCCAGCGCTGCCGCGCCCGGGAGGAGCCCGAGAAGCGCCGCGTCCGCGGATGATGGTACCGCCGCCGCCGGCCCTGAGGGTGGCGACGTGGCGCTGGTGTTCCGCGCGCTGGGCGACGCCACGCGCTTCGCCATGGCCAACCTCCTGGCGCGCCGCGCCATGCCGGCGGTCGAGCTGGCGCGCCAGCTTCGCCTCTCCAAGCCCACCGTCACCCATCATCTCCATTTCCTGCGCGAGGCCGGTCTGGTCGAGGAGCAAGGCGATGGCGGGCGCCGCCTGCTGGCGCTGAAGCGCGAGGCGATCGAGGCGTTATCGAGCCGGACCTTGCGCCGGCTGTTCGAAGCGGAACCCGTATCGCCCGCACGTTCGCGGCGGCGTCGCGGCTGATCCAAGGGAGACGCCGGTTATCGCGCCCGGCCTTGCCGCTTTCAGCGTCCGCAGCCCGGCAGGAAGAGATCGTTGCGCGCGGTCGGGTGATAGCGGATCAAAAGCCGCTGCGGATAGTTGCCGCGTCCATGGAAGCGTTGCGGCCAGGCCCCTTCCGACGGCGCGGGCGGCCAGTCGAACACGTTGTACTGCAGCTCGCCGCCGCCGATATCGAGGAACACCAGATGGATCGAGCTGGTGGGGAGCCGCCAGACCCGCTCGCGCGCCTGGGCCGAAGCGGAAGCGCCGCCTTGCGGACTGCCGCAGACCAGATCGGGCGGGCCGTAGCGCGATTGCAGCGCTGCCAATGCCGCCTCGTAGGCCTTGGGCGCGTTCGGCAGGCGGCTGCGCTGCAGCATCACCTGCACCAGCCCGTGGCTCTTGCTGTCGAACTGGAAAAGCACGCGCCAGGTGAAGCCGGCGAATTCGAGATCGCGCCAGACGCGGCTCGCCTCGCTCGATCCGAATTCGATCGGCGGCTCGACCTTCTGCAGGGCCGATCCGTAAAGCTTGTCGACATCGGCGGGTTTCATGCCCCAGCTTGTCTGGTCCCAACCAGGCAGATCCTCGCGCGCCGGCGCCGGCCCGGTCGCGACCGCCATCAAGTTGCAGGCGAGGATCGTGAGGAGGAACAGCGCCGGCAGGCGGCGCCGAGGATGCGCGCTACTGCGGCTGGCCGGCCGCATCGGCCGCGGTTTCGGCCGCCGCCGCGAGCTGCTGACTCTTGCGCAGCCGCACGCTCTCGCTCTTGAGCTGGCCGCAGGCCGCCATGATGTCCTGGCCGCGCGGCGTCCTGACCGGCGAGGCGTAGCCCGCATCGAACACGATCTGGCTGAAGGCCTCGATCGCGCGCTTGCTGGAACATTCGAAGGGCGCGCCCGGCCAGGGGTTGAACGGGATGAGATTGACCTTGGCCGGGATGTCCTCGAGCAGCGCGATGAGCGCCCGCGCATCGGCCGGCGAATCGTTCACGCCCTTCAGCATCACATATTCGAAGGTGATGCGCCGCGCATTGGAAAGGCCGGGATAATTGCGGCAGGCGCGCATCAGCTCGGCGATCGGGTATTTCTTGTTGATCGGCACGATGCGGTCGCGCAGCTCGTCGGTCACGGCATGGAGCGAGATGGCGAGATTGACGCCGAGCTCCTGGCCGCAACGCTCGATCATCGGCACCACGCCCGCGGTCGAGAGGGTGATGCGCCGCTTCGAGATCGAGATGCCCTCATGGTCCATCACGATCTTGAGGGCCTTCGAGACATTGTCCCAGTTATAGAGCGGCTCGCCCATGCCCATCATGACGATGTTGGAGAGCAGCCGTCCGTCCGGCGGCGAAGGCCATTCGCCGAGCGCGTCGCGCGCCATCATCACCTGGCCGACGATCTCGGCGGCGCCAAGGTTGCGCACCAGCTTCTGCGTGCCGGTATGGCAGAACTTGCAGGTCAGCGTGCAGCCCACCTGCGAGGAGACGCAGAGCGTGCCGCGATCCTCCTCGGGGATATGGACGGTCTCGATCTCCTGCCCGTCGGCGAACTTGAGCAGCCATTTGCGGGTGCCGTCGATCGACTGCTTCGCGACCGAGACCTCGGGGCGCGCCACCACGTAGCTCGCCGCCAGCTTCTCGCGGAAGCTCTTGGCGAGCGAGGTCATGGCGGCGAAATCGGTGACGCCGCGATGATAGATCCAGTGCCAGAGCTGGCGCGCGCGGAAGGCGGGCTCGCCCAGCGCCACGATCTCGGCCTCAAGCTCGGCGCGGTCGAGCCCCACGAGATTCCGGCGCCCATCCGCAAGTGCGGCGGGCGGCGCGAAAGTCAGGGCATGGGCGGTCGTGCTCATGGGTTCTTGCGTCGCGTCAGTCTAGCAGGGATCGGCCGGCCCGTTCTTTACACCGGGGCCGCCCGCGGGGTCCATCGCCGGCATCGCCCGCCGGACGCGCCCCAAGGCCGCACCCGCCGCCAGGAAGTGAGGCCGGTCAGGGGGTTATTCAAGGCCGGCCGACTTGGGCTCCCCATGGCAACACCCCAATCTGGTGTTGCACTTCGTTTGAAAACTCAGCGGATCCACCCTCATCCAGGTCACCGGGCTTCGCCATGGTTCCCCGCTTTCCGCGGGGATGACGATGGGGCGGCGGCTGACAGCGCCGCCGGCAGCGGCGACGGGAGCCCGGAGGCTTCACCGCATATTGCCGGTATGGCCCAGGGAGTAGCGGCCCGGCTGCGGCCAGACCGTCAGGCCGTGCGGCTCCTTGCCGACATCGACCTGGGTGACATGGCCGGTGGCGGTGTCGATATCGTAGACCACGTCGTCGAACCGGCCCGACAGCCAGAGATGCGTGCCGTCGGCCGAGACATTGCCCATATCGGGGCTGCCGCCGCCGGGGATCGGCCAGTTGGCGATCACCTTGCGGGTGGCGAAATCGATGACGCTGACGCTGCCGTCGCCATGCGGCTTGGCGAAGACCATGCCGCCGCCGCGGTTCGACACATAGAGCTTGGTGCCGTCGCGGCTCGGATAGAGGCCGTGCGCGCCGGGCCCGGTCGGGATGAAGCTCACGAAGCTGAAGCTCTTCCCGTCGATGACATAGACGCCGCCGATATGCATGTCGGCCACATAGAACACCTCGCCATCGGGCGAGATGCGGATGTCCTGCGGCATGCCGTGCTTGGCCAAGGGGAGCTTGAGATAGCCCAGCACCTTGCGGTTCACCATGTCGATCTTCACCAGCGTGCCGTCGAACTCGCAGGTGAAGATCGCGTAGCTGCCGTCGATCGAGAAATCGGCGTGGTTGATGCCGTTGCAGTCGGGCGCCTCGAGCGACATCTGGAACGCCATGGTGTGGGGATCGCGGAAATCGAGCCGCTTGTGCATCTCCGCCACCACGATCGCGGATTTGCCGTCGGGCGTGAAATAGAGGTTGTAGGGATCCTCGACCGGGATGGCGGCGCCGGGCTTGCCGGTGAAGGGGTCGATCGGCGTCATGCTGCCATCGACGCCCTTCTTGGTCTCGTGTCCGTTATTGGCGACCCAGAGCGTCTTCAGGTCCCAGGAGGGCACGATATGCTGCGGGCTGAAGCCGACCTTGAAATGGTCGACGATCTTGTGCGTCACCGGATCGATCACATCGACATCGTTCGAGCGGCGGTTGGGCACATAGATGCGCGAGAGCGCGCCCGCCGTCGCGGGGCTGAAGAGATTGGCGCCCGCCTCGCTGTAGAGATTGTCGGGATCGACCACCGGGGGCATGCCGGGAACCGTCGTGACCTCGGGGGCCGCCCAGCCGGGTCGGCCCGCAAGGCAGATCCCGAGCGAGACGGCGAGGACGAGAAGGCGGGAGCGGCGTCGAAAAGATTGCGTGAAATTCATCATCGGCGATCGCGGGTTGGCTTAGCCCTGACGGCAGATCCAAGGAGAAAAACGGAGCGCAAACTAGCGTGTCGCCACCGCCTTGGCGATCTCCTTCACCGTGCGTGCGACAATGAGGTCGACGCCGATCTGGCCGAGCTCGGCGCTCGAGCGCCGCGGGTCGCCATAGACCCCGTCGGCGCGGCCATAGGGGCCGCCCGCCGACAGCAAATCGCCGCGCACCAGGCTCGGGTCGAGCGCCAGCATGAGCGAGGTGTCGGCGAGGCCGGCATGGGTCCCGATCTCCTGCTCGCTGTAGCCCCGCGCCTCGAGCGCCTTCACATAGTCGCTCTGCGTGACATCGTAATAGGCGGTGAGCGCGTGGACGCGCACGGGCGTCTGCGCCCATTCGCGATTGAGCCGCGCGGCCACCGCGACCAGGTCCTTCTGATAGCCGCCGTGATCGCCGAGCAGCACGATGTCGCGGAAGCCGTGGAGCTTGAAGCTGCGCGCGGCATATTCGAGCGTCTTCTCGAAGAGATCGTCGGGCAGGGTGATGGTGCCGGGAAAGCGCATATGGGCGCTCGGCGGATCGATCGTGCCTTCGGGCACATAGGCGATCACCGGCGCCACCAGCGCATTGCCCAGCGCCCGCGCGATCTTGTCCGAAAGCAGATGGGCGCGCCGGTTATGCTTGCCCAAGGCCATTGCCGGCCCGCTCTGCTCGGTGCCGCCGACCGGCACGAGGATCGTGGTCTTGCCGGCGGCGATGGCGTCCCTGAGCTCGGTCCAGGTCAGGTCTTCGAGGAAGACACTGTCGGGCGTGGCCGCCTGCGCCAGCGGCGCGATGAGGAGACAGAGGGCTGCGATCAGCCCGGCCCAGCCACGATGCATCGCCTTGAGCTCGTCACGGCCGGGCTTTCAGGAATTTTGTCGGCCCGGGCTTGGAAGGATGGAGCGAAGCCCATCCCGACCGCTGTCAGCCGCCGACTTCGCAGGCCTTGTTGATGGCCTGGAGCGCCTTGCCGAAGCCGGTCAGCGAATAGGTATCGACCGTCTTGGTGCCGCGCGAGGATTCGCCGCTGACGACCAGGGTCTTTCCCTTGACCATCGCGTCGACGATCTTCGGATCGTCGCCGTCGCGGGCCCAGGCGGTGTCGTCCTTGGTGAAGAGATCGAAGCCCGTGCCGTCGATATCGACCTTGACCGACCCATCGGGCTTGTAGTCGTAGCCGGCCGTGAAGCTCACCACGCCGATCGATTTCTGCGCCGGCCGATGTGTAATCAAAAGATAGACCTCGCCCCGCCGGGTGTAATTGCCTTCCTTGCGGGTCGGTTCGCTCATCACGTAGCAGGCGGTATGCCCGTCTTCCTGGAACGTCATGGCGGTCCAGGAACCGAACTTGCCGATTTGCTTGGGCTCTTGGGCCAAGGCCGGTTGGGCGGCGATCGCGGCCACCAGCCCAACGGCAAACAAGAACGACACGAGGCGCTTCATAGCGATCACCTACCTAGCTTTGCGCTGCCCGCCGGAAAGGGCTGCCTAAAATTCGCCTTAAATGACAACAACTTGTAGTCTTTCCGTGCTCGCCCATTTAGGGCAATTCGCGGAACGCTGCAAGGGCAGGCGAGAGCAATTAACCATATTTCGGCGGAAAACACCCGGTCGTTCGCACATTGCCTGCGAACCCGCCCAGAAGGCATTGAGTCCGGTTAACAAATTATTAA
This sequence comes from Hypericibacter adhaerens, assembly GCF_008728835.1. Classification (GTDB taxonomy): domain Bacteria; phylum Pseudomonadota; class Alphaproteobacteria; order Dongiales; family Dongiaceae; genus Hypericibacter; species Hypericibacter adhaerens. The sequence continues at coordinate 5,462,133 of NZ_CP042582.1, forward strand.
AAGCGGTGCTTGGAACGCGGCCGGCTTAGGGTTTCGTCAAGCGCGTGCGCTGCCGCTGCTTCCAGACCGGTTCGCCATGATGATGACGAGCCTTCGGCGCGTGAGGCCCGCCCGCCCGCACCGGCCGCTCGGCGAAGCGTCCCAGCGAGATCATGCGGTCGTACATGACCAGCGCGCCGGCGAGCGCCACATTGATGCAGAAGCGGGTCGGGATCTTGACCACGTGGTCGCAGCGCGCGAGGAGCTCGGGCGAAAGATCGTCGCGCTCGGCGCCCATGACATAAGCGGCACGCGTCGGGTGGCGGAAGCTCGGCAGCTCGACCGCGTCCTCGATGAATTCGAGCCCCACGAGCTGGCAGCCCTTGGGCAGCTGGAAGGAATCGAGGTCGGGATAGTCGTGGAACGGCAGGCTCTGCATCGCGTCCGAGGTGTCGGCGAGGCGCGCCTCGCGCGTGTCGAACACCGCACCGATGGTGAAGCAGAAGCTGGCGCCGAAGGCATGGGCCGTGCGCATCAGGCTGCCGAGGTTCATCGGCTTGCTGATGCCCTCGACGCCGATGCCGAAATAGCCGCGCATGGCGCCGAAGGTTGCATGGGGCCTGCCGCCAAGGCAAGGTGGCGCCCTCGGGAAGTGAAGGAAATCGGTTGTCGGCGATGGCACGCAAAGCGGCCCGCAAGACCGCCGGCCGCAGCGCGACAGCGAAGCGGCCGGGCGGCAAGAGCTCCGTGAAGACCAAGGGCGCGGCCAAGAGCAAGGCCAAGACCCGGAAGCCGGCCGTGCCGAAGGCCAAGCCGAAGCCGGGCGCCAAGCGCGGCGGGGCGCAGATCCTCTCGGATCAGAAGCCGCCCGCCAATCCGACGCTGATCGAGGTCACGCGCGGCGAGATGGTCGAGAGCCGTCATCGCGTCGCCGTCGCCGTGGTCGACGCCCAGGGCAAGCTGGTCGAGAGCTGGGGCGATATCGAGCGGCCGATCTATGGGCGCTCCGCGGTGAAGCCGCTGCAGGCGCTGCCGCTGCTGGAGACGGGTGCGGCCGACAATTTCGGCCTGGGCGAGCCCGAGATCGCGCTTGCCTGCGCCTCCCACAATGGCGAGCCGCTTCATACCGATCGCGTGCGCCGCTGGCTCGCGCGCATCGGCTGCGAGATTTCCGATCTCGAATGCGGCGCGCATCTGCCGTTGCACGAGCCGACCATGCTGCAGCTCATCGCCAATGGCGGCGACCTCACGGCGATCTACAACAACTGCTCCGGCAAGCATTCGGGCTTCCTCACCACCGCGCGCCACGAGGGCGAGCCGACGCGCGGCTATGTCCGCTACGAGCATCCGGTGCAGCAGCGCGTGACCCGGGCGATGTCCGAGATGACCGGCCTCGATCTATCCCGCGCCCCGCGCGGCATCGATGGCTGCGGGATCCCGGTCCTGGGCCTGCCGCTGCGCGCGATGGCGCTGGGGCTGGCGCGGATGGCCGATCCGCGCAAGCTCTCGGCCGACCGCGCCAATGCCTGCAAGCGCATCCTGCAGTCGGTCATGGCCTGGCCCATGCTCGTGGGCGGCACCGGGCGTTTCGGCTCGACCCTGATGGCGACGCTCAAGGGCCGCTTCCTGCTCAAGGGCGGCGCCGAGGGCGTCTATGCGGGCATCCTGCCGAGCCTGGGGCTCGGTGTCGCGATCAAGGCCGACGACGGGGCGGGGCGGGCCGCCGAGACGGCGATGGCGCAGACCTTGCGGCGGCTCAAGCTGATCTCGGCGGCGGAAACGAAAATGCTGGCCGATCTGCTGACGCCGCCGGTGCTCAACCGCGCCCTCCTCGAGGTCGGCCGCATCCGCTCCACCGGCGAAGGGCGCTTCTGAGCGATGCGCGTGGTGGAAGCGCGCGCCTGGGGCGGGCTCGACCAGCTGGCGCTCGGCGAGCGGCCGGACCCGGCCGTCACCGAACCCGACCAGGTCCTGATCGAGGTCGCCGCCGCCGGGCTCAATTTCGCCGATTCACTGATCATCGCCGGCAAATACCAGGAGCGGCCGCTGCCGCCTTTCGTGCCGGGCTTCGAGGTGGCGGGACGGGTGCTTGCCGTCGGCGCCCAGGTGCGCCGGGTGAAACAAGGCGATCGCGTGATGGCGGTGCTGGACCAGGGCGGCTATGCGGAACAGGCGCTGGCGCGCGAGGCCGACTGCTTCCCGATCCCGCCGCAGATGGATTTCGCCACGGCCGCCGCCTTCGCCATCGCCTATGGCACCTCGCATATCGCGCTCGACGAGCGCGCGGCGCTCGAGCCCGGCGAACGGTTGCTGGTGCTGGGTGCCTCGGGCGGCGTCGGGCTCACCGCGGTCGAGATCGGCAAGGCGATGGGGGCCACCGTGATCGCCTGCGCCGGGGGACCCGAGAAGCTCGCCATCGCCAGGGCCCATGGCGCCGATCATCTGATCGACTACAAGACCGAGACGCTGCGCCAGCGCGTCAAGGAGATCTGCGACGGCGGCGGCGTCGATGTGGTCTATGACCCGGTCGGCGGCGATCTCTTCGACCAGGCGCTCAAATGCACCAACTGGGGCGGCCGCCTTCTCATCGTCGGTTTCGCCGGCGGCGGCGTGCCGCAGATCCCGGCCAATTATCTGCTGGTGAAGAACCTGGCGGCGCTGGGGATCTATTGGGGGTCCTACCGGCGCAAGCAGCCGGCGCTGGTCGAGACCTCCTTCCACAAGCTCTTCGCCTGGCATCGCGAGGGCAAGCTCAAGCCGCTGATCTCGAACCGCTTCGATCTGGCCGAGGCCGCGACCGCGCTCGAGCTCCTGACCTCGCGGCGCGCCACCGGCAAGGTGGTGCTCATCACGGGCCGCGGCTGAGCCTGATGAGCGAGGATCGCGTCCGCGACCAGTACGAGGCCTATCCCTATCCGCCGCGCGATCCGCGCGACGAGGCGAAGCGGCTGATCGAGGGCTCGCCCAGCCATCGCCTCGAGATCGATCATTATGTCTTCGCCGGGCGCCGCGACTGGCGCGAACCGTTCAAGGCGCTCGTCGCCGGCGGCGGCACGGGCGACGGGCTCGTCATGCTGGCGCAGCAGCTCGCCGACATCGGCTGCCCGGCCGAGATCCATTATCTCGATCTGAGCCACGCCTCGCGCAACATCGCCGAGGCACGCATCCGCGCGCGCGAGCTGACCAGCGTGACCTTCCATCACGCCGCCATCGAGAGCCTGCCGCGGCTGGGGCTGGGGCGCTTCGACTATATCGATTGCTGCGGCGTGCTCCATCACCTCGCCGATCCCGCCGCGGGCCTGCGCATCCTGGCACAGTCGCTGTCGCTCGAGGGCGGCATCGGCCTCATGGTCTATGGCGAGCTCGGACGCTCGGGCGTCTATCCGATGCAGGAACTGCTGCGGATGCTGGGCGGCGGCGACCCGGCCGAGCGGCGCATCGAGACGGCGAAGCGGTTGCTGCGCCAATTGCCCGCGACCAATCTCTTCGCGCGCAACCCCGCGCTGGGCGATCACTTACGCGCCGGCGATGCGGGGATCCACGACTTGCTGCTGCACGCGCGCGACCGCGCCTATCGCGTCGGCGAGCTCATCGCCATGATCGACGCGGCCGGGCTGGCGCCGACCGCGCTGATCGAGCCCTGGCGCTACGATCCCGCGAGCTATCTCGCCGACCCGAAGCTGCTGGCACCCTTGAACGCGATGGACCGCTGGCGACGCGCCGAGGCCGCCGAGCTCCTGGCCGGCAATCTCAAGATCCACATCGCCTATGCCGTGCCGAAGACGCGCGCTGCCGCCGCGGTGGCCATGCCCGACCCGACGGCGGTGCCGATCCTCAAAGGTGCGCCCGGCATCGAGATCGCGCGCGGGCTCAAGCCCGGCGGCCGGCTCACGGTGGCGGCCGACGGATTCGAGACCCGGTTCCCGACCGGCGCGGGCATGGGGCCGATCCTGGCGGCGATCAACGGGCGGCGCAGCCTGGCCGAGATCGAGGCCCTGCTCGCGGGCCAGGATTCCAAGCGCTGGACGCCTGCCCATTTCGCGGCCGAGTTTGCCCAAACCTATCGGCTTTTTAATTCGCTGAACCGGTTGTTCCTCAGGCATACCGGCCCGCCGGCTTGAGGCGGATGCCCTCTGGTGCAGCGCCGAAACCGCCCCCATGTAATAGAGCTGTCGTCAAAGCTTGCCATTCTGCAGACGGTTCCTCGATTCTCCTCATGTCGTCCCATCTCCTCACCTGGCTCAAGCTCTGGATTCGCAATCCGCTCCGGCTGGGCGCCATCGCACCCTCGAGCCGCGAGCTCGCTCTCGCCATGGCCCGGCTGGTGCCGATCGACGGCCTGGGGCCGGTGGTGGAGCTCGGCGGCGGCACCGGCGTCGTCACGCGCGGGTTGCTCGAGACCGGCATCGCGCCCGATGACCTGATCGTGATCGAGCGCGATCCCACGCTCCATGCGCTGCTGCGCAAGCAGTTTCCTGCCGTGCATGTGATTCTCGGCGACGCCACCGATCTGTCGCACATCCTGGCGCCGATGAATCTGCCGCCGGTGCGCGCCGTGGTGTCGGGCCTGCCGCTGCTCTCCATGAGCAAGCCCGTGCAGCGCAAGATCGTCGAGGAAGCGCTCAAGGTGATGGGCCAGGGCGGGCCGCTGATCCAGTTCACCTACGGCCCCTTCTCCCCGATCGCGCGTCGCCATTTCGGCCTGGTGGGCCGCGTCGCCGAGCGCGTCTTCGCTAACCTGCCGCCCGCGAGCGTCTGGGAATATTGGCAGAGCCGGCCGGTTTAGCAGCGGGCAGCGTAGCGATCGCTGCTCCGCGTCCATAGCCACCGTCATCCCCGCGAAAGCGGGGATCCAACCATCAAGCGACACCGCTGGATCGATATGGACCCCCGCTTTCGCGGGGGTGACGAAAGGAGCGCGGGCGGCGATCGAGGAAGCAGAAGCGCCGGACGCCTGATGGCGCCCGACGTCACGCCGCCGGCAGCTCTTCTCTCAGGAACATGATCATGTCGAGCGAGGGCGGCGTAAGCCGCGTGCCCGAGAGCATCGCGTGGGCCTGGCCGCGATGGTGGGCCTGGTGGTTGAAGAAATGCGCGATCGCCCAACGCAGCGGCGTCAGCTGGGCTTCGCCGGCCATGTTGCGGTAACGCAGATCGCTGTCGAGGCGGTCAGGATCCAGGGTCTCTGTATAGGTGACAATCCGCTCGTCCTCGGCCTCGCGCGCAGGTCTCAACGCAGAAAATTCCGGATAGGGCAGCTCGTCGAGGCGCCGATGCACCAGCTCGACCTGCTCGAATCGGGAGAGCCACACCCGGTCGCCGACCAGGATGTGATTGAGGGTCTTCTGCAGGGAGGGGAAGAAGCCGGCCCGCGGAGCCGCCCAGTCGGCGGGCGAGAGTTCCGCGCAGGCAGAATAAAGCCGCCGGTTGGCCCAGCGATTATAGCGGGCCAGCCGGCGGAAGTAGGGGAGGTCTGCCACGACGGGGGACCTCCCCTCAGGGACGCCAGAAGGGCTTGCCAGCCTCGTTCTCCACATCGGCCCGCGCGAGCCCGATATCGCGCAACATGCGGTCGTCCAGGGTCATCAGGTGGGAGCGCTCATGGGCCCGGTACTGCCAGGCCAGGAGGGCGTCGGTCACGCGGACCAGCCAGTCGCCCGCCGTCTTCAAGGACAGGGTTTTGTTCTTCAGGGAAAGGGAACGGGACTGATTGCGACCATCCTCGAGCCCCACCCGGCACTCTAGAGATTCGGTCATCATTTCTTCATTCCTTTCACAGAGGGCCGGGCTGTTGACAGGGTCGTCAAAACCCCTTCCGCCCTTGTTTCATGGGCCTCAACATGACGCTTGCGGCCGAACACCGCAAACGATAGTTTCTCATAGGTTCTGTTAGCCCTACTCACATGTATTGGGACATTCCGGGGCCATGGCCGAGCGGCTTCCCCCTTTGAAATCGATCCAGTATTTCTCGGTGGCCGCCCGCCTCCTCTCCTTCAGCCGGGCCGCCGACGAGCTGCATGTGACGCACAGCGCCGTCAGCCACCAGATCAAGGCGCTCGAGGAATGGCTGGGCGTGCGGCTGTTCCGGCGCGCCAACCGCCAGGTGATCCTGACCGACGCGGGCCAGGCCTATCTGAAGCCGGTGATGGAGGCTTTCGACCGGCTGGGCGAGGCTTCGCGCCAGCTCAAGCGGCGCGAGAGCGCAGGGCCGCTCACGGTGAGCACGCTGCCTTCCTTCGCGGCGAAATGGCTGGTGCCGCGCCTGCGCACCTTCCGCCAGGAATATCCCGACATCGATGTGCGCATCACGGCGAGCGAGAAGCTGGTCGATTTCGCGCGCGACGATATCGATCTCGCGGTGCGCTATGGGCGCGGCAACTGGCCGGGCCTCGTGGTCGACAAGCTGATGCGCCATGACTGGTTCCCGGTCTGCAGCCCGGCGCTCCTGACCGGCACCCCGCCGCTGCAGAAACCCGAGGACCTCGCCAACCACACGCTGCTGATCGATTACGACTGGCGCGAGGATGCCTGGGGCGGCTGGCTCGCCGCGGCCGGCGTCGGCCATATCCGCCCCAACCGCACGCTCGCCTTCAACTATTCGAACCTGATGATCCAGGCCGCGATCGACGGGCTGGGCGTGGCGCTCTCGCCGGGTGCGCTCGTCAGCGACGATCTCGCGGCGGGCCGGCTGATCCGGCCTTTCAAGACCAGCCTGCCGACCGACTACGGTTATTTCCTGGTGGCGCCGCCCGGCGCCTTCGAGCGCCCGAAGCTCGCGGCCTTCCGCGACTGGATCCGGCGCGAAGCCGCGGCTGCGATCGGGCCGTGAGGCGCGGAAAGAAACGCCAACGAATTCCGAAAACCACGCGCTTGCAGCCGGGCAGGATACATCCCAAATGCAACCGTCAAGTCGTGGCACCGCCAAGGGGGCCTGATGTTGAAGGATGATGTGTTGCCTAGTCCCGAGATCGCCATTTCCGGCGATATCGAGCCGCATGCGCACCTGCTGTCCGTGCCTTCCGAGGATCAGTTGCTCTACAAGATGATGACGCTGGAGAATCTCATCCGATCGATTGAAGGCCGCTATCTTCACTTCAATCGCGTCGACAGCTACTTCGATTTTCAAGGGGCCGACCATCATGATGGCGAGCAATTGCCAGGTGATCGGCAAGGCAACGCGGCAGCCAGGTTTGAGAAATCGCCAGAGTTCTCGGCTGCGCACTACTACGACCAGTCGCGCGCGCGGACCTATGCGTCCTGCTTTTCGACGGAAAACTCCGCCTTTATTTGGAATAACTACGCGACCGACGGTAACAAGGGCAAGGTTTGCCTCGTTTTCGACTTTGGCAAACTTCGGGCGACGCTCAACAGTACCCTCTCGCCCAACCAAGCGGCGCTCATCGCTGATGGCGCACGTTGCCACCAGATTTTCTCGATCAACTATGGGCTGGTTGATTACGTCGATTGGAACAGTCATAGGGCCAATGTTCCCGTTCTGCCCAATCCGATTTGCTACACCTTTATCAAAGCAAAGGAGTTCTCGGACGAGAAGGAGCTGCGCATCGCTCTCTCTGCTTTTGGCTTGGGCAGATTCGAGCTGAACAACGGAAATGAGCTGCAGTTTCCGAGAAGCTTGCAAATGGCTTTCAGCTACCATGCGGCATTCGCCAATGGCACAATCAAGTCGATTGAGACCGGTCAGGATTGTGACCGAGATTTCCTCGAGTCTGAATTGTGTCGACTGAGAATCAATCCAGTCCCAGCACCGACAACGTCCTAGTGGCTGGATCGAAAGCATTCTGTCCCCGCTGCTAGTTCACGAGGCGCCGATCATGACGGGCTTTCCCAGCGACGACGTCCCGGAGCTTGCGCGCGGGGTCCATGACATGGGCGGGCTGCCCGGCGGCCCGGTCGACCGGCACGAGCATGCGGTCAGCCTGTGGGAAAAACGTGTCGATGCGCTGCTCGTGCTCTTGACGCGCAAGGGCGTCTTCAGCGTCGACGAGCTGCGCAACGCGATCGAGCGGCTGGGTGCCGAGGCCTATACGGCCATGTCCTATTACGAGCGCTGGACCGCCTCGATCGCCTGGAACCTGATGCAGCGCGGCGTCATCACCGCCGACGAGCTGGGCAAGCGGATGGCCGAGATCGAGGCCGAGGGCCGGCAATGACGCCAGCGGCGCGCCTCAGCGTGAAACGCTTCAAGCCCGGCCAGGCGGTGCGGGTGCGCCGCGCCTTTCCGCCCGGCCATATCCGCACGCCGATCTATATCCGCGGTGCGGCGGGCGTGATCGAGCGCGATTGCGGCGACTGCGTCAATGCCGAGGAGCGCGCCTTCGCCCGCTCCGGCCTTCCGGCCCTGCCGCTCTATCGCGTGCGCTTCCGCCAGCAGGAGATCTGGCCCGGTTATGACGGCCCCGACAGCGACAGCATCGAGATCGAGATCTACGCCAACTGGCTCGAGCCGGCGTGAGTGGGAGAGGATGCGATGAGCCATACTCATGATCACGATCATGACCATCACCACCCCGCCGGATCAGCGCCGCAGCGCCACCCGTTCCAGCCCGACGATCCGCCGCCGACCGGCCACTATCAGCTCATGGCAGTGGCGCTGCGCGAGCTGCTGATCGAGAAGGGCGTGCTCGGCGCCGACGAGATCCGCGCCCAGATCGAGCGCATGGATGCGCGCGGACCGCATCTGGGGGCAAAGGTGGTGGCGAAGGCCTGGAGCGATCCGGCCTACAAGGCGCGGCTGCTGGCGGACGGGCCCAAGGCCTGCGCTGAGCTCGGCATCGAGCTCGACGGCATGCGGCTCACCGTCGTCGAGGACAAGCCCGCGCTCCACAACCTCATCGTCTGCACGCTCTGCTCCTGCTATCCCCGGGCGCTGCTGGGCCTGCCGCCCGCCTGGTACAAGAGCGCCGACTACCGCAAGCGCGCCGTGCGCGAGCCGCGCGCGGTCCTGAAGGAATTCGGCACCGAGCTCGCCGCCACGACCGCGGTTCGCGTCCACGATTCGACCGCCGAGCTGCGCTACATCGTCCTCCCGCTGAGACCCGCCGGCACCGAAGGCTGGAGCGAGGAAAAGCTCGCGGGCCTGGTCACGCGCGACACCATGATCGGCGTGACGCTGCCGAAAGCGGGCTAGCGCGAGAGATTCTACGAGCGCCGCTCGCCCCCTCCCCCGTCATCCCCGCGAAAGCGGGGATCCACCGATAGGTCAGAGCGCGGCATCGACATGGGCCCCCGCTTTCGCGGGGGTGACGGGAGAGCTACTCCCGCAGCTCCTTCCGGTCCCGATAGAGCTCCAGCGCCTCGGGATTGGCCAGCGCTTCCTTGTTCTTGATGGCGCGGCCATGGACCATGTCGCGCACCGCGAGCTCGGTGATCTTGCCGCTCTTGGTGCGCGGGATGTCGGTCACCTGGAGAATCCTCGCCGGCACATGGCGCGGCGTGGTGTTGGCGCGGATCTGGCGCTTGATCCTGTCGGCCAGGGCGTCGTCGAGCGTGAGGCCCTCCTTGAGCCGCACGAACAGCACGACCCGCACATCGCCGTCCCAGTCCTGGCCGATGACGATGCTCTCCACCACCTCGGGGAGTTGTTCCACCTGGCGGTAGATCTCGGCCGTGCCGATGCGCACGCCGCCCGGATTGAGCACCGCGTCGGAGCGGCCATAGATGATCATGCCGCCATGGCGCGTGATCTCGGCATAGTCGCCATGGCACCAGATGTTGGGGAAGCGTTCGAAATAGGCCTTCCGGTACTTGGCGCCGTCGGGATCGTTCCAGAACCCGACCGGCATCGAGGGGAAGGGCCTGGTGCAGACCAGCTCGCCCTTCTCTTCCACCACGGGCTTGCCCTCGTCGTTCCAGACCTCGACTCCCATGCCCAGGCCCCGCGCCTGGATCTCGCCGCGCCAGACGGGGCCGGTCGGGTTGCCCAGCACGAAGCAGGAGACGATGTCGGTGCCGCCCGAGATCGAGGAGAGGCAGAGATCCTTCTTGATATGCGAATAGACGTAATCGAAGCCCTCGGGCAGCAGCGGCGAGCCCGTCGAGGCGATGGTCCTGAGCGCCTTCAGGTCATGGGTCTCGATCGGCTTGAGCCCCGCCTTGTTGCAGGCATCGATGAACTTGGCCGAGGTGCCGAAGAACTCGCAGCGCTCGGCCGCCGCGAAATCGAACAGGATGTTGCCGGTGGGATGGAAGGGCGAGCCGTCATAGAGCAGGAGCGTGGCGCCCGAGGCCAGCCCCGTCACCAGCCAGTTCCACATCATCCAGCCGCAGGTCGTGAAATAGAACATCCGCGTGCCCTCGCGGATGTCGCTGTGGAGGCGGTGCTCCTTGAGATGCTGGATCAGCGTGCCGCCGGCGCCATGGACGATGCATTTGGGCACGCCCGTGGTGCCCGAGGAATACATGATGAAGAGCGGATGGTTGAAGGGCAGGCGCTCGAAGCGGATCTCCCCCGCCTGGTGGGGGGCCACGAAGTCCGCGAGCGTCACCGCCTTGGCCGGCAGGGCGCCGCCGCCCGCATAGGGCAGCACCACCACACGCTCGACCGAGGGCAGCTTCGGCAGGAACTCGGCGACGCGCGCCAGCGAATCGAAGCTCTTGCCGCCATAGAGATAGCCGTCGGCGGTGAAGAGGAGCTTGGGCTCGATCTGGCCGAAGCGGTCGAGCACCCCTTGCGCGCCGAAATCGGGCGAGCAGGAGGACCAGATGGCGCCGATCGAGGCGGTGGCGAGCGTGGCGGCGATGGTCTCGGGCATGTTGGGCACGAAGCCCGCGACCCGGTCGCCCGGCTTGACGCCCATCGCGCGCATGGCGGCCGCCAGCCGCGAGACCAGGTCGTAGAGCTCGGCATGGCTCATGCGCCGCTTGACGCGGTCCTCGCCCCAGAACACCAGCGCGTCGCCGTCGTCGCGCTTGCGCAGCAGGTTCTCGGCATAGTTCAGCTTCGCCTCGGGGAAGAACCGCGCCCCCGGCATGCGGTCGCCATCCGCCAGCACCGTCCGGCCGGGGCCGTCGCCGACGATCCCCGCTTCCTCCCAGACCGAGAGCCAGAACCGGCCGCGATGATCGACCGACCAGCGCCAGAGCGCGTCGTAATCGGGCAGCGCCACCTTCCACCGCGCCTCCGCCCGGCTGCGGAAGCCGGTCAGGTTGGCCGCGGCCAGACGCTGGGCGCTCGGGCGCCAGATCGGCTGGGCGGCATCGGAGGTCGAGGTCGATGAGGTCATGGGACGGATCGCTTTTTTCCGTGAGAGACAAGGCCTTGGCCGGCCGGATCGACCCGGGCAAAGCGCCGCGATTCTTCGCCCGGGCGGCCCCTCAAGGCAAGCGCGGCGGCGGTATCGAGCCGGGCGGCTGCGACATCGGCCGCTTCCCGCCGCCTCCTGCCTTCGAGCCATGGCGCCACCCTAACCGAACGGTTAGGGTGGCCGCATCTTCATTGCCGTCGAATCATGGGCCTGCTGCCGACCCCTCCCGCCTTCCTGTCCCAGCTTGCCGAGGCGGCGGGCCGGCTGCCGCAGCCGGTTCGCGCCACGCTGTGGATGATCCTGGCCTGCCTGCTGTTCGCGATCCTCAACGCCTTCATCCGCGAGGCCTCCCGCGCGCTGCACCCGCTGCAGGCGGTGTTCTTCCGCAACCTGTTCGGGCTCGTCTTCATGCTGCCCTGGATCCACAAGGCGGGGCTCGAGGCGCTGACCCTGCCGCGCATCAGGCTCTATCTGGGCCGCACCACGGTCGGGCTGCTTTCCATGTTCGCCTGGTTCTGGGCGCTGAAGCTCCTGCCCTTCGCCGACGCCATCGCCCTCAGCTTCGCCTCGCCGCTCTTCGCCACGATGCTGGCGGCCCTCTTCCTCGGCGAGCAGGTGCGGGCGCGGCGCTGGACCGCGATCATGGTGGGCTTCGCCGGCGTGCTGGTGATCCTGAGGCCCGGCGCCGACGCCGTCAGCGCCGGCGCGCTCTTCGCGCTCGCCTCCTCGGCCTTGGGCGCCATGGGCATCATCTTCACCAAGCAGCTCGCCCGCAGCGAATCGACCAGCGCCGTCGTCACCATCATGGTGCTGATCATGACGCCGATGTCGCTGGTCCCGGCGCTCTTCGTCTGGCAGTGGCCGCCGGCCTCGCTCTGGCCGCTGCTGCTGACGATGGGCTTCGCCGGCTCGATGGGCCATATGAGCTTCGTGCGCGCGCTCCGGCTCGCCGACGCCTCCTCGCTCATGCCCTACGACTATGCGCGCCTCGTCTTCGCCGCCGCCATCGGCTGGATCTTCTTCGCCGAGGTGCCGGACGGCTGGACCTGGCTCGGCAGCGCCATCATCGCGGCGGCGGCCGTCTATATCGCGCGGCGCGAGGCCCGGATCGACGCCCTGCCGGCCGCGGCCCTCGCCTCGGGATTGCCCGACGAGCCCACGGTTCCCTCGCCGCGCATCGCCACCAAGCTGCGGGCCGGCCGATGAGGGTGGTGCCGCAGGCCCTCGAGCAGCGCTGGATGGGGCTTTCGGGCAATGTCCGGGGCGCCCTCTGGATGATCGCCTCGGGCCTGATCTTCACGGTGATGGCGATCGCGATCCGGATCCTGGGCCATCGGCTCGACAGCTTCCAGATCGCCTTCTTCCGCTGCCTGATCGGCTTCATCGCGATCCTGCCGCTGGTCGGCGCCTATGGCATCGACGTGCTGCAGACCCGCTCGCTCAAGATCCATGCGCTGCGCGGGCTCTTCGGCCTGATCTCGATGTTCGCGAGCTATTACGCGATCGCGCGCATCCCGCTCGCCTCCTATACGGCGCTGAGCTTCACGCGGCCCCTGTTCGCGACCATCCTCGCCGTGGTCGTGCTGCACGAGATCGTGCGCTGGCGGCGCTGGACCGCGACGCTGGTGGGCTTCGTGGGCGTGCTGGTGATGGTGCGGCCGGGCGCCGAGACCTTCAACTCCGCGGCCCTCTTCGCGCTCATGGACTCGCTCTCGATCGCCTTCCTGATCACGCTGGTGAAGCGCCTGCCGCCGGGCGAGACGGCCCTCGGCATGATGTTCTATTTCGGCGTGTTCTCGACCATCGCGGCGCTGCCGCCGGCCCTCTTCGTCTGGCAATGGCCGACGGCGCTCGAATGGTCGCTGCTGATCCTGATCGGCGTGCTGGGCGCCCTGTCGCAATCCTTCTGGATCCGGGCTTATCGCGCGGGCGAGGCGTCGGTCGTGGCGCCGATCGACTATCTGCGCCTGCTGTTCGCCGGTATCGCCGGCTATCTCGCCTTCGCCGAGACGGTCGATCTCTGGACCGTGGCGGGGGCCGCCATCATCGTCGCCTCGACGATCTATATCGCGCGGCGCGAAGCCCGGGTCCGGCGCGCCAAGGCGGCAGAAGCTGCGACCGCGACCGGCGGCGCGGCGGCTTCCTAGTTCAGGCCGAAGGGGCCTGATCGACGGGCGCGTCGGCCAGCTTGCGCTGGATCAGCGCCTTCGCGCGCTCGCGATGGGCAGGCTTGATATGGTCGGCGACGGTGCGCGCGGCCGCATAGAGCACGGTCGCGTCGTCGATGAAGCCGATGCCGGTGAAGAAATCCGGGATCAGGTCCGTCGGCAGGATGAAATAGGCCAGCGCTCCCATGATCGTGGCCTTGGCGCGCAACGGCGTGGCCGGATCGAGCCCGCAGTAATAGACCGAGATCAGGAGATCGAGAAAGGGGAGCTTGCCCGCCACGCGGCGCAGCTTGGTCCAGAATCCCCTGGCCACGCGGGCCTGGTCGCGTTGGAACTTGGCGGGATCGTAAGGCGCCAGAGCGGTGCCGGTCGCGACCGCCCCGGCGTCGGCGCCGAGGGTGGGGTTTCCCTGGGGAGCGTGCATCGTCATGGGGCGGCATATGGCCCCGCCTAAGCCCCTGTGCAAGACGGGGCTATTTTGCGCCCTTGCGGCCGGCGGCGCCTCTGGCCATCCTGCGCCGCCGCGACGGGCACGCCGGGCAGGGCTCAAAAGCGCGGAAATCTGTCATTTTCGGAAGAGAGGCGACGGCCATGGAGATCAAGGGACAGGCAGCGATCGTGACCGGCGGCGGCTCGGGCATGGGCGCCGACGTGGCGCGCCATCTGGCCAGGGCCGGCGCCAAGGTGACGCTGGTCGATGTCAACCGCGAGGCGGCCGAGGCTGTGGCGAAGGAGATCGGCGGCTTCGCCGCGATCGCCGACGTCTCGGATGCGGCCGCGGGCGAAGCCGCGGTGAAGGCCGCGCGCCAGCGCCACGGGCCGGCGCGCATCCTGATCAACGTCGCGGGCATCCTCATCCCGGGCCGCATCGTCGGCAAGGACGGGCCGCTGGCGCTGGAGAAGTTCAGCAAGGTCATCAATATCAACCTGATCGGCACCTTCAACATGATGCGGCTCGCGGCGGCCGACATGTCGGCCGCCGAGGCGCTGGCCGATGGCGAGCGCGGCGTCATCATCTCGACCAGCTCGGTCGCCGCCTACGAAGGCCAGATCGGCCAGGCCGCCTATGCGGCCTCCAAGGCCGGCATCGTGGGCCTCACGCTGCCCGCCGCGCGCGATCTCGCCGGCCGCGGCATCCGCGTCAACACCATCGCGCCCGGCCTCGTCGCGACGCCGATGATGCTCACCCTGCCGCCGGAGATTCAGAAGAGCCTGACCGACACCATGCCCTATCCGAGCCGGCTGGTGCGGGCCGACGAATATTCGCGGCTCTGTCTCCACATCATCGAGAACGTGGCGATCAATGGCGAGGTGATCCGCCTCGACGGCGCGCTGCGCATGGCGCCGCGCTGACGCCGGATCGCAGATCCGTCAGGTGGCGATCCGGCCGATGGCGCGGGCGAGCTTGACGTCGCGCTCCGAGAGGCCGTTGCAATCATGCGTCGAAAGGGTGACGTCGACGCGGTTATAGACATTGAACCACTCGGGATGGTGATCCATCTGCTCCGCCAGCAGCGCGACCCGGGTCATGAAGCCCCAGGCCTCGTTGAAATCCTTGAACTTGAATGACTTTTCGATGGCGTCGCGGCCGGCGACCTCCTTCCATCCGGGAAGATCCTTGAGGGCGGCGGCGCGCGCGGCCCCTTCGAGCTTGGCGATCATGGGGGAACTCCTTCTGCGGCCCGGTTACGATCCGGCAGGGGCTATCCTACATCCTCGGTAAGCCCGGGCCTCACCCTTGCCCCAGGCAGGATCGAGGCTGTCACATGAAGATAAGCCCGCCGGAACCCGAGCGAGAAACCATGGCTGACGAGACCCCGCCTCCCCGCCGCTTCGGCACAGCCCCCGATCTGGCCGAGATCGAAGCGATCGCGGCTGTCGCCTTCGAGACCATCCCCGAGGAGCTGGCGCGCCATGTCGAGGAGGTCATCATCCGCGTCGAGGATTTCCCCGACGCCGAGACCGAGGAGGAGATGGAGCTCGAGACGCCCTTCGACCTGCTCGGGCTCTATCGCGGGCGCCCGCTCGGCGCCAAGAGCGTCAGCGACATCGTCACCGATATCGACATGATCTTCCTCTATCGCCGCCCGCTGCTCGACTATTGGTGCGACAGCGGCGAGGAGCTCGAGCATCTCGTGCGCCATGTGCTGATCCACGAGATCGGCCATCATTTCGGCTATAGCGACGAGGACATGGAGCGCCTCGAAGAGGAAGCCGACTCCGCGCAGGCGTGAAGGCGGCATTGGACACCGGCCACAGGTCCGAGAGCGGGCGCTTTCACTCGCTCGTCATCCCCGCGAAAGCGGGGAACCAACTCCAAGCTTGATGCGCCGGATCAAGATGGATCCCCGCTTTCGCGGGGATGACGATAGGAGCGCCGGCCCGAAATCCAGGAAAGGAGCTGCTCGGTCGCCGAACAAGCGCGGTGCGAAGCAGCGCGCCCTACCCCTCCAGCACCTTCCGCACCCGCTGGCGCAGCACCGGCAGCAGCTCGCGCTCGAACCAGGGGTTGCGCTTGATCCAGGCGGTGTTGCGCCAGGAGGGATGAGGCAGCGGCAGGAACTGCGGCAGATGATCGGCGAAACGGCGCACCGTTTCCGTCATGCTGGCCTGCCGGCGGCCCGCGAGATAGAAGGCCTGCGCGTAGCTGCCGACGAGCAGCGTGAGCCGCACCTCCTTCAGCAGCGGCACGAGCTGCGGATGCCAGGTGGGCGCGCATTCGGGGCGCGGCGGCCGGTCGGCGCCGGCATCGTCGGTGCCGGGATAGCAGAACCCCATCGGCACGATCGCGATCCGCCGCCCATCGTAGAAGCGCTCGCGGTCGATCTCGAGCCAGCTCCGCAAGCGGTCGCCCGAGGGATCGTTCCAGGGAATGCCGGTCTCATGCACGCGCCGCCCCGGCGCCTGGCCCACGATCAGAAGGCGCGCGCTGCGCGTGGCGCGCAAGACCGGCCGGCAGCCATGCGGCAGCGCCGCCGCGCAGATCTCGCAAGCCCTTGCCTGCTTGAGAAGCGTCTCGAGCCGGGCCGCCATCAGGAGCGCGGTCGCGCCGCCGCCTCGAGCAGCCGCTCGACATAGAAGGGCACGACCTCGCTCGCCGGTCCGTGCAGCGCCTCGGCGAAGAAATCCGCTCCCTCGCTGGGCTCGAGATTGAGCTCGACCGTATGGGCACCCGCGGCCCGCGCCAGCTCGACGAAGCCCGAGGCCGGATAGACGTTGCCCGAGGTGCCGATGGAAAGGAACAGGGCCGCGCGGCCCAGCGCCTCGAAGATGCGGTCCATCTCGAGCGGCATCTCGCCGAACCAGACCACATGGGGCCGCAAGCCGCCGGCAGCGCCGCAGGCGGGGCAGCGCGTCTCGACCGAGAGATCCTCGCGCCAGGGCAGCACGCAATCGCAGGCGAGGCAGCGCGCCTTGAGCATCTCGCCATGCATATGGATGACGGCCCCGCTGCCGGCGCGCTCGTGGAGATCGTCGATGTTCTGCGTCACCAGCAGGAACTCGCCGGCACCCTCCCAGGCGCGCTCGAGCCGGGCCAGCGCCCGATGGGCCGGGTTGGGCGCCACCTCGTTCGCCAGCAGCTGGCGGCGCCGGGCGTTGTAGAAGCTGTGGACCAGGACCGGATCGCGCGCGAAGCCTTCGGGTGTCGCCACGTCCTCGACACGCACCCGCGACCAGATCCCGTCCGCGTCGCGGAAGGTCTCGAGACCGGACTCCTTCGAGATGCCGGCGCCGGTTAGAATGACGATATTGGCTGTCATGATCGGGCACCCATCATAGCCGCCTGTCGCCTGGACCGTTGCAGGAAATGAGCGTCCGCGTGCCCCGCGACATCGTCATGAAACGGATTCTGTTCGTCTGCACCGGCAATATCTGCCGTTCGCCCACGGCCGAAGGGCTGTTCCGCCATCGCATCCGCGAGGCCGGGCTCCTCGAGAGCCTCGAGGGCGATTCCGCCGGCACCGAGGGCTATCATGTCGGGGACCCGCCCGATCCGCGCGCGATCGCCGAAGCGGCGCGCCACGGCGTCGCGATCGAGGATCTGCGCGCCCGCCGGCTGGAGTCCGCCGATTTCGAGCGCTTCGACCTGCTGCTCGGCATGGATCGCGGCCATCTCGCGATCATGCGCCGCCTGGCGCCCGCCGGAAGCCGCGACCGGGTCGGCCTGCTGCTCGAGCACGCGCCCGATTGCGGCTATCGCGAGGTGCCCGATCCCTATTACGGCGGGGAGGCGCAGTATCGGCTGAGCTACCGGCTGATCGATGCCGGCATCGACGGGCTCATGCGCTATTTGGCCGGAACGGTCGCGCGCGCCAGCTCGTAGGAGCATTCGGCGCGATAATAGGGACCCTCGCCGCCGATGAAGCTCGAATAGATGGTGAAATGCGTGACCTCGAAGGGCCGGCTGCGATAGAGCCCGTGCTGCGCCAGGAAGGCCTGCATCTTCGAGGGCGGCGGCGGCTGGTTGGGCCGCGCCAGGGTCACATGGGGCTTGAAGCGCTGTCCGTCCGGCCTGATGCCGGCGCGCACCACGGCCGATTCGATCTTGTCGTGAAGATGCTGCAGGGCCGGCTGGGAGCGCACCCCCGCCCAGACGGCACGCACCTTCGAATCGTCGCCGAAATGGCCGACGCCGCCGAGCTCGAGCGTGAAGGACGGCGCGCGGATGCCGCACAGCGCCGCGTCGATATCGTCGGCGGTGCCGCCATCGACCTCGCCGATGAAGCGCAGCGTGATGTGGAAGTTTTCGGGTGCGACCCAGCGCACCCCGGGCAATCCGCAACAGAGATGCGACAATCCGAGCCGCACCTCGTCAGGCAGGGAGAGGGCGATGAACAGGCGCAACGGACCAGCCCCCTCTGATGGATGATCTGTTCAAGCGATTCGGCAGGCGACTCAAGGCTCTCTCTAGCGCCCTCTTTATAGCCCCGCGGCGCCGATTCGGGGAATCGTCATTAGAATGAAACCGGAGAATGAAACCGGCACCGGCATCCTGACCCGATCGTCAGCAACCCTGCCCCGATCGGCGCGGAGCCGCGGGCTCAGAAGAACAGAGTAAGTACGCCGGTATAGCTGTGGATGCGGTTGTAGCAGATCTCGCCCGCGCCGAAGAACCCGATCACCGGCACCGCCGGCAGGCTGTCGCCGATGATGGCGAACTCGCGCTCGGCGGAGCCGAACAGCGGCGGCCCGCGCCGCACGCCGGAGAAATAGACCGCTCCCTTCGCCCGCTGCGGCGAGCTCGTGGCGACGCCCTTCAGCATGGTGCGCAGATTGGTTTCGGCGGCCTCGCGCGAGAGGCGCATGAAGGTCAGGCTCGTGCCGGCATCGACCATCCGGTCGAGCGCCAGCCAGCCGCGATCGGGATCGACGCTGATGATGCCATGGGCAAGCAGGCTGGTATTGAGCCCGACCCTGTCCTCCAGCCCGGCGCAGCAATCCCACCCGATCCGGTCGAGGCTGACCTCGGAATGCGGCGCCAGCTCCTCCTTCAGCACCGCGAGCGCGGGGCGGTCATCCACCTGCATCACCAGGTTGCGCGCGGCGCTGGTGACGCGGTGCGGCGGGCCGATGGGCGCGCAGCTCTGCGCGAAGCCGGTCGACGCCGCCACCCCGGTGCCGAACAGCACGCCCGAGAAGCCGCCCTCGACCACGCGCTGCGCGACCTGCGGGAAATAGCCGGCCCGCGACGCCGTCATGCCGCCCACCAGGAAGCTGCCGGTGACGTTCGCCAGGTCGGAGACGATCGAGCCGGTGAGCGGGTTGCGCGGATCGCCATGGACGATGCCCAGAAGGGGATGGGCTTGGGCCAGCCAATCCCCATATTGACGGCGGAAGGCACCGAAACCGCCATGAACCGGTTCGAAAATACGATAGGAGTCGGGCGGCAGGCGTCCCACCATGGCCACCAGCGCCGGGCGGTCGAAATGGCCGACCGCCGTTTCGCCCGCGAGCTTGGCCCCGATTCCGATCCCGACCGTGCCGGCCCAATCGACGATGCCCGTGCGTCGCCGAAGTTCCGTCAGAATCTCGCCCAGATGCCGCGCCATATAGTCGGTGGCATAGAGGAGTCCGATATTGTCGCCATGAGCCGCCCCTTCCAGCCGCTCCGAGATCTCAGCGACCAGCTCCCTCCAATCGCCTCCGGCCGCTTGCGCGGCGCGAAAGACAGCCATTCCATCCCCCTCCCCACCTTCGTCGCGTCAGCCCGATCCATTGTCCTTGCGCGCCTTGATGAGCGCGATGATTTCGGGCGCGATTCTCTTGACGATCACCGCCACGCCGGCGGCGTTCGGATGAATGCCATCGCTCTGGTTGAGTGCCGGGTCGCCGGCGACACCGTCGAGAAAGAAGGGATCGAGCGGCAGCTGGAACTGCTTTGCCAGATCCTCGTAGATCGGATCGAAGGCCGCGACATAGTCGGCGCCCAGATTGCGCGGCGCCTTCATGCCCACGAGCAAGGTCGGGATCCCGTCTTGCGTCAGACGCGTCAGCATCGCCGCGAGATTCCGACGTGTCGCCGCGGGATCGAGCCCGCGCAACCCGTCATTCGCGCCGAACTCGAGGATGACGATCGCGGGCTTGTCGGCGAGCGACCAGTCGAGCCGCGCCAGACCGCCCGCCGAGGTGTCGCCCGCCACACCGCCATTGATCAGCGCCACCTTCTCGCCGGCCGCGATCAAGGCCTGCTCGAGCTGCGAGGGAAAACTTTCCCTATCGGCGAGGCCATAGCCCGAGGTGAGGCTGTCGCCGAGCGCCAGGATCCGGATCGGATTCTCGGCCCGGGCCGGCGAAACCGTAAGAGATACAACCAGGAAGAGCAGGGCGACACCCGATAGGCGCCGCCAATTCACAGCGCCCGTTCGGCAATGCCGCCTACCGCCGCGAAAAGCGGCTGCCACAGCAGAAGCAGGACCCATGATTCGGTTGCAGGCCATTGAATTGAGTTTGGGTAGCCATGAGCGAAAGGTCAACGTGCTGCGCGGCCTCGACCTCGCGGTCGAAGCCGGCGAGACGATCGCGGTCGAAGGACCCTCGGGCTCGGGCAAGACCAGCATGCTGATGGTGATAGCGGGGTTGGAACGGCCGACCGGCGGCCGCGTGGTGGTGGACGAGGTGGAACTGGGGCCGCTCGGCGAAGACGCGCTCGCCCGCTTCCGGCGCGATCGCGTCGGCATCGTCTTCCAGGGCTTCCATCTGATCGCGACCATGACCGCGCTCGAAAATGTCGCTGTGCCGCTGGAGCTTGCGGGACGCCCCGACGCCTTTGCCCGGGCGCGCGAAGAGCTGACCGCGGTGGGGCTCGAGCCGCGCCTGTCGCATTACCCGGGCGAGCTTTCCGGCGGCGAACAACAACGAGTCGCATTGGCCCGCGCCTTCGCCTGCGAACCGCGGCTGCTGCTGGCGGACGAACCCACCGGCAATCTCGATCCGGACACCGGCCATGCCGTGATGGATCTCATGTTCGCCGAGGTGAACCGGCGCGGCACGACCCTCCTCCTCATCACCCACGATCCGGCGCTGGCACGCCGCTGCCAGCGGCGGTTGCGGCTGGTGGAAGGCCGGCTGGTCGACGGGCAGGAGCCCCGCGGAGCGGCCGCGCATGGCTGACGTCCTCGCCTGGCCGGACCGCGCGGCGCGAACGTCGCACGCCCTGGCGCTCACCTTCGCCTGGCGCGAGCTCAGGGGCGGCATCGCCGGCTTCAGGCTCTTCCTCGCCTGCCTCGCGCTGGGCGTGGCCATCGTCGCGGCCGTGGGCTCGCTGTCGGCGAGCCTCGAGGCCGGTATCGCCGCCGATGCGACGCGGCTTCTGGGCGGCGATCTCGAGCTGCGCCGCGTCTATCGCCCGCTGGAGCCCGAGACCTTGTCTTTCCTGCAGGCGCGAGGTGCCACTTCGACGCTGGTGGAGACGCGCAGCATGGTGCGTCCCGTCACGGGCGACGCGCCGCCGCTCCTGGTCGAGCTCAAGGCGGTCGATGCGCCTTATCCGATGGTGGGACAGGTCCAGCTCGATCCGCCGCAAACGCTGGCCGCGGCACTCGCCTCGCGCGAGGGCGCGCGCGGCGGCGTTGCCGATCCCGCGCTGTTCGACCGGTTGAACGTCCGGATCGGCGACCGCATCGCGCTCGGTGCCGAGACCTTCATCCTCACCGCGCGCCTGGTGAGCGAGCCCGACCGCGGCGCCACTGTCTTCTCGCTGGGACCGCGGCTGATGATCGGCGAGGACGCGCTGCCGGCGACCGGTCTGCTGGTGCCGGGAAGCCTGGTCTATTACGAGACCCGTCTCGCCCTCTCGCCCCAGGCCGGCATCGGCGCGGAAGCGCTGGCCAAGGCGGTGCGCGCAGAATTCCCCAATTCCGATTTCCGCGTTCGCACGCCCGCCGATGCCGGTCCCGGCATCAAGAGCTTCGCGCGCCGCGCCGCCCTCTTCCTCAATTTCGTCGGCCTGGCGGCGCTCCTCATCGGCGGTGTCGGCGTCGCCAACGCGGTGGGCGCCTATCTCGAGGGCCGGCGCGCGACGATCGCGACCTTGAAATGCCTCGGCGCCAGCGCCGGCCTCGTGGCGCGCGTCTATCTGGCGCTGGTGCTGGGGCTCGCGGCGGGCGGCGTGGCGATCGGCCTCGCGGCGGGGGCGGCCGCGCCCTTCATCGCCGCGCCCTTCCTGGCCGCGCATTTCAGCGTGCCGTTCCGCGCCGCGATCCATGCGCTGCCGCTGGCCGAAGCGGCGGCGCTGGGCCTTCTCGCGGCACTCGCCTTCGCCTTCCTGCCGCTCGCGCGCGCCCGGCGCGTGCCCGCGGCCGAGCTCTTCCGCGCCACGGCACCACGATCGATCGATCTCAAGGACCGGCTGTGGCTTTCGGGAATCTGCCTGCTGCTCGCGGCCCTCGCCGTGCTGGTCTCGGCGGACCGGCTGCTGGGGCCGGGGTTCGTGATCGCGGCGGCCTTGTGCTACCTGCTGTTCCGCGTCCTGGCGCAGGGGCTCGCGCGCGCGGCGCGCCATCTGGCCCGCCGGCAGCAGGGCCATCCGGCCCTGCGCCTGGCGCTGGCCAATCTCGCCCGGCCCGGCGCTCCCACCACGAGCGTCGTGCTCTCGCTGGGGCTGGGACTGACGGTGCTGGTGGTGGTGATCCTGGCGCAGGGCAGCCTGCATCGCCAGATCATGCAGACCCTGCCGGCGCAGGCGCCCTCGTTCTACTTCATCGACATCCAGCAGGATCAGGCGGAGCCGTTCCGCGCCCTGGTGAGCCACTATCAGGGCGTCTCGGCCTATCGCCAGGTGCCGATGCTGCGCGGGCGCATCGCCGCCGTGAACGGCGTCGCCGCCGACCAGCTCGACGTGCCGAAGGACCAGCAATGGGTGCTGCAGGGCGACCGCGGCCTGACCTGGTCCGACACGCTGCCCGAAGGCAGCAAGCTCGTCGAAGGCCAATGGTGGCCGTCCGACTATCAGGGTCCGCCGCTGGTCTCGTTCGAGGCCGAGGCCGCGGCGGCGCTGGGGCTCAAGCCCGGCGACCATATCACCATCAGCGTGCTGGGCCGCGAGATCGGGGCGGAGGTCGCGAACATCCGCCAGATCCGCTGGACCGACCTCACCATCAATTTCGTCATGGTGTTCTCGCCCGGCAGCTTCGCCGGCGCGCCGGCGACCTGGCTCGCCACCGCGAGCCTGCCGCCCGAGCGCGAAGCGATGCTGGCGCACGATGTCGGCGAGACGTTCCCCAATGTCTCGACCATCCGCGTCAAGGAGGCGCTGGCCGCGGTCGACGGTCTCCTGAGCGCCGTGGGTGCCGCCATCGCCGCCACCGCGGGATTGGCGCTGGCCTCGGGCCTGCTGGTGCTGGCCAGCGCCGTGCTGGCCGAGGAGCGGCGGCGCATCTACGAGGCGGTGGTGCTGAAGGTGCTGGGCGCCACGCGCCGCGATCTCGCGCGCGCCTTCCTCATGGAGCAGGGACTGCTCGGGCTCGTCACCGGCCTCTTGGCGATCCTGCTGGGCTCGATCGCGTCCTGGGTGCTGGTGACCTATGCGATGGACAGCGAATGGAGCTTCTCCGCGCCGGCCGCGATTGCCATCGCGCTGGGCGGTGCCGCGCTGGCGCTGCTGATCGGGCTCGGCGGCACCTGGCGCGCGCTCTCGACGCCGGCCGCCCCGCAGCTTCGCAACGAGTAGCGGCGGGCGCCGGGGATCTCAGCTCTCGCCGCCGGGCGTCGCGTCGGAGATGGCCGCAGGAGCCGGCTGCGCCGCGGCGCCATTGCCTTTGCGGCGCGTCAGCGCCTTCGAGAAATCGGCACGCTCGAAGGCGCCGAAGAGGAGGCCCAGCACCGCATAGGCGACGAGGCCCACCACCACCAGCACCACCAGCATGATGAGCCGGAGCCAGCCGCCAGCCGCGATGAAAGGATCGATCGCCCAGGTGGTCGCCAGCAGGATGCCGGTCATGCCGAGGCTGGCCGCGAAGATGCGCGGCAGGCGGCGCTTCAGGCGCTGATCCAGCACGATATGCTCGAGCCGCCAGAGCCTAACGCCCAGGAGGGTGGCGTTGAGCGTCGTCGCCAGCGTGGTCGCGATCGGGATGCCGATGAAGCCGATCGTCTGCGACAGCGCGATGCTGAGGGCGATGTTGGTCACGACCGCGATGACCGCGACGCGGAAGGGCGTGGTCGTGTCCTCGCGCGCGAAGAAGCAGGGCGCGAAGGCCTTGACCAGCGCGAAGGCCGGCAGCCCCGCCGCGAAGGCCGCGAGCGCCCAGGCCGAGGCGCGGCTGGCTTCGGGCCCGAAGGCGCCGCGCTCGAAGAGCGTGGTCATGATCGCGACCGGGATCGCCAGCAGCGCCAGGGTCGCCGGGATGATCAGCGACATCGAGAACTCGATGCAGCGATTGAGATTGTGCATCGCCACGTCGTGCCGGCCGGCGCGCAGCGAGCGCGTCAGCGTCGGCAGCAGCACCACGCCGACCGCGGCACCGATCACGCCCAGAGGCAGCTGGAACACGCGGTCGGCGTAATAGAGATAGGAGACCGCGGCCGGGAAGCTGGTGGCGATGATGGTGCCGACCACGATGTTGATCTGGGTGACGCCGCCCGAGAGCAGCCCCGGCAGCATGAGCTTCAGGAGCCGCTTGATCTCGGGGTCGAGCCGCGGCATCGGCAGCCACAGCGCCATGCCGGCGCGGTTGCAGGAGAAGACCAGCCAGAGGAACTGGCAGAGGCCCGAGGCCGCGACCGACCAGGAGAGCACCAGGCCGGGACGCCCGGTGAAAGGCACCACGCAGATCAAGGCGCCGGCCATCACGACATTGAGCAGGATGGGTGCGGCCGCGGGCGCACCGAAGCGGTGCAGCGAGTTGAGGATGCCGCCCTGGAGCGCCGTCAGCGACATGAAGAGGAGATAGGGGAAGGTCACCTGCGTGAACTGCACCGCATAGCCGAACTTCTCCGGATCGTCGGTGAAGCCCGGCGCGATGACGAGCATGAGCCAGGGCATGGCGAGCTGGGCCGCGATGGAGAAGAGCAGCAGCCAGAACAGCAGCACCGCCAGCACCCGCTCGGCGAAGGCCTTGGCCGCGGCCGCACCCTGCTGCTCGAGCTTGCCCGCGAACATCGGCACGAAGGCCGAGTTGAAGGCGCCTTCGGCGAACATCTGGCGGAACAGGTTGGGGAAGCGCATCGCCACGAAGAAGGCGTCGGCCACGGGCCCCGTGCCCAGCGCATGGGCGATCAGGATGTCGCGCAGGAAGCCGCCCGCCCGGCTGACGCCGGTGAGCGAGCCGACTTTGACGATCGAGCCGATCAGCGCCATGCAATGCCGGCGGGCAGCGGAGCGGCGGTTTGCGGGATCGTCATCGGCAAAGAGGGTCTCTGCGGCTGGTTCGCGGGGTGAAGCCCAGTCTCTAGCCGATTACGGCGATTTTCGGCAAGCCGTGGCGCCCTACTCCGCCGCGGCCGAGTCGCTGCCGGGCGCAGGTGCCGTGGCTTCCGTCTTGGCCGGCTTGCCCTCGCCCTCCTCGAGCACGGCCATGAGCGCGTCGCGGATGGGCTTGAGGCGCGCATCGCCTTCGACCTTGAGGCCGTATTTGTCCTTCACATAGAACACGTCGACGGCGCGCGCGCCGAAGGTCGAGACCTTGGCCGAGGTGATCTGCAGCTTCTGGGCGGCCAGCGCCCGGGTCAGGCCGTAGAGCAGGCCGCGGCGGTCGCGGCCATTGACCTCGATCAGGGTGTGCTCGGCCGAGCCCTTGTTGTCGATGAGGACGCGCGGCGCCACGCTGAAGAGCTCGGTGCGCCGGCCCAAGGGCGAAGGCGGAAACACCAGGTCGGGCAAGGTGGCCGAGTCGTCGGCCAATAGCCGTTCCAGACAGTCGCGGATGCGCGCCAGATCCTCCGGGCGCTCGATCTCGTGCCCCTCCGCGTCCTGGACCTGGAAGGTGTCGAGCGCCTTGCCGTTGGTGAGGGTGAAGATGTCGGCGACGGCGATGCTGGCGCCCGCGAGCGCCAGGGCGCCGGCGAGCCGGGCGAAGAGCCCCGGCCGGTCGGCGGTATAGACCGTGACCTCGGTGACGGCGCGCCAGTGATCGACCCGCATGTCGAGGGCCAGCGCCTGACCCAGCCGTTCGGCGCGATCGACCAGGCGCGCCTGGCGGGCCAGCGTCGTCTTGTCGGAGGCGAGCCAGTAGGAGGGCGTGCCGCGCGCGACGTGATGGGCGAAGCTTTCGTCGCTCCAGTCGGCGAGCTCCGTCCGCAGCTCCTCCAGCGCCGTCCTGACCCGCTCCTCGCGGTTGAGTGCCACGAGCCCGCCCGAGATCAGCTCCTCCGCGCGCCAATAGAGATCGCGCAGCAGCTGCGCCTTCCAGCCGTTCCAGGTCTTGGGCCCGACCGCGCGGATGTCGGCGACGGTCAGCACCAGCAGCAGCCGCAGCCGCTCCAGCGACTGCACCGTCGCGACGAAATCCTGGATCGTCTTGGGATCGTCGATGTCGCGCTTGAAGGCGGTGTTGCTCATCACGAGGTGATAGCGCACCAGCCAGGAGACCGTTTCCGTCTCCTCGTCGCTGAAGCCGAGGCGGGGCCCGAGCTTGATCGCGATGTCGGCGCCGAGCTCCGAATGATCGCCGCCGCGCCCCTTGGCGATGTCATGCAGCAGCACCGCCAGATAGAGCACGCGGCGCGACTGCACCAGATGCACCACCTCGCTGGCGATCGGCACCTCGTCCTTGATCAGCCCCTGCTCGATCTTCCACAGGATGCCGATGGCGAAGATGGTGTGCTCGTCGACCGTGAAGTGGTGATACATGTCGTATTGCATCTGCGCCACGACACGGCCGAAATCCGGCATGAAGCGCCCGAACACGCCGGCCTCGTTCAAGCGCCGCAGCGTGACTTCCGGCCCCTTCTTCGAGGTCAGCATCGCGACGAAGAGGCGGTTGGCCTCGGGATCGGCGCGCAGCTTCGCATCCACGAGCTTCAGGTTGCGCGTGACGAGCCGGAGCGTCGCCGGATGGATGTCGAGATCGTGGCGCTGCGCCACCTCGAACAGGCGCAGCAGGTTGACCGGGTCCTTGGCGAAGGCCTTGGGATCGGCCACCGCCAGCCGGTCGCCATCGACGCGGAAGCCCTCGATGTCGCGCTGGAAGAGCGCGAAGCCGCGCGCCAGGAGCGAGCGCTTCTGATGCTGCGCCTCCAGCACGGCGCAGAAGATGCGCGTCAGGTCGCCCACCGTCTTGGCGACGAGGAAGTAGTGCTTCATCAGCCGCTCGACGCCGCGCGAGCCGGCATGGTCGGTATAGCCCATGCGCCGCGCGAGCTCGGGCTGCAGGTCGAAGGTCAGCCGCTCCTCCGGCCGGTTCGCCAGATAGTGGAGATGGAAGCGCAGCGACCAGAGGAAGGCCTCCGCCTTCTCGAACTGGCGCGCCTCCTCGGCGGTGAAGACGCCGCGTTCGACCAGCGTCGCCACGTCCTCGGCGCGATAGAGATATTTCGCGATCCAGAACAGCGTGTGGAGATCGCGCAAGCCCCCCTTGCCGTCCTTGATGTTGGCCTCGAGCGAGTAGCGCGAATCGCCCATGCGCTTGTGGCGCTGGTTGCGCTCGGCGAGCTTGGCCTCGACGAAGGCGGGGCCGGTGCCGGCCACGATCTGCTTGAGGAACTTGGCGCGCAGATCCTGATAGAGCGACTGCTCGCCCCAGATGTAGCGCGCTTCCAGCAACGCCGTGCGGATGGTCAGGTCGCCCTTCGCCTGGCGGATGCACTCGTCGACCGAGCGCACCGAATGGCCGACCTTGAGGCCCAGGTCCCAGAGCCGGTAGAGCATGTATTCGATCACCTGCTCCACATAGGGCGTGCGCTTGTACGGCAGCAGGAACAGGAGATCGATGTCGGAGAAGGGAGCGAGCTCGCCGCGGCCATAGCCGCCGACCGCGACCACGGCAAGGCGCTCGCCGGTGGAGGGATTGGCCAAGGGAAAGACCAGCTGCGTCGCCGTGTCGTGCAGCGCGCGGATGATCTGGTCCATCAGGTAGGACAGAGCGCGGGCCGCCATGCGGCCGTCGCCCGTGGCGTCGAAGCGCCGGCGCACCTCCTCGCGGCCGGCCGCCATCGCCTCCTTGAGGGCCTTGGCGACCGCGGCCTCGTCGAGCTTGCCGTCATCGGCCAGCGTCGTCAGCTCCAGCGTCAGCCGGCGCCGGTCGATGACCTTGCGGGGATCGGAGATCTCGCCCATGCCCTGTTCCAGGGGACCTTGTTCCGAAGGTGACGGCCGCGTGCGAAGCGGCAAGCGACACCAAAGGCCAAAAAAACCAAGATATGATTATCGCATGAGGGGCCGGTCCCGGCCAAATCGGGAGGGAGCTGGTTCCTCGACCGTCTTCCTCTTTTGCGCCGGAGGCGCGAAGATCGTCACCCCGTGGCGCCGTCGCCCGCAGCCGGAACCCATTGCCGCGCCAGACGTTTGACACCAACTGGTGATGGCAGGCCCGGAATTCCATAGCGGGTCCGGCCCCATGCCTTCGCCGGTCAGGCCCAGACCCATGCCGCCTCTTCCTTTCGACCGATCGATGCGACCGCTGCGCGCCCTGGCGCTCCTGGCCGGCATGGCGCTGGCGGCCTGCGCCGACGACACGCCGCCGCCCGCCCCGAGCCAGGTCACGGGGCCGGGCCAGTCCGCCAACACCACCGCCTATGACAGCCTCAACACCGTGCCGATGGGCTCCCAGCCGGCCCAGCCGGCGGCACCCCTGGCGCAGCAGCCGTTGGCGCCGGCCCCGCCGCCCCAGAACATCGCCCCGCCCGCCAACCCCGACAACACGCCGGGCGCGCCCTCGATTCCGCAGGGTGCCGGCGGCATCTACCTGCCGGTCACGGCCCGCTTCCTGATCGACCGGCCGCAGACGATCGAGGTCTCGATCCGCGACGCGCAGCCCGCCGACCGGGTGCAGCTGGTGGCGCCGGACGGCAGCGTGATCGACGCCTATCAGCTCGACCGCGAGTTCATCCAGGCGACCGAGAGCGGTCCTTCCGGCTTCAATATGGGGGTGGGCGTCAGCGGCGGCTCCAGCTCCGGCGTGCAGCCGAGCTTCGGCATCGGCTTCCCGATCTTCGGCAGCGCGCCCAGGAGCCCGCAGCGCGACGAGGTCCAGACCAAGGCGCTGATCCGCGTTGCCGACATGGCGGCCTATCGCGCCAACTGGCAGAAGATGGTCTTGCGCATGTATATGGGCGAGAAGAGCGTCAGCCCGCGCAAGATGGAGATGGCGGCACCGGCACCGCCCTCGTGAGTCAGGATCGCCGACCGAACCTCGGGCCCCCGGACCCGATGGGTCCAGGGCCCCGACCGGCCTCCCCTGATCCGTTTCGCCGCCGGCTCAGGCCACCTTCACGCGGATGAGGAAGCCTTCGATCTCGCTCCTGAGCTGGTCGGCCGTGCGCGCCAGTTCCTGCGCCGCCCCGAGCACCTGATCGCCCGCGCTGCCCGCCTGGGCCGCCGACTGACTGACCTCGCGAATGCCGCCATTGAGCGAATCGGTGGCCGCGGCCGCCTGCTGCACATTGCGGGCGATCTCGGTGGTGGTGGCGTTCTGCTCCTCGACCGCGGCGGCGATGGCAGTGGTGATCTCGTTGATGCGCTGGATCGTGCCGCCGATCGCCTTGATGGCATCGACCGCGGCGCTGGTGGCGCCCTGCATCTCGCCGATCTGCGCCGAGATCTCCTCGGTCGCCTTGGCCGTCTGGTTGGCGAGGCTCTTCACCTCCGAGGCCACGACCGCGAAGCCCTTGCCCGCCTCGCCCGCGCGCGCCGCCTCGATGGTGGCGTTGAGGGCGAGCAGGTTGGTCTGGGAGGCGATGTCGTTGATGAGGTTCACCACCTCGCCGATGCGGCCGGCCGAGTGGGCGAGGTTGGCGACGATGCCGTTGGTCTGATCCGCCTCGGCCACGGCCGAGGCCGCGATCTTGGCGCTCTCGTCGACCCGGCGCGCGATCTCCGCGACCGAGGTCGACATCTCCTCGGCTGCGGAGGCGACACCCTGGACGTTGGTCGAGGTCTGCTGCGCCGCAGCCGACGACTGGCTCGCCTGGCGCGCGGCGTTCTCGGCCACCTGGTTCATGTTCCGCGCGGTGGCGTTCAGCTCCTCCGCCGCCGAGGACACGATCTGCAGGATGCCGGTGACGGTGCCGTCGAAGCCCTGCACCAGGGTCTCCAGAGCGCGCCGGCGGAGCTCCTTCTGCTCCTGCTCGGCACGGTTCAGCGCCTCGGCCTTCTCGCGCTCCGCCGCGTTCTGCTTGAACACCACGAGCGCGGCGGCAAGATCGCCGATATCGTCATGGCGGCCCTCATAGGGCACCTCGCCCGCGAGGTCGCCATCGGCCACCCGGCGCATCGCCGCCGTGATCGAGGCGATCGGGCGCACCACGCGCATCCGCACGGCGAGGAAGCTCGCGAGCCCGAGGATCAGCGCGCCCAGGAACAGGGCGGCGCTGAGGATGAGGCCGCGATCGGCCTCGGCCTCCATCTCGTCCGCGTGATCGACGATCACATCGAGAGCCGCGACCGGAACCGCGACCAGGGCCTTGAAGGAGTCGCTGGTCTTCGACTGCCAGTCGTCGCGGCTGATGGGCGAGGGCTGGCCCGCGGCGAGCGCTTTGTCGATCTCGGATTCGAGCGGCCGGATCCCCTCGAAATAGATCTTCTGCGCGTCGGCGACGGCCTCGACCACACCGGCCGGTGCGCCCGGACGCGCAGCGATCTCCTGCACCAGCGGCCAGGCGCCGTCGATCTGCCCGCGCTGGACGAGCGCGCCGGCATAGGTCTCGGGCACATAACTTCCGGCCTTGATCCCGTCGCCGACCAGGTTGCGGTCGAGCCCGGCCGCGGCGCGGATGACGTACCCCAGATCCTTGAGCGCCACCTGCTCGGCGATGAGCGGATCGACCTGCCGGATCCGGGCGCCGAGCTTGCTCGAGATATCCTCGAGCGTCTCGATGACGTCGGTGATGGCGGTCATCCATTCCTTCTCGAGGCCGGTGCGGCGCCGGTCGAGTGTCGACCGGATGGCGGTATCGCCTTCGCCGCGCAGCTTGTCCGCCTTGGCGGCCCGGTCCGTCAGCGTCTGCAGAATGCCGTCGCCGCAATCGATATGGGCGCAGGCGGCCAGAATCCCTTCGATCGCCGGGCGATAATTGTCGCGCAAGCCCTCGATGTCGGCGCGCCGCTTGTCGCTGACGGCCGCTTCGTCGGTGAGGGCCAGCCGGAAGGTGGAGCGCTCGACGCGGGCCGCCTGCAGCGCGTTGAAGACATGGCGCAGCGTGGTGGCGGTCTCGACCGCGACCGCGGCCTGGCGCTGCTTGGAGAAGGCCTGGACCACGTTCTGGGCCAGGAGGGCCAGCACGATCAGCAGGAGGATGGCGAACAACCCGTTGAGAAGAGGCGCAATGCGAATATGGGAAAGCGAGCGCATATCCAGATCCGTTCGATGGAGGAAGAAAGCCCGGTCCCCCTTTGCCGGGCGATTACATCTTTCGATAGTGATCGCAGAGAGGAGGTTGCGGGGCGGTTAATGCGGGGAATCGTTGGGCGCCCGCTATACCGGCGCATATCCCGCCGATGCGGCGGTTTGGCGCAACCGCGCCGACGCTATCGGATGGCGAGCGCGGGGTGTACCGCTGCGGTAGGGGTCAGGAGGAACTCAGCAGGCTTCTGAGACGATAGAGCGCTTCGAGCGCTTCCCGGGGGCTGAGCTCGTCGGGATGAAGCGCCTTCAGGGCTTCCTCGACGGCGTTCGGCGCGGGCGGGCCGCTCCGCGGCGGGCGGGTTGCCGCTGCCGAAAAAAGCGGCAGATCGTCGGCGAGCTTCGCGAGCGCGCCCGCCTGCTCGCCCTGCTCGAGCAGCGTCAGCACCTCCTCCGCGCGCGTCACCGCCGCCGCCGGCAATCCGGCGAGCTTGGCGACATGGATGCCGTAGGAACGGTCGGCCGCACCCGGCGCCACCTCATGCAGGAACACGACCTCGCCCTGCCATTCCTTCACCCGCATGGTGTAGGGCGCGAGCGCGGCGAGCTTGGCCGAGAGCGAGGTCAGCTCGTGATAATGGGTGGCGAAGAGCGCGCGGCAGCGATTGACCTCGTGCAGATGCTCGACCGTGGCCCAGGCGATGGAGAGCCCGTCGAAAGTGGCGGTGCCGCGCCCGATCTCGTCGAGGATGACGAGCGCGCGCGGGCCCGCCTGGTTGAGGATCGCCGCGGTCTCGACCATCTCGACCATGAAGGTCGAGCGGCCGCGGGCGAGATCGTCGGCCGCGCCCACGCGACTGAAGAGGCGGTCCACCACGCCGATATGGGCGCGGGCCGCCGGCACGAAGCTCCCCATCTGCGCCAGGATCGCGATGAGGGCGTTCTGGCGCAGGAAGGTCGACTTGCCCGCCATGTTGGGCCCGGTCAGGAGCCAGAGCCGGCGCTCCGGCCCCAGATCGCAATCGTTGGGCACGAAGCGCGTCTCGCCCT
Organism: Hypericibacter adhaerens; assembly: GCF_008728835.1. Classification (GTDB taxonomy): domain Bacteria; phylum Pseudomonadota; class Alphaproteobacteria; order Dongiales; family Dongiaceae; genus Hypericibacter; species Hypericibacter adhaerens. The sequence continues at coordinate 5,494,530 of NZ_CP042582.1, forward strand.
TGGCCTCGAGCGCCGCCTCGACCACCGGATGGCGGCCGGCGGCGATCGTAAAGCCCTGATCCTCCGCGACGACGGGACGGCAATAACCGCGCTCCGCCGCGAGCTCGGCCAGACCCGCCGTCAGATCGATCAGCGCCAGCGCGCGCGCCGCCTCGGCGACCGCGTCGCCCGCATCCCGCACCCGCTCCACCAGCGCCTCGAACAGCTGCAGCTCGATCGCGAGCGCCTTGTCGGCGGCGGACGCGATCTTGCGCTCGAGCTCGCCCAGCTCGACCGTGGTGAAGCGCATCGCCGAGGCCATCGACTGGCGATGGATGAAGAGGCGGTTCTCCTTGAGCTTGTCGGCGTGGGTGGCGGTGGCCTCGACATAATAGCCCAGCACGTTGTTGTGCCGGATCTTGAGCGAAGGCGTGGCGGTCTCGTTGCGGTAGCGCGCCTCGAGCTCGAGGATCAGGCGCCGGCTGTGGTCGCGCAGATTGCGCAGCTCGTCGAGCTCGGCATGGAATCCGGCCGCGATGAAGCCGCCGTCGCGCGTGATGACCGGCAGCTCCGGCGCCAGCGCCCGCTCGAGCTCGCCCACCAGCGCCGCATGGTCGCCCAGATGGCGCGCGGCGGCGGCGAGCCCCGAGGGCAGGTCGGCTTCGCGCTCCAGCAACCGGCGGACCTCGCCCGCGACGGCGAGACCCGCCTTGAGCGCGGCCAGGTCGCGCGGACCGCCGCGGCCCAGCATCAGCCGCGACAGGGCCCGCTCGATATCGGGCGCGCGGCGCAGCAGGGCCCGCAGATCCTCGCGCAGCGCCGCGCCTGAGACCAGCCGCTCCACCATGTCGAGCCGGGCCCCGACGATCGCGGGATCGGTCGAGGGCGCGGCCAGCGCCGCCGCGAGCGCGCGGGCGCCGGCACCGGTGACGCTGCGGTCGATCGCGGCGATGAGCGAGCCCTCGCGCGTGCCCGACAGCGTCTCGGTCAGCTCCAGGTTGCGCCGCGTCGCCGCGTCGATCTCCATCACCGAGCCGCGCGCGAGACGCCGGGGTGCGGAGAGACGCGGCAGCTTGCCGCGCTGGGTCAGCTGGACATAGTCGATGAGCGTGCCCGCGGCCGCGATCTCGGCGCGCTCGAAGCTGCCGAAGGCGTCGAGCGCCTTGACGCCGTAGAACGCCTCCAGCCGCTTGCGCGCGGCCTCGCTGTCGAAGCGGCTCGAGGGCAGGGGCGACAGGATCGGCGTCCAATCGGCGAGCTGCTCCTTGAGCGCCGCCTGCGCCAGCAGCCGCTCGGGCACCAGGAGCTCGCCCGGCGAAAGCCGCGCCAGCACGGCCGCGAGGTCGCGCGGCTCCACGGCCTGGAGCTGGAAATCGCCGGTCGAGATGTCGAGCCAGGCGAGCCCCAGACCGCCCGCGGCATCGGCCAGCGCCGCGAGGTAGTTGTGCCGGCGGGCGTCGAGCAGCGTGTCCTCGGTCAAGGTGCCGGGCGTCACCACGCGGATGACGTCGCGCTTCACCACGGCCTTGGCGCCGCGCTTCTTCGCCTCGGCCGGATCCTCGATCTGCTCGCAGACCGCGACCTTGAAGCCCTGGCGGATCAGGCGGGCCAGATAGGCGTCGGCGGCGTGAACCGGTACGCCGCACATGGCGATGTCCTGCCCGTCATGCTTGCCGCGCTTGGTGAGCGCGATATCGAGGGCGGCCGAGGCCTTGACCGCGTCCTCGAAGAACAGCTCGTAGAAATCGCCCATCCGGTAGAACAGCAGGCAGTCGCGGTTCTGCGCCTTGATGGCGAGATACTGCGCCATCAGCGGCGTGGCGCCGCCTTCCGCCGCCATCAGGGCGGCCGGATCCTCGGGCCCTTCCGGCCCCGCCTTGTCTTGCGAGTTGCCGGCAGGCTCTCGATGATCGCGGGGCGGGCGGTTCTCGAGCATCGGACGGAGCCTGGTTTCCCCTGGAAAATGCGCCGCACCCTCATGACAGAGCGAGGGCGCCGCGTGTAGGTTGCTGCCGATTGTTGCCGACCATTGCCGAATGGCGCGCGACAGACAGCAACCCGCCGCAGCCCCGGTTGTGGCGCGGATTTTCCGGAGGATCAACCCCCATGGCGCTCGTCCGCCGCAAGCCCCAGACCCAGGCCCAGTTCGACAGGCTCAAGGCCATCATCAAGCGCGAATCGCTCCTGACCGGCGGCGATTTCAAGCTCGCCTCGGGCGCCCAGAGCAGCGTCTTCTTCGACATGAAGAAGACGCTGTTCGATCCCGAGGGCGCCTCGCTGGTGGGCGAGCTCATCCTCGACGCCATCGCCGACGATGCGGTGGAGTATGTGGGCGGGCTCGAGCTGGGCGCGGTGCCGATCGCAACCGCCGTCTGCGTCAAGAGCGCGGGTGCCAAGCGCCCGATCAAGGGCTTCTTCGTGCGCAAGGAGCCCAAGGGCCACGGCACCAACAAGCTGGTCGACGGTCAGTTCCGGGACGGCGCCGACGTGATCGTGCTGGAGGATGTCACCACCACCGGCGGCTCCTCGCTCAAGGCCGTGGCCGCCGTGCGCGAGCGCGGCGCCAAGGTGCGCAAGGTCGTGACCATCGTCGATCGTCTCGAAGGGGCGGAAGCCGCCTTCGCCAAGGAAGGCATCGCGCTGGTGGCGCTTTTCGACCGCAACGATTTCCTGGAGCGCTGAGCCGCGATTTTCCGCACGGGCCTGCGCAGATTTCGCGCGAGTTCGCGCTTGCAGCATCGACAGCATCCCGCGCGCTGTTCAGCCGGCTGTACAGCGTTTGACCCGCTAGTCAAGCGCCGGCCAAACGTGCAAGCCTTGCCGTCCGGTTGAACCGTCGGCGCGGGAGGCGCGGCTTCGCCTTGGACCAACGATTACTGAGCATCACCGAGCAGGAAGCGCTTCTGCTCCATTCCAGCGGGCGGCCGGGCAAGATCGCGATCCAGCCGACCAAGCCCCTGACGACCCAGCGCGATCTTTCGCTGGCCTATTCGCCGGGCGTGGCCTTTCCCTGCCTCAAGATCCACCAGGACCCGGCCGGCGCCTACGACTACACCGCCAAGGGCAACCTGGTCGCCGTGATCTCGAACGGCACCGCCGTGCTGGGGCTGGGCGACCTGGGCGCGCTCGCCTCGAAGCCGGTGATGGAAGGCAAGGCCGTCCTCTTCAAGCGCTTCGCCGATATCGACGGCATCGATCTCGAGGTCGATACCCGCGACGTCGACGCCTTCATCAACAGCGTGCGCTATCTCGGCCCCTCCTTCGGCGGCATCAATCTCGAGGACATCAAGGCACCGGAATGTTTCATCATCGAGCAGCGCCTGCGCGAGCTCATGGACATCCCGGTGTTCCATGACGACCAGCATGGCACGGCGATCATCGCCGCCGCGGGTCTCATCAACGCGCTCGACCTGACCGGCCGCGACATCAAATCGGCGAAGATGGTGGTGAACGGCGCCGGTGCCGCCGCCATCGCCTGCGTCGAGCTGCTCAAGACCATGGGCATGCCCCACGACAACGTGATCCTCTGCGACACGGCCGGCGTGATCTATCAGGGTCGCGAGAAGGGCATGAACCAGTGGAAGTCGGCGCATGCCGCCAGCACGAAGCTGCGCACGCTCGAACAGGCGATGAAGGGCGCGGATATCGTGTTCGGGCTTTCGGCCAAGGGCGCCATCAGCGGCGCCATGGTCGCGGGCATGGCGAAGAACCCGATCATCTTCGCCATGGCCAACCCGGATCCCGAGGTGACGCCCGAGGAGGTGCGCTCGGTGCGCAACGACGCCATCGTCGCCACCGGTCGCTCGGACTATCCCAACCAGGTGAACAACGTCCTGGGCTTCCCCTACATCTTCCGCGGCGCGCTCGACGTGCGGGCCTCGACCATCAACGAGCCGATGAAGATCGCGGCCTCGCGCGCGCTGGCGGAGCTGGCGCGCGAGGACGTGCCGGACGAGGTCGATGCCGCCTATGCCGGACGGCGCCTGCGCTACGGGCCCGAATACATCATCCCGGTGCCGTTCGACCCGCGCCTGGTCTCGCGCATCCCCGCCGCCGTGGCGCGCGCCGCGATGGACAGCGGCGTGGCGCGCCGGCCGATCATCGACATGCGGGCCTACGAATCCGAGCTCTCGGCGCGCCTCGACCCGACCGCGGCGGGGCTCCACCTCATCTTCGAGAAGCTTCTGGCCAACCCCCGCCGCGTGGTGTTCGCGGAGGGCGAGGAAGAGCGCGTGATCCGCGCCGCGATCGCCTATCGCAACGCGGGCTACGGCACGCCGGTGCTGATCGGCCGCGAGGACCGCATCCAGCAGACCATGAAGGCGGGCGGTCTCGGCGATATCGACGGGCTCGAGATCCACAACGCCCGGCTCTCGAAGAGCAACGCGCAATATGCCGAGTTCCTCTACAAGCGCATGCAGCGCCACGGGCTTCTGTTCCGCGACTGCCAGCGCCTCGTGAACCAGGACCGCAACGTGTTCGCCGCCTGCATGGTGGTGCAGGGCGATGCCGACGCCATGGTGACCGGCATCACCCGCAGCTTCTACGACGCGCTCGACGATGTGACGCGGGTGATCGATCCGCGGCCCAACGAGCAGCTCCTGGGCCTCTCCATCGTGTTCGCGAAGGGACGCACCGTCTTCATCGCCGACACCTCGGTCCACGAGCTGCCCTCGCCCGAGCAGCTCGCCGACATCGCGATCCAGAGCGCGGCGGCCGCCCGGCGCATCGGCCACGAGCCGCGGGTGGCGCTGCTCTCCTTCTCGAATTTCGGCAATCCGCCGCGCGAGAAGGCCGAGCGCATCCGCGAGGCGGTGGCGGTGCTCGACAGCCGCAAGGTCGATTTCGAGTATGAAGGCGAGATGCAGGTCGACGTGGCGCTCGATTTCGACCTGATGCGCCGGCTCTATCCCTTCTCGCGGCTCAAGGGCCCGGCCAACATCCTGGTCATGCCGGCGCTGCATTCGGCCAACATCTCGGCCAAGCTGATGCAGCAGCTCGGCGGGACGGTGATCGGGCCGGTGCTGATGGGCCTCTCCAAGCCCGCCCAGATCGTCCATGCCGGCGCCACCGTCTCGGACCTGCTGACGGCGGCGGCCCTCGCCGGTCTCGCCGCGGTCCGTTAAAGGCGAAGCCGCTCAGGCTTTCGGCGGTACCGGCTCGACCGGGCCGCCGGCCTTGCGCCAGGCGCCGAAGCCGCCTTCGATATGGGCGACCGGCTCGAGCCCCATATCCTGCGCGGTCTTGGCGGCCAGCGCCGAGCGCCAGCCGCCGGCGCAGAAGAAGACGAAGCGCTTGGGCTCGGCGAAGGGCTTGCGGTGATAGGGGCTCTCGGGATCGATCCAGAACTCGAGCATGCCGCGCGGGCAGTGGAAGGCGCCCGGCAGGCGGCCCTCCTTCTCGAGCTCGCGCGGGTCGCGCAGATCGACGAACAGCACGTCGTCCTTCCCGTGAAGCGCGATCGCGTCCTCGACCGGAAGCGTCACGATCTCGGCGTTGGCTTCGTCGAGAAGCTGACGGAAGCCTTTCTTCATGGAGGGGACCTCCTTACCGGTCGGTTTCCAGGAGCAGAGTGGGCAAGGAACACCAACGTCATCCCCGCGACAGCGGGGATCCACGTCAGGGCCTGGCGACCTGGATCAAGCTGGATCCCCGGTTTCGCGGGGATGACGATAAAGGCAACGGCGGGCAAGGCTCGGGAAAGATGACGTTGCTCAGTTCGTGCCGTCGATCTGGACCGAGCGGATGACGTAGCGGCCGCCGCTGTTGATCATCAGGAGCCCGTCGAAGGGCTTGGTGATGGTGGTGTCCTTGGCCGTGACGAGGGCCTTGCCGTCGACCGAGACGGTCATGGTGCCGGCGCCGTCGCGCAGCAGCTCGATCAGATGCAGCTTGTCGCCCTCGAGCGGCAGGACCTGGTTGTAGCTGGCGAGCGTGGTCTGCCCCTGCGGTGTGACGCGCTGCAGCGCCAGGCCCGGATTGCCGTTGGGGAAGTAGGTCACGCGATAGGCGGTGTTGCCGGCGCTGCCCTGATAGGGACCGATGTCGAGCCGGCCGAACTTCTCCTTCGAGAGGAGCTGGAGGCTGAGCTTGAAGACGTTGGTGATCTTCACCGCCGTGTAGATCGAGGCGTAGGTGGCGCCGGTCGTTCCCTGGCTGGTCTGAGGCTGCAGGATGGCGCCGAGCACGTCGTTGAGCTTGACGTTCTGGCTCGAGGTCTGGCCCGGCGGGATGATCGTGCTCTTCATGCCGGTATTGCTGCCGAGGATGTCGACGCTCCACTGGCCGGCGGTCACCTTCCAGACGGGATTGCTGGTGAAGTTGCCGTCACTGAAATTGTCATAAAAGAGACGGACGGTCGGCAGCGCGGCGGGCGTCGTCGTCGTCGTGGCCGAGGCGGAGGCGATCAGGTCGCGCAGATCCTGGATGAAGACGGGGTCCGCGGCCTTGGCCTTGTCGGCTTCGTCCACCATCGCCTTGAGCTTGGCGACGAAGGCCTGCAGATCCTTGCTGGTGCCGGAAGACTGCCATTCGGTATAGCGGGGCGTGGCGGTCGTGTCGTCCGCCCGGACGGCGCCGGGGGCCAGCGCCGCGAGGCCGAGGAGGAGGCCGGCCAGAACCCGCATCGGTGCGCGCATCGATCGCATAAATGCTTTATACAAGCGGCGCGGCGAGCGGCAAAGAGCCGATCGAAAGGCCGGCCGAAATCCGATCTTCTCCCCGTCGAATCGGCTTGAGACGGCATCGGGTCTCTCGTTATTTGAAGCGGGACGGCGGGTCGGCCGGCCCTGCGCGCGGAAAGCCGGCGGAACCTGAAGGATGGCGTTGACGAAGGAGATCATGCAGCCCGGCCTCGCGGATAGCTGGCGCCTCGTCGGCATGGCGATCGTCCCGCCGCTGCTCATCCTGCTGCTCCTGGCCGGCGGCGGCTGGCTCGCCCTCGAGCCGGCCCTGATCGGGGCGGCGGCTACGATCCTTCTGTCCGGCCTGGGGATTTATGCCTGGCGGCGCAAGCCCGCCGCCCCCGCGCCCGAGATGCCGGTCGAGGCGCCCCCGGCCCCGCCGCCCGCTCCGCCCGAGCCCGCAGCGCCGGCCGTGGCCGATCGCGTGCTCCAGGCGCTCCCCGATCCGGTGCTGCTGGTCGATGGCGAGCGCCATGTGGTGCAGGCGAACGCGGCGGCGGAGAGCCAGTTCGGCGCCAACGCCGTCGGCCGCGATCTCTCGGCGATGGTGCGCCATCCGGCCCTGATCGACGCGGTCGAGGCTGTCCTCGAAGGCGGCGCCGGCCGCGAGGTCGAGCTGGTGTTTCCGGTGCCGGTCGAGCGCATTCTGCGGGCCCGCGTCGAGCCCCTGGCCGGCGGGCCGGGCGAGCTTTTCGCCCTGATCGCCTTCCAGGACATGACCGCCGCCAAGCGCACCGACCAGATGCGCGCGGATTTCGTGGCCAATGTCAGCCATGAGCTGCGCACGCCGCTCGCCAGCCTGATCGGCTTCATCGAGACCCTGCAGGGGCCGGCGCGCGACGATCCGGAGGCGCATCAGCGCTTCCTCGCCATCATGCAGCAGCAGTCGCAGCGCATGGCGCGGCTGATCGCGGATCTGCTGTCGCTCTCGCGCATCGAGCTCAACGAGCACAAGCCCCCGACCGGCGAGGCCGAGCTCGGACCCATTCTGGGCGGGCTCGCCGATGCGCTGGCGCTGAAGGCGGCCGAGCGCAACATGACGATCCGCCTGGGGGCGCCGGCGCCCATCACCGGCGTCGAAGCCTTCGCCGATCTCGGCAGCATGCCGGCGGTCCAGGGCGACCGCGACGAGCTGACCCAGCTGTTCCAGAACCTGATCGACAACGCGATCAAGTATGGCCGGACCGGCACCGCCGTGCGCGTCGCCTGCTGGCGAGAGCCGACCGAGCTGCCCGGCCGCCGGTCCGGCGGCCGGCCCTCCCTCGCCATCGCGGTCATCGACGAGGGCGAGGGGATCGCGCGCGAGCATCTCCCGCGCCTGACCGAGCGTTTCTACCGGGTCGACAAGGCGCGCTCGCGCGATATGGGGGGCACGGGACTCGGTCTTGCCATCGTCAAGCACATCGTGAATCGGCACCGCGGCCGGCTCTCCGTCGAGAGCACGCCGGGCCTGGGATCGGTTTTCACCGTCCATCTGCCCCTGGCAGAGGCCCGCAAGAAGGCCTCTGCCCTGCAAAAGACGTAAATTTTACAAAGCCTTGACAGCTTGCGCCGGTGCCGGCAAGTCCCGTCACGTGATTGTCATAAAATCGTATTATTTCTGTTGGCTGCGGCGAATAGGTTCGGCCGGGACCAAGGGCGGCGCGCCGTGACCGGCGAGGGCCGCCGGCGGTTCCGGGCGCGGGAAATCGCGATCTGAGACGGCCTGTTGGGGGTGGTTCTGTCCCATCCAAGAGTTCGCTCGCGGAAAGGTCTGGTGGCGATGGCCCTGGGGCAAAAGGAGCCGATCCAGCGACGCGCGGTTCCGCCGCGCTCCCGCCCGATGAAAAACCTGCCGGACGCAGCCTTCAGCGGCGGCGCCGGTTGACCCGGACCGGCTGCAAGGGCCGAACGACCCTCGAAAGGGAGCAGAACGCGACATGACCGCCGAACATATCGTCAAGTCCTTCGACGACGAGCTCAAGCTCTTGAGCCGGACGATCGCCCAGATGGGCGGATTGTCGGAAGTACAGCTGCAGACGGCGACCGACGCGCTGATGCGCCGGGATGCCGAGCTTGCCGGCAAGGTGATCCAGTCCGACAAGCGCATCGACGAGATGGAGCAGCAGATCGGCGACATGGCCATGCGCATGCTGGCCCTGCGCCAGCCGATGGCCTCCGATCTGCGCGAGGTGGTGGCGGCGCTGAAGATCTCCGCCGATCTCGAGCGGATCGGCGACTACGCCACCAACATCGCCAAGCGCGCCATCGCCATCTCGCAGACGCAGCCCGTGAGCACGCTCCAGGCGATCCCGCGCATGGCCCAGCTGGTGCAGAGCATCATCAAGGACGTGCTCGATGCCTATGTCGACAAGAACGCGGAACGGGCGGTCGCCGCCTGGAATCGCGATGAGGAGGTCGACTCGCTCTACAACAGCCTGTTCCGCGAGCTTCTGACCTACATGATGGAGGATCCGCGCAATATCGGCTCCTGCATCCATCTCATGTTCATCGCCAAGAACATCGAACGCATCGGAGACCATGCAACAAATATTGCGGAGACCGTCTATTTCCTCGTCCATGGCCGCGGGATCGAAGTCGCGAGACCCAAGGGGGATGTCACCAGCTATGCCATCGCACCCACGCCCGGCGGACGCACCGGCGCCTAGGCCGCAGTCCGTGCAGAAACAGCAGGCGAAGCCGCTCGTCCTCGTGGTCGAGGACGAGGCCGCACTGGTCACCCTGCTGCGCTACAATCTCGAGCGCGAAGGCTTCGAGGTGATCGAGGCCCGCGACGGCGAGGAAGCTCTGCTGCTGGCCAAGGAGCGGCGCCCCGATCTCGTGCTGCTCGACTGGATGCTGCCGCTGGTGTCGGGCATCGAGGTCTGCCGGCAGTTGCGCCGCCTGCCCGAGACGCGGGCGGTGCCGGTCGTGATGCTGACGGCGCGCGGCGAGGAGGCCGACAAGGTCCGCGGCCTCGACAGCGGCGCCGACGATTACGTGACCAAGCCGTTCAGTCCCGGTGAGCTTGTGGCCCGCCTGAGAGCATTGCTGCGGCGTTCCCGCCCGGCGCTCGACGGCGACAATCTGCAGTACGAGGATCTGGTGATGGACCTGGTCGCGCATCGCGTGCGCCGGGCCGGGCGCGACATTCATCTGGGCCCGACCGAGTTCCGGCTGCTGCGCCATCTGATGGAGCATCAGGGTCGCGTCTTCACCCGCGAGCAGCTGCTCGACGTGGTCTGGGGTCCCGATGTCTATGTCGAGCCGCGCACGGTCGACGTTCATATCCGCCGGCTGCGCAAGGCGATCAACGATAACGCGGATTACGATCTGATCCGCACGGTGCGTTCCGCCGGCTATTCGCTGGACCGCGAGCAGTAATCCGCCGACCACGCGATCGAATGCGAAGCAACCGTAAGCAGGGCTGCCCTGCTTACGGTTTTTTCGTGCGCTTCCGTCACGCGGCGCGAGGACCGATAGGTCCGAAGCGAAACCTTCATTACGACTTTCTTAACCACGATTCCGCTATGGCTCTTCCATCGGCATTCGGAGGGAGAGCTCTCATGTCGCTTCCGGCACGCAAGCTGGCCGTGGCCTTCGCCGCCTTCGTCAGCAGCCTGTTCTCGGCCGCGGCCTTGGCGTCGGCCGGCGAACCGTCTTCCCCGTTCGCGGCCGCCGGTCTGGCGGAAGAACAGCCGCTCTCCGACAGGGAGATGACGGCGCTGCGCGGCGGCGGCTTCGTCGCCGATCTGTCGGCCGCACTGCAGGCGGGCATGAACGGCGGCGGGCTGGTTCCGCAGGCGATCGGTGCCGGCAACCGGAGCGGCGCCGGCGACTGGCTCTCCGCGCTGTTCGGCGGCCTGCCCGCGGTCAATCTGGTCGCGGCCCAGCTGAACGATCAGCCAACCGTGATGCGGATCGGCATCGGGCCGCAATCGCTCGGCTGCGGCAACGGCCTGAGCTGTCCCGCCGGCATGATCGTCGATCTCGCCGCGAGCAACAGCGGCGCGGCCGGCGACCTGTCGCTCAATATCGCCGTCGCGCCTTAGCGTCTCGGCCGCGCGAAGCGGCGATGATTCATCTGACCGCCAATCATCCTTGCGCGTTCGGTGCGGCGCCGACTCAGGACTGCTTCCGGTTGCGCCTGACCTAAAAAATTCATCGCACCTGTAACTTTTGTTGGCGTCTCTTTCCTGGATCGGGCACGGGACGGTGATATGATTCGCCATCACCACATCTTGTCAGGCCCGTTCTTTCAGCGGAGGCGCTCCATGCGGGGTCCAGCATGCCAGCTGGCATTCATCGCCATTGCCGGCAGCCTGTCGTTGCTTTCATTCCCATGCCATGCCGATCAAACCCTTCTCAGTGCCGATCGCATCGGTTCGATCGATGCGGTGGCCTTGACGGATCAGGAGATGGGCGATTCGCGCGGCACCGGCTTCGTCACGGCTCTCACGCAAGGGCTGCTCGCGGCCCTGTCGAAAGCGGCCAATGCCGCGGCTTCTGCTCAAGGAACGGAGACGGGCGCGGCCGTCACCGGCTTCCTGCCCGCGCTCCTGGCCGTGCTGCCGCCCGGCAATACCGTCTCGGCGCAGATCGACGATCAGCCGACCGTGACGATGAACGGCCTCGGCCCGCAATCGCTCGGCTGCGGCGGCGGCCTCTCCTGCGGGCCGAATATCTCCATGTCCCTGTCGAGCAGCCTGGGATCGGCTTCGGCCCAAACCTCGATGGGTGGTGCCACCCTGCACTGACAAAGCGCGCGGCGGCCTTCGACGCAGGCCGGGCCGCCGCCGGGCGCCTTCGCGCCGGAAGGTTCCCGGCGGCGCAGGACGATTACTTGCCGCGGATCTCGGTCGCCGCGCGCCGCAGGATCGCGGCGATGCGCGCCTGTTCCTCCGGCGAAGCGTCCGACTGCTCGCGCAGCGCATGCTTGAGATCGCGCCGCGCGTCGAGGATCTCGGGCAGCACGCCGCCGCGCCGGCGACGGCCGAGCGGCCAGGCATCGCGATCCTCGCGCCGATCGTCGTCGCCGCGCTCGCCCGCCTCGCCCGCTTCGCCGCCCTCCTCCATCCAGCGCTGCGCCTTGGCGAAGCGCGCGCCGACCTCGGCGAGCTCGGCCAGGATCGCCTCCGCGGTGGCGCGGTTCTCGGCGAGGAAGGCCTCGCCCGCCTCGTTGATGCGGTAGAGCTTCTTGTTGGCCTCGGCCTCGACCGTGGCGAACCCGATCTCCTCGAGATAGGTCAGCGCCGGATAGATCATGCCGGGGCTCGGCGCATAGAAGCCGTGGCTGCGATCCTCGAGCTCCTTGATCAGCTCATAGCCATGGCGCGGCTGCTCGGCCAGAAGCGCCAGCAGGATCAGCTGCAGGTCGCTCGAGCCCAGCCGGCGCCCCATGCGGAAGCCGCGCCCGCCATGATGGCCGCCATGCCCGCCACGGCCCCGGCCGCCGAAGAGCCCGCGGAACTCGCCGTCCCGCCCGCCGCGGCCGCCGCAATGGCGAGGCCCGCGGTGACGGCCCCAGCCGCCCCTATCGTCTTGATCGTCAATCTGAACTCTCATGGGATGTCCTTTCATTTCCATCTTCAGATGTATCGTAAGATATGTTTTTTGAGAGAAATGTCAAGACACGGAAGCGGGCCAAGGAATCAGGCGAGGGCCTGGCGGTAGGCCGCGATGGCCTCGGGCCCGAAGCAGGCGAAGACCACCCGCCCGGGCGCTCCGGGCCGTTCCAGCTCCTCGCGGACCGTCGCGACGGCGATGCGGGTGGCGGGCGCGAGCGGATAGCCATAGATGCCGGTCGAGATCGCCGGGAACGCGATCGAGCGGCAGCCGCGATCGGCCGCGATGCGCATCGCCGCCCGATAGGCGCCCGCGAGCTTGTCGGGCTCGCCCTGCCCGCCGCCCTGCCAGACCGGCCCCACCGCATGGATGACGAGCCGCGCCTTGAGCCGGAAACCCGGCGTCGCCCGCGCGCCGCCGGTAGGACAGGGACCGATCCGCGCGCAGGCTTCGGCCAGTTCCGGCCCCGCCGCGCGATGGATCGCCCCGCAGACACCACCGCCGGGCGCGAGACGTTCGTTGGCCGCGTTCACGATCGCATCGACATCGAGCGTGGTGATGTCGCCCTCGAAGATCCCGATGCGAGGATTACTCGTCACTGCCCGCTTCCTCCAGGAGGAAAGCCAGCGACTTCGGCGCAGGACGCGCGAAAGGATTCACGATCTCGACCTGGCCCAGCTTGCTCTTTCCGGCGAAATCCTCGCTCAGCAACAGGTGGCACTCGTGAGCCTGGAGACAGGCGACCAGCATCGCTTCCGCCAATGCCGCGCGGCCGGCGGTCACCAGCGCCAAGGCCGCGTCCAGATCGGCCGCCGTGGGCGAGACCACGGGAAAGATCGAGATCCAGTCGCGCACGATCTGGGCCGCTTCGTTCGAGGGCATCTTCCCCTTTTGCGTCACGGCGGCCATGAACTCCGTCACCGCCTGCAGCGAGAGAATGCAATCGCCATCGAGCGCCCTTGCGACGAGCTGCGATGCCATGCGGTGCTTCTCCCCGGCCGACCGGTCGATCGCGTAAAACAGGATGCCCGCATCGAGCGAGAAACGGTCAATCGCCATAGATGTCTTTCCGGCTCGGCGCCTTGCCGCCAAGATGAAACCCCTTCTCCATCGCGCGCCGGACACGCTTCCACGCCGCCTCCTGCGCCGGCGTCAGCTTGCGCTTCTTCGAGACGGGCTCGATGCGCGCGACCGGCTGGCCGCGCCGCGTGACGATGAAGGTCTGGCCGGATTCGACCTGGCGCACGATCTCGGCGAACTGCTGGTTGGCGTCGCGCAGCGAGATGGTCTTCTCGTCCATGGGGGCAGCCTCCGATGAAGGGGCTACAATTGTAGCCCCTAGGGCGAGGAGGGCAAGGGCTTGGCCTGGGCCGGATAGAGCCGCATCAGCCAGAAGAGCAGCAGCAGGCCCGGCACGGCGAGGAAGGCCGTGGCGATGAAGAAGGGCGCCCAGCCGAGCTGCGCGGCCAGCCAGCCCGAGCCCGAGGACAGCATGGTGCGGCCCGCCGCCATGAAGGAGGTGAGCAGCGCATATTGCGTGCCGGTGAAGGCGACGTTGCAGAGGGCCGAGAGATAGGCCACGAAGGCGGCCGAGCCCACGCCGTTGGCGAGGTTGTCGGCGCCGATCGTGACGGTCAGCGCCGTCAGGCTATGGCCCTCGACCGCGACCCAGGCATAGAGCAGGTTCGTCACCGCCTGCAGCACGCCGCCCAGCACCAGCGCGCGGAAGAGGCCGTAGCGGGCCACCAGCAGGCCGCCGGCCGCCACGCCGACCAGCGTCATGATCACGCCAAAGACCTTGGAGATGGCGGCGATCTCGGTCCCGGTGAAGCCCATCTCGGCGTAGAAGGGATTGGCCATGGTGCCGCCGATGGCATCGCCGAACTTGTAGAGCAGCACGAAGGCGAGCACGACCAGCGCCCCCGGCCGGAACAGGAACTCGGCGAAGGGATCCCAGACCGACTGCTTGATCTGCTGGAACAGAGGCGCGCGATCGAGCTTGCGCCAGCCCTCGGGCGGCACGGGCTCCGGCGCCAGCAGCACCGCGATCATGCCGATCCCGACCGCGGCGGCGAGGCCGGCGAAGATGACGGGCCAGCCGATGAAGTCCGAGGCCGCGAGCGCCCCGGCGCCCGCCAGGATCAGCCCCAGCCGGTAGCCCGCCTGGGTGGCGGCGGCACCGGCGCCCTGCTCCTCCTCGGTGAGGATCTCGATGCGATAGGCATCGATGGCGATGTCCTGCGTCGCCGAGAAGAAGGCGACCAGCAAGGCCGCCAGCGCCGTCCACCAGGGATCGATCGCGGGATCCGTGGCGCCCATGAAGAGGATGGCGCCGATGAGGCAGGCCTGGGCCAGGAACGCCCAGCCGCGCCGGCGCCCGAGCCAGCGCGTGAGCAGCGGCAGGCGGAGCTGGTCGACCAGCGGCGCCCAGACGAACTTGAAGCTGTAGGGCACGCCCACCAGCGCGAACAGGCCGATGGTGGTGAGGTCGACGCCGACCTTCTTGAGCCAGTAGGAGAGGGTCGAGAGGGTCAAGAGCAGCGGCAGGCCGCTGGAGAAACCCATCAGCAGGATGACCAGCATGCGCCGGTCGAGATAGACCTTGAGCGTGTCCTGCCAGTTGCGGCGGCCCGGGGCAGGCCGGGCGGTGACGCTGTTCATCGACGGGTATTCATCGACTCGGGGCCTCGCGAGATTCCGCGGCCCTTATAACGCAATCGGGCTGCGGCTGTCGCCCGAAGCCGGCGTCAGGAGGCCTCCGCCTCGGCCGCGCGCGAGGCGCGCTTGCGGGCGTTGGGGTCGAGCAGCTTCTTGCGCAGCCGGATCGACTTCGGCGTCACCTCGACCAGCTCGTCCTCCTCGACATAGGCGATCGAGGCCTCGAGCGACATCTGGCGCGGCGGGGTCAGGCGGATCGCCTCGTCCTTCGAGGTGGTGCGGATGTTGGTGAGCTGCTTGGTCTTGAGCGGGTTGACCTCGAGATCGTTGCCGCGGCTGTGCTCGCCGATGATCATGCCCTCATAGACGGCCTCGCCCGGATTGATGAAGAGGGGGCCCCGCTCCTCGAGATACCAGAGCGCATAGGCGACCGCGGTGCCGGCGCCGGTCGAGATCAGCACGCCGTTGCGCCGCCCCTCGATCGGGCCCTTATGCGGCGCATAGCCGTGGAAGAGGCGGCTCATGATGCCGGTGCCGCGCGTGTCGGTCAGGAACTCGCCGTGATAGCCGATGAGGCCGCGCGAGGGGACCAGGAAGTTGACGCGGGTCTTGGCGCCGCCCGAGGGGCGCATGTCGGTCATCTCGCCGCGCCGCTGGCCCAGCTTCTCCACCACCACGCCGACATAATCCTCGTCGACATCGACCACGACCTCCTCGATCGGCTCGAGGCGCTGGCCGGTGGCCGGGTCGTTGCGGTAGATCACGCGCGGCCGGCTGATCGACATCTCGTAGCCTTCGCGGCGCATGGTCTCGATCAGCACGCCGAGCTGGAGCTCGCCGCGGCCCGACACCTCGAAGGCGTCCTTGTCCGCGGATTCGCGCACCGTGATGGCGACATTGCCCTCGGCCTCGCGCAGCAGGCGGGCGCGCAGCATGCGGCTCGTGACCTTGTCGCCCTCGCGCCCCGCCAGCGGCGAATCGTTGATGGTGAAGGTCATCGACAGCGTCGGCGGGTCGATCGCCTGGGCCGCGATCGGCGTCTCCACGGCGGGGTCGCAGATGGTGTCGGCCACCGTCGTCTCGGTCAGGCCGGCGATGGCGACGATGTCGCCCGCCTCGACCTCCTCGACCGGCACCCGCTCGATGCCGCGGAAGGCGAGGAGCTTGGTCAAGCGGCCCTGCTCGATCGCCGTGCCGTCGGGCCGGAGGCTCTTCACCGTCATGTTGGCGCGGGCGCGGCCCGAATGGATGCGGCCCGTCAGCACGCGGCCCAGATAGGAATCGTACTCGAGCGTCGTCACCAGCATGGCGAAGGGCGCCTCGGCATCGGCTTCGGGCGCGGGCACATGGCGCACGATCAGGTCGAAGAGCGGCGCCATGTCCTTGTGCTCGCCCTCGAGCTCGGTCGAGGCCCAGCCCTGCTTGGCCGAGGCAAACAGGGTCGGGAAATCGAGCTGCTCGTCATTGGCGTCCAAAGCCGCGAACAGGTCGAACACCTCGTCATGGACCTGGTGCGCGCGCGCGTCGGGCCGGTCGGCCTTGTTGATGACCACGATCGGCCGCAGGCCCTTGGCCAGCGCCTTGGTGGTGACGAACTTGGTCTGCGGCATCGGCCCTTCGGCCGCGTCCACCAGCACCACCACGCCATCGACCATCGAGAGGATGCGCTCGACCTCGCCGCCGAAATCGGCATGGCCCGGCGTGTCGACGATGTTGATCTGGGTGCCCTTCCAGGTGACCGAGGTGCATTTCGCCAGGATGGTGATGCCGCGCTCGCGCTCGAGGTCGTTCGAATCCATCACCCGTTCCGCCACCTGCTGGTTGGCTCGGAAGGTGCCGGACTGGCGCAGGAGCTGGTCGACCATCGTCGTCTTGCCATGGTCGACATGGGCGATGATGGCGATGTTGCGCAGATGATTGTGGTCGGTCATGGAATCGAGCCCTGGTTCAACACATCGGATCAGACGAAATCGGACAACACCTGTTCGGCGAGCGGCACTTCCGGCCGCGCGCCCAGATGCTGGATCACCTCGGCGGCGGCCAGGCTGGCGATCCGGCCGCAGGAGGCGAGGCTGCGGCCCGTCACCAGGCCGTAGAGGAAGCCCGCCGCATACTGGTCGCCGGCCCCCGTGCTATCCACCACGCGCGTGACGGGCGCGGGGTCGACCACATGAATTTCACGCCCCGACAGCACCACCGATCCCTTCTCGCTGCGCGTCAGCGCCGCGATCCGGGTCTTGCCGCGCGTCACCTGGAGCGCCTGGTCGAAATCCTCCGCCTCCCACAGCGAGCAGATCTCGAGCTCGTTGGCGAAGAGGATGTCGACATGGTTCGACACCAGCTGCTGGAACTCGGCGCGGTGGCGGTCGACGCAGAAGGCGTCGGAAAGGCTCAAGGCCACCAGCCGGCCCGCGCGATGCGCCGCCTCGGCCGCCTTGAGGAAGGCGAGCTTGGCGTGCGGCGGATCCCACAGATAGCCTTCCAGATAGGTGATCTTGGCCCGCGCCACCAGAGCCTCGTCGATATCGTCTTCGGTCAGGTCGAGGCAGGCGCCGAGGAAGGTCGCCATGGTGCGCTGGCCGTCGGGTGTCACGAAGACGAGGCAGCGCGCGGTCGGCGCCCCTTCGGTCGCGGGGAAGGTGTCGAACAGGATGCCGAGCGACTTGATGTCGTGGCGGAAGATGCCGCCGAACTGGTCGTTGGAGACCTTGCCGATGAAGGCGGCGCGCGCGCCCAGCGAGGCGAGGCCGGCGATGGTGTTGGCGGCCGAGCCGCCCGACGCCTCCATGGCGGGACCGGCCGCGCGATAGAGCTGGTCGGCGCGCTCGGCATCGATCAGCGACATGCTGCCCTTGGGCAGGTCGGCCCGGTCGAGGAAACGCTCGTCGGCATGGCTCAGCACATCGACGATCGCGTTGCCGATGCCGAGCACGTCGATGTCGGCGGGAGCCGGGTTGTTGGCCATGGCGTCGCTCTCGATCCTGGAAGCCGCGTCAGGGGCTCCCTCTCCTGCTGCAGCACCGAACCCCTGGGGCAGGGGGCGGGCGGCGGGATGGCGCTTTTTCGGAAAAGCAGGCGCCGCCCAAAGGGCCTGAAGTCATGTTCAGGCCGTTCCGGGCGGCGCGGGCGGAGTATAGCCAGCGGCCGCCCGATCTCAAGCTTGCTGCCGCCGGCCAGCGCTTCCGCCGCAGGGGGATGGACCTTTGAAAAGACCGGTTTTTCCGGTGCTTCCAAGGCCGTCACCCCTGGCAAGGCGGGCCTTTCATTCCCAATTCCAGGGCCAAGCCGGATTGATCGCCCCGCCCGGGCCGGCTAAATCCTTGGCAATCATCGCCTTTCACGGTCATTCCCGCAGCCCCCGAGGCCCCTCCCCCATGTTCAGCGCCCTTGCCGCCGCCTTCGGCGACCTTGGCAACCCTCGCATCCGGGGGGTGCTCTGGAAGAGCCTGGCCCTGGCCCTGGCGGTGCTGGTGCTGCTGGCGGTCGGCCTCTGGTTCCTGACGGCCTGGCTCGCGCATTTCGATATCGGCTGGCTCGACAAGGTGATCGAGTTCGCCGCCGGTTTCGGCGTGGTGATTCTCGCCTGGTTCCTCTTCCCGGCCGCCGTCACCAGCACGCTCGGCATCTTCCTCGACGAAGTCAGCGAAGCCGTGGAGCAGCGGCACTACCCGATGCTGGGGCCGGCACGTCCGCAATCCTGGGGCGAGATCATCCGCCAGACCCTGGCCTTCGCGGGCGTGGCCCTGGGGCTCAACCTGCTGCTGCTGCCGATCTACCTGCTGCTGCTCTGGTTCCCGCCGGCCTATGCCGCGGTCTTCTACGGGGTGAACGGCTATCTGCTGGGACGCGAGTATTTCGAGCAGGTGGCCATGCGCCGGATGGACCCGGATTCCGCGCGCCGCCTGCGCCAGGCGCATCAGGGACGGATCATGCTGGCCGGCGCCGCGATCGCCTTCCTGCTGACGGTTCCCATTCTCAACCTGATTGCGCCGGTGCTCGCGACCGCCTTCATGGTTCATCTCACCGTGACGCTGCTGGGCGACGGCCGGCGTCGATAGCACCGTTCCGTGACGAACGATCGCCCCCTCGCGGAATCCGAATGGCTGTGCCTCAAAAAAATCTTAGGAAAGTTTTCCGAAAATGCGGCAAAACCCGGTGACGAATCAGTAACGATTGTGTCATAGCCTTTCAGCGCGACGAGATCGGCGCGACGCCCGGGTGGGCGGTCACGCGCCGGACAATCGGATGGGCATCTCGCCGCGCAGGGCGCCGGTCGCACCGGCGGTGATTTTTATGTTGGCTATCAATAGGTTGTCGGGGATGGTCGCGACCGGGCTGATGGCCCTGGCGTTGGCCGCCTGCGCTGCCCGGACCCTGCCGCCGAGCGCCTCGGCCACGCCCGCCGCGACACCGGCACCCGCCGCCGCTGACGCTTCCAGCCCGGCACCGGCCGTCCAGCAGGCCACCGCGACGACGCCCGCCGCGACCGAAAGCAGCGATGCGAAGGATCTCGTCGGGCTCGGCCCGGACGAGCTGCAGCACCTCTTCGGCCATCCCCAGCTCGTGCGCAACGAGACCGGCGCCGAGGTCTGGCAGTATCGCGCGCAGGCTTGCGTGCTCGATCTCTATCTCTACCCGCAGGAATCCGAAGGCACGCCGCTGCGCGTGACCTATCTCGAGGCGCGCGACCGCTCGGCGGCGAGCCTCGCCACGGCCCCCTGCGTCTCGGCGCTCATGACCGAGAAGCGCATCAGCTCGCTCTAGCCGCCCGCTTCCTCCCCGCTTTCGCCTTGCCCCGCCCGGTCTTCGCCGGGCCTTTCGCCTTTGCCGGTTTCTCTTTTTTCTTCAAAGCCTTGAGCGGGGTCGGCGCGGCCGGTCCGGTGGCCAGCAGCTTGCCTTTGAACTGGCAGAGATCCTCGATCAGGCAGCGCGGGCAGTCGGGCTTCAGCGCCTTGCAGACATAGCGTCCATGCAGGATCAGCCAGTGATGGGCATGGAGCTTGTAGGCTTCGGGGACGACCTTCTCGAGCCGGTCCTCGACCTCGCGCGGCGTCTTGCCGGGGGCTAGGCCGGTGCGGTTGCCGACGCGGAAGATATGGGTATCGACCGCGATGGTCGGCTCGGCGAAGGCGATGTTGAGCACCACATTGGCGGTCTTGCGGCCGACGCCGGGCAGCGTCTCCAGCACCGCGCGGTCGCGCGGCACCTGGCCGCCATGCTGCTCCACCAGGATCTGCGAGAGCCGGATGACGTTCCTGGCCTTGGTGTTGAAGAGGCCGATGGTGCGGATATAGGCGCGCAGGCGCTCCTCGCCCAAGGCCAGCATCTGGGCCGGCGTCTGCACGATCTTGAACAGGGGCTCGGTCGCCTTGTTGACGCTGACATCGGTCGCCTGGGCCGAGAGCACCACCGCGACCAGCAGGGTATAGGGATTGATGTAATCGAGCTCGCCGCGCGGGTCCGGGTTCTGCGCCTGGAACCGGCGGAACATCTCCTCGATCTGGGCGGGCTTCATGGGCTGGCCTTCGGATTCCCCTGGCGGCGCCCGCCTTCTATAGCAGGCGCGCCCCGGCCGGCGGAATGGGGCGGGACGGCCCCAACAGGCGACAATTGCTTCACTTTATCTGCCGGCCCCCCGGGCTCTATAGTGGGCCCATGAGCCCAGAGCGAGATACCTCCCGGCCCTTCGACGGTGCGGAAGCGGCGGCCGAGAACGATGCGGCCGCTTCGGAGGAGACCGTGCTGCTGGACGCGGTGCTGACGCCCTATCGCAGCCTGCCGCCGGCCGGTTTCGCCATCCTGATGACGGCGATCGGCGCCGTGGGCTTCTTCGCCGGCATCGCCTTCCTCACCATCGGCGCCTGGCCCATCACCGGCTTCGGCGTGGTCGAGATCGGGCTCTTCTATCTTCTCTTCCGCCTCAACTACCGCAGCGCGCGGATGTTCGAGCGCATCCGCCTGACGCCGAGCCTGCTCACGGTCGAGCGCCACGACCTCAAGGGCCGGGTGCAGCGCTGGAGCTTCCAGCCCTACTGGCTCAAGGTCCAGCTCGACGAGCCGATCGAATCCGACACGCCGTTGCTGTTGCGCTCGCATGGCAATGCGCTCGCCATCGGCCGCTTCCTGTCGCCGGCCGAGCGGCTCGATTTCGCCAACGCGCTGAAGGCGGCCCTCGTCTCCGCGCGCCGCTGACCCGTTTCAACCCTGCGCGGCGTAGCCGCCATCGACCGTGATGGCGGCGCCGGTGACGAAGTCCGAGGCCGGCGCCGACAGGAACACCGCCACGCCCGCCATATCGTCCGGCGACCCCCAGCGTCCCGCTGGCGTGCGAGCTTCGATGCGCTCATGGAAACCCGGCATCTGGCGGCGGGTCTGGCGCGTCAGGTCGGTGTCGATCCAGCCCGGCAGCACGGCGTTCACCTGGATCTTGTCCTTGGCCCAGGCGGTGGCGAGCGCCTTGGTCATCTGCACGATGCCGCCCTTGCTCGCGGCATAGGGCACGGCGAAGGCCGCGCCGAAGATCGACATCATCGAGCCGATATTGACGATCTTGCCGCCGCCGGCCCGGCAGAGCGCCGGATGGGCCGCCTGGCTGCAGAGGAAGGCGCCGGTCAGGTTGATGTCGAGCACCCGGTGCCATTCCTCGGGCGTGTAGCTCTCGGGAGCCTTTCGGATATTGATGCCGGCATTGTTGATCAGGATGTCGAGCCGGCCGAAACGCTCGACCGTGCGCTCGACGAGGCCGCGGCAGGAGGCGGCGTCGGTGACATCGACCGCGACGAAGCCGCTGCGGGCGCCCGACGCGGCCAGCGCCATCACCGCCCCTTCGCCCTTGGCCGCGTCGCGGGCGGCGATGACGACCGTGGCGCCCGCATCGGCCAAGCCCTTGGCCATGCCGAGCCCGATGCCGCCATTGCCGCCGGTGACGATCGCGACCTTGCCGGTCAGGTCGAACAGGCCGTTCCTCGGCGATGGCATGGTCACAGCCCCAGCACGTCCTTCATCCCGTAGAGCCCGGGCGGCTGGCCTTGCGCCCAGAGGGCGGCCTTGACGGCGCCGCGGGCGAAGATCGCGCGCGAGGTGGCGATATGGCCGAGCTCGATGCGCTCGCCTTCGGCCGCGAAGATGACGCGATGCTCGCCCACCACGTCGCCGCCCCGCAGCGTGGCGAAGCCGATGTCGCCCCGCCGCCGCTCGCCGGTGATGCCGTCGCGCACGCGTTGCGACACCGCCTCGAGCTTGACGCCGCGGCCCTTGGCGGCGGCGCGGCCCAGGCCCAGCGCGGTGCCGGAGGGCGCATCGACCTTGTGGCGGTGATGCATCTCGAGGATCTCGATGTCCCAGTCGGCGTCGAGCGCCTTGGCCATCTGCTCGACCAGCAGCATCGCGAGATTGACGCCGAGGCTCATGTTGGGTGCCAGCACGATCGCCGCCTTCGCCGCCGCCGCCTCGATGGTCGCGCGCTCGGGCGCCTCGAGCCCGGTGGTGCCGATGATATGGGCATGGCCATGCTTGGCGGCCAAGGCGGCATGGGTCGCGGTCGCCGAGGGCGCGGTGAAATCGAGCACCGCATCGCAGGCCGCGAAGAGGGCATCGCTGTCGGCGGTGAGGCCGACGCCGACGGGATCGAGGCCGGCGAGCTTGCCCAGATCCTGGCCCAGCGCCGGATTGCCCGGCCGCTCCGTGCCGCCCGCGATGACGCAGCCGGGCGTGGCCGCGATGGTCGCCAGCAGCATGCGCCCCATCCGCCCCGCCGCCCCCACGACGCCGATCCTGGTAGCCATGGCTTCCCCTGCCTCCGCCCTCATGACGGTTCGATGATGTTGGGCGGGCATTTAGCCGGGGGATGGGCGACGGCGCAAGGCGGGAAGCTGCGTTTGAAGCACCATCTGGTATTATCTATCCGGATTTCTACAACCGAGGAAATTGAGCCGCAGCGTTGTGCATGTCAGAGAACAGCCGCGACAATCTGGAACGTGCACTGAACGAACTGTCGGAGAAGATCCGCCGCGAGCCCGACCGGGCGCAGCACCACCTCGACCGAGCCAGCATTTGGATGAGGCTGAAGAAGGATCGCGAGGCGATCAGGAACCTCGACGAGGCGATCCGTCTTAGACCTGACGACAGTGAAACCCACCACCTTCGTGGCTGGCTATGGCAGGGGCTGGGCGATGTCGAAGCGGCCGTTCGCGATTACACGCGGGCCATTGCGCTTGATCCCGATCGCAATCACACCTTCAACAATCGCGCCAATGCTCATTCGGATATCGGAAACTACGATGCCGCAATTCATGACTTCGCTGAAGCTCTCAGACTCGATCCAGAGGATCACATTGCGATGCTAAACCGCGGGCTCATGTTCCTCGATATGGGCGATTTAGAGGCCGCACTTCGTGATTTCGACGCGATCGATCGCTTCGTCGCCGGCTGTGAAGACATGCATGTGTGGCGCGGGCTCACACTATTGAAGCTGGGCCGCATCGACGCTGCTGCCGAGGACTTTGACATAGCCGACCGGCTGCAATCTGGTCGGCTGCAACGGCCGAATCTTCGCGCCAGCACATTGATCGGGCGCGCTTATGTATCGCGAGCGAAAGGGGAACCGGCTCGCGCGGCAGCCGATATCGAAGCGGCCAAAGCGATCGACCCGGAGGCCGAGACTAATCTCATCAGAAGAGGGCTCGCCTGATCCTTGGATCGGCGGCTGGGCGGCGCCCGCCGCCCTACTCCTTCAGCTCCTGCCAGAACTCCTTCACCTTGGCGAAGAAGCCTTCGGCCTCGGGGCTGTGGCTCTTGCCCTTGCCGCCGGCCTTGTCGAACTCGCCCAGCAGCTCCTGCTGCTTCTTGGTGAGATGGACCGGCGTCTCGACCGCGAGATGGACGTAGAAATCGCCGCGGTGATGCTGGCGCAGGATGCTCATGCCCTTGCCCTTGAGGCGGAACTGCTGGCCGCTCTGGGCGCCGGCCGGGATCTGCAGGCGCACCCGCGCACCGTCGATGCCCGGCACCTCGATCGGCCCGCCCAGGGCCGCCGTCACCATCGGGATCGGCACCTTCACGTGAAGGTCGGCGCCGTCGCGCTCGAACAGGCGGTGCGGCTCGATCGAGAGGAAGATGTAGAGATCGCCCGGCGGCGAGCCGCGCAGGCCGGCCTCGCCTTCGCCGGCGAGGCGGATCCGGGTCCCGTCCTCGACGCCCGGCGGCACATTCACGTTGAGGCTCTTGTCGCGCCGCGTGCGGCCCGAGCCGCCGCAGCTCTTGCAGGGCTTCTCGATGACGCGGCCGGTGCCGGCGCAATGGGTGCAGGTCCGCTCCATGGTGAAGAAGCCCTGCGTCATGCGGGTGCGGCCCGAGCCGTGGCAGACCGGGCAGGAGACCGGATGGGTCCCCTTCTCGCCGCCCGAGCCGGCGCAATCCTCGCATTTGACCGAGGAAGGCACGCGCACCGTGGCGGTCTTGCCGGCGAAGGCCTCCTCGAGCGTGATCTGCATGTTGTAGCGCAGGTCGCCGCCGCGGGTCTGGGCCTGGGCCCGCCCGCGCCCGCCGACGAACTCGCCGAACATCTCCTCGAAGATGTCGGCGAAGCCGCCCGCCCCGAAGCCGGCCCCGGCGCCGAAGCCGCCGCCGGGCCTGGCGCCCGCCCCGTTCTCGAAGGCGGCGTGGCCGTAGCGGTCATAGGCCGCGCGCTTCTGCTCGTCCTTGAGGATCTCGTAGGCTTCGCTGATTTCCTTGAACTTGTGCTCGGCCGCCTTGTCGCCGGCATTGCGGTCGGGGTGGAACTTCATCGCCGCCGCGCGGTAGGCCTTCTTGATGGCCTCTGCGCTCGCGTCCTTCGGCACCCCGAGGGTCTGGTAGTAATCCTGCTTGGCCATGATGGTCAGGTTGTCGTCACTCGCCGGAACCTACGACTCGAAGATTGAAAGACCCTTGTCAGATAACAGAAACGGGGCCGGCGAGCGATGGAGCATGGTTTCGTTACGCCCCCGAGGCCCGCCGGCCCCGCTGATAGTCCGTCTCTGATGGTCGAGCCCGGCTTCGGTTACGCCTTGCCCTTCCGGTTCTCGTCGACTTCCTCGAAATCGGCGTCGACGACCCCTTCCTTGGGACCGCCGGCCGCACCGGCACCGCCGCCAGCGCCCGGACCCGCCGGCCCGCCGGCACTGCCCGCCTGGGCGTCGGCCTGGCTCTGCTTGTAGAGCGCCTCGCCGAGCTTCATGGCGAGCTGCATCAGGCTCTGGGTCTTGCTCTCGATCGCGGCCTTGTCCTCGCCCTTGACCGCTTCCTTGAGCTCGGCCACGGCCGCCTCGATGGCGGTCTTGTCGGCGGCCGGGACCTTGTCCCCGCCTTCGGCCAGCGACTTCTCGCTCGAGTGGATCAGGCTGTCGGCGTTGTTCCGGGCCTCGATCAGCTCCTTGCGCTTCTTGTCCTCGGCGGCATGGGCCTCGGCATCCTTGACCATCTTCTGGATGTCGGTCTCGTTGAGACCGCCCGAAGCCTGGATGCGGATCTGCTGCTCCTTGCCGGTGGCCTTGTCCTTGGCCGAGACCTGGACGATGCCGTTGGCGTCGATGTCGAAGGTGACCTCGATCTGCGGCACGCCGCGCGGGGCCGGCGGCAGGCCCACCAGGTCGAACTGACCCAGGATCTTGTTGTCGGCCGCAAGCTCGCGCTCACCCTGGAAGACCCGGATGGTGACCGCGTTCTGGCTGTCCTCGGCGGTCGAGAACACCTGGCTCTTCTTGGTCGGGATCGTGGTGTTGCGCTCGATCAGGCGCGTGAACACGCCGCCCAGCGTCTCGATGCCGAGCGACAGCGGGGTCACGTCGAGGAGCAGAACGTCCTTCACCTCGCCCTTGAGCACGCCGCCCTGGATCGCCGCGCCGATGGCCACGACCTCGTCCGGGTTGACGCCCTTATGCGGCTCGCGGCCGAAGAAGGACTTCACCGTCTCGATCACCTTCGGCATGCGGGTCATGCCGCCGACCAGCACCACCTCGTTGATCTCCGAGGCCTTGAGGCCGGCATCCTTGAGGGCCGCGCGGCAGGGCTCGACCGTCTTCTGGATCAGGTCGTCGACCAGGGCCTCGAGCTTGGCGCGGGTCAGCTTGATGTTGAGATGCTTGGGCCCGCTCTGGTCGGCCGTGATGAAGGGCAGGTTGACCTCGGTCTGCATCGTGCCCGAGAGCTCGATCTTGGCCTTCTCCGCCGCTTCCTTCAGGCGCTGGAGGGCGAGGCGATCCTTGCGCAGATCGATGCCCTGCTCCTTTTTGAACTCGTCGGCGAGATAATCGATGATGCGCGCGTCGAAATCCTCGCCGCCGAGGAAGGTGTCGCCGTTGGTCGACTTCACCTCGAACACGCCGTCGCCGATCTCGAGGATCGAGATGTCGAAGGTGCCGCCGCCGAGGTCATAGACCGCGATCGTGCCGGTGCCCTTCTTCTCCATGCCATAGGCAAGAGCGGCCGCCGTCGGCTCGTTGATGATGCGCAGCACCTCGAGACCCGCGATGCGGCCGGCATCCTTGGTGGCCTGGCGCTGCGAGTCGTTGAAGTAGGCGGGAACGGTGATGACGGCCTGCGTGACCTTCTCGCCGAGATAGCTTTCGGCGGTCTCCTTCATCTTCTGCAGGATGAAGGCGGAGACCTGCGAGGGCGAATATTTCTTGGCATGGCATTCGACCCAGGCGTCGCCATTGTCGCCCGGGATGATCTTGTAGGGGACGAGACCCTTGTCCTTCTGGGTCATCGGGTCGTCGTAGCGCCGGCCGATCAGGCGCTTCACCGCGAAGATCGTGTTCTCCGGATTGGTCACCGCCTGGCGCTTCGCCGACTGGCCCACCAGCCGCTCGCCGGAATCGGTGAAAGCCACCATCGAGGGCGTGGTGCGCACGCCTTCCGCGTTCTCGATGACCTTGACATCCTTGCCCTCCATCACGGCGACGCAGGAGTTGGTCGTGCCGAGATCGATGCCGATAACTTTGCTCATTGCTTCCTCGTTTCCATGGCAGGTCCGCCCGCGGCCTTCTCGGGTTGGCGAAGCACCGCCCCGGGACCCCCGATTTTCAAGCTGCCCTGCGGCTACCGGGCAAGACCCGATACCGCTTGGGAAAATGACCTTTTGGTCCGACGGGATATATAGGCGGCCAGGGTTCGGGCGCAAGCACCTGATGGCCGCAAAAACGCCAGAATCTGCCCCTTGGCGACATGCCGCAGGCCCCGGTCAGATGTGATTTCCAGCCTCTCGCCGCCGCCCTCCCGGACCCCTATTCTGCAGGCCCTGAACCGGCCCCGGCCGACCGGTCCCTCCAGCCCCTTCGGGATGCGCCATGAGCAGCAGCCAGGAACCCGACCTGCAGAACAGCGGCATCTACCGCGTCATCAGGATCCTGTTCGGCGCCGATCTGGTGATCGGGCTGGCGCTGGCCGCGATCGGCTATTGGGTCCTGGAGGCGCCGCCGCTCTGGATCGTCGGGCTGGGCCTGGCCGCGGTCGGCCTCCTCATGCTGTGGCTCTTCCCGCTGCTCATGCGCCGCTCGGCCGAGCGCGGCCGAAACAACCCCGGCTCATAACGCTTTGCGCCAGCCCGCTCATCCGCATTGGCTCAGGAACTGCAGGGTTCCGCCGCCCCGAACGCCGGCGCTAAACGACCGTGTCGATCCGGCTGCCGGGTGCACCGCCCTCGCCGTTGGGCTTGGCCGCGGCCGGTTCGGCCTTGGCCACGCCGACCATGGCCGCGCGCAGGAGCCGGTCCTGGATCAGGTAGCCCGGCTGCAGCACCTGGACGATCGTGCCGGCGGGCTGGCCCGTGCCCGGCACCTCGAACATCGCCTGATGCAGGTTGCTGTCGAACTTCTCGCCCAGGGGCTCGATGCGCCGGATGCCATGGCGCTCGAAGGCCGCCACGAGCTGGCGCTCGGTCGCGGCCACGCCGTCATAGAGGGTCTTCAGGGCCGGGTCGCTGTCGAGCTGCTCGGCCGGGATATGCTGCAGGGCGCGGCCCAGATTGTCGGCCACGGCCAGCATATCCTTGGCAAAAGCGGTGGCGGCATAGCGTTGCGCGTCCTCGCGCTCGCGCTGCCCCCGCCGGCGCACATTCTCGGTCTCGGCCAGCGCCCGCAGGAGCTGGTCCTTGAGCCGGCCGATCTCGGCCCTGGCCTCCTCGAGCGGGTCGGTCCCGGGGGCCGCCGCGGCCTCGGCCGGCACAGCGCTGTCATTGGCGGGCGCGGGCGCGCCCTCGTCTCTCTTCTCGTCCGTCATGGTCTTCCTTCGGTCGGCGGGGTCAGGACCGGGTTATGGGGTCCCCGGACGGCCGGATCAAGGCCCCTCCCGTCCCCAGCACGCGCCCGATCACCTTGGCGGTGTAGTCCACCATGGGGATGATGCGGGCATAATTGACGCGGGTCGGGCCGATCACCCCCACGGCCCCCACGATCCGCTCGTCGGAATCGCGATAGGGCGCGATCACGACCGAGCAGCCCGACAGGCTAAACAGCTCGTTCTGCGCGCCGATGAAGATCTGGATGCCCTCGGCCCTGTCGGCCGCCTCGAGCAGGCGGGCCAGCGATTCCTTGGTCTCGAGCGCGGCGAAGAGGGCCCGGACCCTTTCGAGGTCGGCAATCTCTTTCACATCCTCGAGCAAACGCGACTGGCCGCGCACGATGAGGGCGCCGTCCTTGTTGCCGCCGGCCCAGCTGGCGAGGCCCGCCTCCACCACCTTGGCCGCCAGCTGGTCGAGCTCGGCGCGCTGGCTGCTGATCTCGGCCATGATATCGGCCCGGGCAGCGTCGAGCGTGCGGCCCACCAGCTTGGCCGCCAGATAGTTGCCGGCCTCGATCAGCGAGGAAGGCGGCAGGCCGATCGGGAGATCCAGGATGCGGTTCTCGACGATGCCGTCCTCGGTCACCAGCACGGCGAGCGCGCGGCCGGGGCCCAGATGCACGAACTCGATATGCTTCAGCGGCCGGGCGGATTTGGGCGCCACCACCAGCCCGGCGCAATGCGAGAGGCCGGCCAGCATCTGGGTCGCCTGCTCCAGCACCTGCGGCAGGCTGCGGCCCGAGGCCGCGCATTCGCTGTCGATGGTCTGGCGCTCGTCCTCGGTCAGGCCGCCGATCTCGAGGAGCCCGTCCACGAACATGCGCAGGCCCAGCTCGGTCGGCAGCCGGCCGGCCGAGGTGTGGCGGGCATAGAGCAGCCCCGCCTCCTCCAGATCGGCCATCACGTTGCGGATCGTGGCGGGCGACAGGCTCAGGCCCAGCCGGCGCGAGAGCGTCCGCGAGCCGACCGGCTCGCCGGTCTCGACATAGGCATCGACGATATGGCGGAAGATGTCGCGGGAGCGCTGGCTGAGCTCGGCGACGGCGTCGGGGCGTCCCGTCGCCTGCAGCGTCCGCTTGATGGAAAGAGGCGTTGTCATGGCTGGTTCCTGGCGCGTTCTAAAACTTAGTAATGCCGGCCGGGACCGTCAATGTGAGGGACATGGCCGGGGGCTCGGGCGAGGGATCCGGCCGGGTGAACCGGGCCGTCGCCCGGGCTTCGCCGAACTGGACCGGTCGGGCGTCAGAGGATAGGGTCCGGACCACCAAGCCAGACCCTCGAAACCTTTTTCCTAGGCCTCCCGATCCATGCGTCCTTCCGGTCGCGCGCCCGACGCGCTTCGTTCCATCCGTCTCGACATCAATGTCAGCAAATATGCCGAGGGTTCCTGCCTCGCCGTCTTCGGCGACACGCAGGTGCTGTGCCTGGCGACCGTCGAGGAGAAGGTGCCGCCCTTCCTGCGCAATTCCGGCCGCGGCTGGGTCACGGCCGAATACGGCATGCTGCCGCGCGCGACCAACGAGCGCACCGAGCGCGAGGCCTCCAAAGGCAAGCAGAGCGGCCGCACGCTCGAGATCCAGCGCCTGATCGGTCGCTCCCTGCGCGCCGTCATCGATCTCGGCGGCTTCGGCGAGCGCCAGATCCGGCTCGATTGCGACGTGCTCCAGGCCGATGGCGGCACCCGCACCGCCGCCATCACCGGCAGCTTCGTGGCCCTCCATATCGCGCTCGCCCATATGCGCAAGCTGGGCGCGATGCCGGCCATGCCGATCAAGGACCATGTGGCGGCGATCTCCTGCGGCATCTTCCAGGGCGTGCCGGTGCTCGATCTCGACTATGCCGAGGACAGCAATGCCGATGCCGACGCCAATTTCGTGCTGACCGGCACCGGCCAGATCGTCGAAATCCAGGGCACGGCGGAGAAGAAGCCCTTCTCCGATGCCGAGTTCGGCCAGCTCTTCGGGCTCGCGCGCAAGGGCATCGGCGAGCTGGTCGCTCTCCAGCGCGAGGCGATCCGGAAGGCCGGATGAGTGGGCCGACGGCGCGCAACGACATCCGCATCGAACCCGAGCCCGACTCCGAGCGGCGTCACGCGCTCGTCCACGGCATCCTGACGGCCCTGCCCGACTGGTTCGGCATCCCCGACGCCATCGCACGCTATGCCGAGGAGGCCCGCGATCTGACCCTCATGGCCGCTCGCAGCGGCGCCCGCGTCGTGGGCTTCGCCACCGTCAAGCCGCAGAGCGCCTGGGCCGCCGAGCTTCATTGCCTGGGGATCCTGGCCGACCATCACCGGCAGGGGATCGGCCGCCGCCTGCTCAAGGCCGTCGAAGCCCATCTTTCGCCTCTCGGCGTCGAGTTCCTGTCGGTGAAGACCCTGGCGCCCGAGGCCGGGTCCGCCGCTTACGACGCCACCCGCGCCTTCTATCTCGCGATGGGATTTCGGCCGCTCGAGACTTTCCCTACCCTGTGGTCGGAAGAGAATCCCTGCCTCCTGATGGTGAAGACCCTGTCGATGGCCCGACGTTTCGAAGGAAAGACTCTGGTGGTGGCGAGCCACAACCAGGGCAAGGTCAGGGAGATCGCCGAGCTGCTGCGGCCCTTCGGCGTCGAGCCGGTCTCGGCCGCGAGCCTGGGATTGCCCGAGCCCGAGGAGACCGAGACGACCTTCCGCGGCAATGCCGAGCTCAAGGCACGCGCCGCCGCGATGGCGGCATCGCTGCCGGCGCTGGCCGACGATTCCGGCCTCGTCGTCGATGCGCTGGGCGGCGCGCCCGGCATCCATTCGGCGCGCTGGGCCGGCGAGAACCGCGATTTCGGGGAGGCGATGAAACGGGTCGAGCGCGCGCTCGAGACGCGCGGGATCAGGACCGCCGGCCATCGCCGCGCGCGTTTCGTCTGCGCCCTCTCGCTCTGCTGGCCCGACGGCCATTGCGAGACCTTCGAGGGCAAGGTCGAGGGCAGCCTCGCCTTCCCGCCCCGTGGCTTGCACGGGTTCGGCTATGACCCCATCTTCCTGCCCGACGGCCGCACCCTCACCTTCGGCGAGATGGACCCGGCCGAGAAGCATGCGATCAGCCACCGCGCCGACGCCTTCCGCCAGCTGGTGGCCGCCTGCTTCGCCTGAGAGAGGCGGCATGATTCCGACGACGCAGGAGAAGACGGTGCCGATGCCGGGTGCCGGGGCGAGACCCGTGCCGGGCGGCTTCGGGCTCTATCTCCATTGGCCCTTCTGCAAGTCGAAATGCCCCTATTGCGATTTCAACAGCCATGTCCGCGCCGCGATCGACGAGACGCGCTGGCGTGACGCGCTGATCCGCGAGCTCGACCATTACGCGGCCGAGATCGAAGCGGCGGGCGGCCCCCCTCGCCGCCTCGACAGCATCTTCTTCGGCGGCGGCACGCCCTCGCTGATGCCGCCCGGCATGGTGGCGGACCTGATCGAGCGCGCGCGCCATCACTGGTCTTTCGCGCCCGGGATCGAGATCACGCTCGAAGCCAACCCGACCTCGGTCGAGATCGGTCGCTTCAGAGCCCTCGCCCAGGCCGGCGTCAACCGCGTCTCGATCGGCATCCAGGCGCTCGACGATGTTTCGCTCAAGTTCCTCGGGCGACAGCACAGCGCCACCGAGGCGCTCAAGGCCTTCGACGCCGCGCGCACGAACTTCCCGCGCTTCACCTTCGACCTGATCTATGCCCGGCCCGATCAAACGCCGGCGCAATGGCGCGCCGAGCTTGCAGCAGCGCTGGCGCGCGCCGGCGGCCATCTCTCGCTCTATCAGCTCACCATCGAGCCCGGCACGGCCTTCGAAGGGGCGGTCGCGCGCGGCGAGTTCAAGATCCCCGACGAAGCCACGCAAGCGGCGCTCTACGAGATCACGCAGGAGCTGACCGAAGCCGCGGGTCTGCCGGCTTATGAGATCTCGAACCATGCGCGGCCCGGCGAGGAGTCGCGGCACAATCTCGTCTATTGGCGCTATGGCGACTATGTCGGCGTCGGTCCCGGCGCCCACGGCAGGCTCACGCTCGCCGGCCGCAAATGGGCCACGCGCCAGCATCGCGCGCCCGAGCCCTGGCTCGAGACGGTCGAGCGCGAGGGGCACGCCACGCGCCAGCGCGACGAGGTCGATCGCGAAGAAAGGCTCGAGGAGATGGTGCTGATGGGCCTGCGGCTCGGCGAGGGTGTCGCCCGCCAGCGCTTCATCGACGAGACCGGCGCCGAGCCCGAGGCCCTGTTCGATCGCGCCAAGCTCAAGCGGCTGATCGAGGGCGGCTTCCTCATCCTCGACGCATCGGGCTTGCGGGCCACGCCCGAAGGCCGCCAGCGCCTCAACGCCCTGCTCCCGGCGTTGCTCGGCTAACCGCCACCCTGAAAAGCGAAAGGGCCCGCCGTTCAGGAACGGCAGGCCCTCGGTTCGCTGGCCATCAGTGATTTGCCGGACGGGGTTCGTCCCGCCCGTCCCTGGTTTCAGCCGCAGCCGACGGGGCTGTGGCGATCGCCATGGCGCAGGCGCGAGGCGCCGGCAGCCAGGGCCGCGATCCCGCTGTCGATCCCCTCGAGCAACCGATAGGTGCCCGACGCGATGTCGAGCGAAAGCGTATCGCGCTCGAGCTTCTGCTGGGTCGCGAGGTTCCGGTCGGAACCGAACCAGGTTTGGACCAAGCCATCAAAGAAACGATCGATCATAACATCCTCCATTCGTTCGGCCGGGGCGCCATGAACTAATATTTCCTTCACTGAAAGAGCGGCGCCACCGGCTCTATAACGTGAAAAATGGCCCAATTGACGCCGTTTGACAAACGAGACCTTCTAGCCTAGAAGATTAGGAAAACTATTCTGAAAGGCAGGGCATGAACGCCTTTCCGCTCAATGCTTTGCGGGTCTTCGAAGCGGCCGCCCGGCATCTTTCCTTCGCCAAGGCGGCCGAGGAGCTGCATGTGACCCCGGCCGCGGTCAGCCAGCAGATCAAGACCCTGGAGGCCCGGCTCGGTCAGCCTTTGTTCCGCCGCCTGAACCGCCGGCTGATGCTGACGGACGCGGCCCAGCTCTGCCTGCCGGGCCTGCGCGAGGGGCTGGACCGGATCCAGGCCGCCATGGCGCTGGTCACCCGTGCCAACCGCAACACGCTGACCGTCTCCTCGGCGCCCACCTTCGCCGCGCGCTGGCTGGTGCCGCGGCTTGAGCGCTTCGGCGCGCTTCATCCCGAGATCGAGCTCCGGATCGACGCCACCGACCATGTGGTCGATTTCGCGATCGAGCCGATCGACGTCGCGATCCGTTACGGTGGCGGCCATTATCCGGGCCTGCGCGTCGACAAGATCATGAGCGCGCCCGAATTTCCGGTCTGCAGCCCCAAGCTGCTCGAGGGCCCGCATCCTCTGCGACGACCCGCGGACCTCAAATACCACACGCTGCTCCACAGCGACGTGCAGCCCGACAACGACCTCTATCCCAACTGGCGCATGTGGCTGCTGGCGGCCGGCGTCAAGGATGTCGATCCGACGCGCGGGCCCCGCTTCTCGCCCGAGACCATGGCGATCGACGCCGCGATCAAGGGGCAGGGAGTGGCGCTGGCGAGCCTCGTCATCGTCCAGGACGAGATCGCGGCGGGCCATCTGGTGAAGCCCTTCGACGTGATGCTGAAGCTGCAATTCGCCTATTACCTGGTGGCGCCGCGCACCACCGCCGACCGGCCGGCGGTGAAGGCCTTCCGCGAATGGCTGCTGGAGGAGACGAAGCCGATCCGGGAAGCGGAGCAGAAGCTGGCCGAGGCGAAGCCGGCCTAACGCCGACCTCGGCCGGCAGGGTCGCTCGACGGGCAGCCTCCAGGAGCGATGACCGTCTTCCTAACATTCTCCATAGACCGGCGATCCGGATCGGCCGAAGCTGGCGCCGCCGGGGCGAGGTGGCGGGAGAGGGGACGTGGCGCTGACCGACCGCTGGGGCGAGCCGACGGGCACCGACAATCGCGCGGCGCTCGAGGCCTATGAGCGCGCCATCCTCGGCGTGGTGGCGCTGAGCGGCGATCCCCTGGCCGAGATCCGCGGCGCCGTCGCAGCCGATCCCGGTTTCGCCTTCGGCCATCTGATCGAAGCGGTGCTGCATCTCTATCCGATGACGCGTCTATCCGATGACGCGCGCGCAAGCGCTGGCGGCGCAAGGCTGCCTCGCCCGCGCCGAGGCCGCCCTGCGGCCGCAGATGCCGGCGCGGCTGCGCGGCCATCTCCATGCCGCGCGCGCCTGGGCCAGCGGCCATTGGCAGGACGCGGCGGCGGCCTGGGAAGCGGTGCTGCTCGAGCATCCGCGCGATCTGTTCGCGACCAAGGTGCTTCAGGATCTCTATTTCTTCCTGGGCGACAGCGCCAATCTGCGCGACACCGTCGGCCGCGTGCTGCCGAGCTGGAGCGAAAGCGATGCCGGCTACGGCTTCCTTCTCGGCATGCTCGCCTTCGGGCTCGAGGAGAGCGGCGATTATCAGCAGGCCGAGCGGCTCGGCCGGGCCGCCATCGCGCGCAATGCCTACGACCCCTGGGCGCATCACGCCGTGGCGCATGTGCTGGAGATGCAGGGCCGCATCGGCGACGGCATCGCCTTTCTGTGGGGCGGCGCGCCCTACTGGGCCGAGAGCTTCTTCGCCGTCCATAATTGGTGGCACCTGGCGCTCTACGAGCTCGACCATGGCGACGGCGACGCGGCGCTCGAGCTCTATGACGGTCCCTTGCGCGGCGGCGTCAGCGACCAGCCGCTCGATCTGGTGGATGCGTCGGCGCTGCTCTGGCGCCTGAAGCTCGCGGGGTTCGAGCCCGGCCGGCACCGCTGGCAGGCGCTGGCCAAGCTCTGGCAGGCCTACGCGGAAGACCTGGTCTATTGCTTCAACGACGTGCACGCGATGATGGCCTTCGTGGGCGCGGGCGAGGAGGAGCAGGCCGAGGCCTTGCGCGCGCGCCTGGCCGCGCGATCGCTGGGCCAGGACAGCAACGCGATGATGACGCGCGAGGTGGGGCTGCCGCTGGCC
The DNA here is from genome assembly GCF_008728835.1 of Hypericibacter adhaerens. GTDB lineage: Bacteria > Pseudomonadota > Alphaproteobacteria > Dongiales > Dongiaceae > Hypericibacter > Hypericibacter adhaerens. The sequence goes on from NZ_CP042582.1 coordinate 5,529,727, forward strand.
GAGGCGTTCATCGAATTCGGCCGCGACCATGACGGCGAGGCCGTCGACCTGCTGCTCGCGACGCGAAGGCGGGCCCCTCTCTTCGGCGGCAGTCATGCGCAGCGCGACCTGATCGAGCAGACCCTGCTGGCGGCGGCATTGCGCGGCGGGCAGCACCCTCTCGCCCGGGCGCTCGCCGGCGAACGGCTGGCCCGCAAGGAGACCAGCCCCGGCAATTGGCGCTGGATGGCGCGGGCCTGGCGCGGTCTCGGCCAAACGGCCCAGGCCGACGCCGCCGACCAGCGGGCGCTGGCGCAGCTGAATTGAGCGAAGAAACGGCCCGTCAGACGCCGGGCGGCGGGAAGCTCTGCGGCGCCGGATCGACCAGGCCGAAGGCGCCGTTCTGGATCTCGAACACGGCAAGCCCGCGATCGACGCCGCCATCGGGCCGGAAGCGGAAGATGCCGTCGATGCCTGAGAACCCGTCGGGACCGGTGAGGATGCTGTTGTCGATCCGCGGATGGGCCGGGTCGCGTGTGAGAGCCGCCGCCAGCAGCGTCGCGTCATAGGCGAGGCTGGCGATGCGCGGCGGCTGCGCGCCGTAGTTCGAACGATAACGGTCGGCGAAGCCGGCCCAGGCCTCGCTGGCCGGGGCCGCGAACAAGCCGCCCACCAGCGAGGGCTCGCGCAGCAGCGACTGGTCGTTCCAGAGCGAGGTGCCGAGCAGATGCACCGTGGTCTGCTCCATGCCGTAATAGGACAGGAGCGGGGCCACGGTCCGCAGCACGTCGGCGCCCTCGGGAATGAGCAGCGCGTCGAACGATCCCTTGGCGGCGCCCAGCTTCTCCAGGAAGGGCGAGAAATCCGAGGTGCCCGGCGGATAGAACTGGACCTGGGCGAGGTTGCCGCCGGTGGCGAGAAGGGTCTGCTGGAGCTGGCCGGTCACGGCACGGCCGAAGGCGCTGTCGGGCACCAGCGCCGCCACGCGCTTGTAGCCGCGCGTCGCGGCATAGCGCACGACGCGATCGACCTGGACCTGGGGCAGGATGCCCATCACATAGACGCCGTTGCCCGCGACCGACTTGTCGGTCGAGAAGGAGATCAGCGGCACCTGCGCGGTGCGCGCGGCGGGCGCCGCCTGGGCCACGCCCGAGGCGAAGACCGGCCCCAGGATCGTCTCGACGCCGGCGGCGACGAGCTGCTGCGAGGCGGCGGTCGCACCGCCCATCTGCTCGCTGTCGCGAACCTCGAGCGAAAGATTGTCGGATCCGGATTCGAACAGGGCCATCTCGGCCGCGTTCAGCATGGCCTGGCCCAGCCCCGCATTGGGGCCGGAGAGCGGCAGCAGCAGGCCGACCTTGGCCGGCCCCGTGGGGGTCGGCGCGGGGGCGGGGGCGGGCTCCGGAGCGGGAGCCGGGACCGGCTCGGTCGCTTGCTGGCTCGGCGGCGGCGTCGTAACAGTCTTCTGCGCGCAAGCCGCGAGCAGGCTTGCCGCCATGAGCAGGGCCACGAGCGGAAAGACCGCGCGCCGGGCAGGAGCGAAGGATGGCCAAGCGGACGGGTGGGCGAGGGCAGGGGAAGGCGACACGGGCCGAAAGCTCCGGCGTCGATGGGGATGATGCCGCCGAGCCTAGCGATCAGGTCCCGTCAAGTAAACCCGAGCCGCCACGCGCCAGGAGCCGGAAAATCGGCGAGCGGAGCGGCGACGAGGCGCCGGCGGCGGGGCTCTATCTGGTGGCGACACCGATCGGCAATCTGGGCGACATCACCGAGCGCGCCCTGACGCTGCTGCGCGGCGTCGATCTGATCGTCTGCGAGGACACGCGCGTCACCGCCAAGCTCCTGGCGCGCTACGCCATCGCGGCGCGGACCCTGCCTTATCATGAACACAATGCCGAGCGGATGCGGCCGGAATTGCTGCGCCGCCTCGCCGAGGGCCAATCGATCGCGTTGGTGAGCGATGCCGGCACGCCGCTCGTCTCCGATCCCGGCTACAAGCTGGTGCGCGCGGCGATCGAGGCGGGCCACGCCGTCACCGCCTTGCCCGGTGCCTCCGCTTCCCTGACGGCCCTGCTGCTGTCGGGCCTGCCGCCCGACCGTTTCTTCTTCGCGGGATTCCTGCCGCCCAGGAGCGGCGAGCGCCGGCGCGAGCTCGAGACCATGGCCGCGATTCCCTCGAGCCTGATCTTCTATGAGAGCGCCAACCGTCTTGGCGAATCGCTGGCCGACATGGCGGCGGTGCTGGGCGACCGGCCGGCCGCGGTCGCGCGCGAGCTCACCAAGCTGCATGAGGAGGTGAGGCGAGGGACCCTCGCGGCGCTGGCCGCGCATTATGCGCAAGCCGGGCCGCCCAAGGGGGAGATCGTGGTGGTGGCGGGGCCGCCCCTGGAGGAAGCCGCCTCGATCTCGGCCGCCGATCTCGACGCGACGCTGCGCCAGGCACTCGCCCGCATGAGCCTCAAGGACGCGGTGGCGGCGGTGGCGGCCACGACCGGCCGGCCGCGCCGCGAGGTCTATGCGCGGGCGCTGGCATTGGCCGGCACCGACCCCGCGGCCTGACGCCATGGCGGTTCCGCGGGGCCCCGACAGCGACAGGCGCCGCGCGGCGCTGCGGCGGGGCCGCTGGGCGGAGACGCTCGCGGTCTGGTGGCTGCGGTTCAAAGGCTATCGCATCCTGGGACGCGATCTGCGCCTCGGCGTGGGCGAGATCGACATCCTCGCGCGGCGCGGACGGCTGCTGGTGGCGATCGAGGTCAAGCATCGCGCCGACCTCCTGACCGCGGGCGAGGCCATCGACCGGCGCGGCCAGGCCCGCATCGCGCGGGCCCTCTTGCGGTGGCTGGCGCAGCATCCCCATCTGGCCGAGCTCGATCTCAGGTTCGATGCGGTGCTGATGGTGCCGGGCCACTGGCCGCGGCACCTGCCCGATGCCTGGCGGCCGGAGCCGGACTGATCCTTGCCGACCGGCGTCATCTGGGAACGAATCGGAGGAATCCCCCGCTATTCCTTGCGGGATTGACCTTGCGGCAGGCTAGAATCGGCGCCGATTCGCATGATGGCGCCGGCCCACGCTCTCACCCGTCGGCCCGAAAGCGCGTGCCGGGGGGCGCATGCTTGGGGCGGGCCCGTTCTATGGGCGCTGCTCCTGCCGGTCTTGGTGCCGGCACTGGCCGGCTGCAGCCCGATCGGCATGGCCGAGACCGCCGGCGTCTTCGTCGCGGTCCAGGCCACCCAGGAACGGGGCCTCGGCACCGCGCTGTCCGACGACGTCATCTGGACCAAGGTGCAGGCACGATGGCTCGACAACGATGCCGACATGTTCAGCAAGGTGCGGCTGCAGATCCAGGAGGGGCGGCTGTTGCTGACCGGCGTGGTGCAGAAGGCTTCGGCCCGGGTCACGGCGGTGCGCCTCGCCTGGGAGGTCGACGGCGTCAAGCAGGTGATCGACGAGATCAAGGTCGCCGAGGCGCCCGACCTCGGCCAGGCCATCCAGGATCAGTGGGTCGCGCAGGAGCTGCGCAACAAGATGCTGCTCGACATCAAGATCCGGTCGGTCAATTACAGCGTCGAGGCGGTGGAGGGCACGATCTATCTGATGGGAATAGCCCAAGACAATGCCGAGCTGCAGCGCGTCATCGACCATGCGCGCGACATCTCCTATGTGCGGAGGGTTACCAGCTATGTGCGCATCAAGGGCGAACCGCCGCCGCCCTTACCCGCCCAGACCGAGCCCGCGCAGACCGAGCCCGTCCCGATTCAATCCCCGCCCGGGGATTCCGTACCGGCCACCCCTCATGCACCGGCCGGGGCGGCCAGCACCTCGTAATGCTTTCTTCGCCTGAGGCGAGTTGCCGATGAGCGCCACCGCCGACCGTCCCCCCGTTGCAACCGTCCCGCCCTGGCCCGACGCCATGCCGGCGCGCGACTACCTGGCCTCGATCGGCGCCGCGCCGGAGGCGACCGTCGATCTGGCGAGCGCCGCCCTGGCGCTCGCTTCCCTGGACCGCCCGCAAGCGTCCCTGGCGGCGGCGCGGGCGCATCTGACGGCGCTGGGGCAGGCGGTGGCGAACGCGTTCGCCGTCGCCGGCCGCGACGATCTCGATGCCTGCCGCTTCGCCCTCGCGGCGGTGCTGGCCCGGCAGGAAGGCTATGACGGCGACCGCGACAATTACGACGATCTCGCCAATGCCAATCTGCTGTCGGTGATCGAGCGCCGGCGCGGCCTGCCGGTGGCGCTCGGCATCCTCTATCTCCATGCCGCGCGCTGGCAGGGCTGGGACGCGGTCGGGCTCGACTTCCCGGGCCATTTCGTGATCCGCCTCGAGCATGCGGGCGGACGGGCGATCCTCGATCCCTTCAATGGCGGCGCGGTGCTGGAAGTGGCGGAGCTGCGCCGCCTGGTGAAGGTGGTCCATGGGCCGGCGGCCGAGCTCGAGGCGCGCCACTACGATCCCCTGCCCGATCGCGCGGTGCTGCTGCGGCTCGAGAACAACATCAAGCGGCGCCTGATCGCGGCGCGCGCGCTCAGCGCCGCGGCCGAGCATGTGCGCCGCATGCTGCTTTTCGCGCCCGACGAGAACGGTCTCTGGCGGGAGCTCGGGTTGATCGAGGCCGAGAGCGGCAATCTCCGGGCCGCGGCCGAGGCGCTCGAGCGCTTCACGGCGGCCGCTTCCGAAAGCAGCGAGCGCCAGCAGGCGCGCAGGCTGATCCGGGAGCTCAAGTCCCGGCTGAACTGATCCCTTGGATCGGGCCCACATTCCCAGGTCGGCGGAAAGCGCGTAACCTCCCGGGGCCGGGTTTCTCCCTTGGAAGAGAGGAAGAGGGTTTGCCGCTGGAGAGCGTTGAAGCGTGGGGGCGCTTTCACAAAGCGCCCCATCATGTCTCGCGCCCGGCTTTCCTGGATTCCGCCCGCGCCGAGATCGTGCGCGCAAGCGTGCCCGCCCTTGCCTATGGCCGCGGCCGCAGCTACGGCGATTCCTGCCTGAACGCCCGGGGCCGGCTGATCGAGACCCGATTCCTCGACCGCATCCTCGCCGCGGATTGGGGCACCGGCGTGATCCGCGCGGAGGCAGGCCTTAGCCTCGACGAGCTGCTGCGAATCTCGGTTCCGCGCCGCTGGTTTCCACCGGTCTGCCCCGGCACGAAGTTCGTGAGCATCGGCGGGGCGGTCGCCAATGACGTGCATGGCAAGAACCATGAATCGGCGGGCAGCATCGGCGCTCATGTGAGGGCGATCGGGCTCGCGCGCTCGAACGGCGAGGTGCGCGAGCTGTCGGCGTCGCAAGACAACGAGCTGTTCGCGGCCACGATCGGCGGCCTCGGCCTTACCGGCCTCCTCCTCTGGGTCGAGCTGCAGCTGGCGCCGGTCGGCTCCGCCCATTTCGAGACGGAGACCCTGCCGTTCGCCGATCTGGACGGGTTCTTCCGGATCGCCGCGGACGATGCCGGCTGGGACTATTCCGCCGCCTGGATCGACGGGTTGGCGAAGGGACGGCACCTGGGGCGAGGCCTCCATATGCGCGGCCGGCACGCGACGAACGGCGGCTTGGAGACCCATCGGGATCCCTCTCTCGCCGTGCCCTGCGATATGCCGGCCTGGCTGCTGAACGGGCGCGCCCTGCGCGCCTTCAACGCGGTCTATCGCAGCCGGCCCTGGGCATGGGGACGCGGAAGGACCCACTACGATCCCTTCCTTTTCCCGCTCGACGGAATCGGCCACTGGAACCGGCTCTACGGGAAGCGGGGCTTCTTCCAGCACCAATGCGCCATCCCGATGGCGGCGGCGCCGGACGCGATCCGCAAGCTGCTCGCGCTGACCGTCGGGCGGAGCGAAGGATCGTTCCTCGCCGTGCTGAAGATCTTCGGCTCCCGGACCTCGCCGGGAATTCTTTCGTTCCCGATGCCCGGCGCCACGCTGGCGCTCGATTTTCCCAATCTCGGTGCCGGCACGTCGGCTCTGTTGAACGAGCTCGCCGACATTGTGCTCGAAGCGGGCGGACGGCTCTATCCCGCCAAGGATGCGACGATGTCGCCGCGGCATTTCCAGGCCGGCTATCCGAACTGGAGAAGACTCGAGGCGCAACGCGACCCCGCCTTCCTGTCCGACTTCTGGCGGCGCGTGACGGGGGTCGCGGCATGAGCGGCGCGCGCCACCTGCTCGTCCTGGGCGCGACCTCGGCGATCGCCCAAGCCTATGCCCGGCGATGCGCGAGCGCCGATCTGCGCTGCACGCTGGTGGGCCGGCACGAAGACCGCCTGCGCGAGATCGCGGCGGACCTTCTGGCGCGCGGCGCCGCGGCCGCGGAGATCGTCACCGCCGATCTCGCGGCGATGGAGGCGATCGAGAGCCATGTCGACGCGATCCGGTCCCGCTTCGGCGAGCCGGACGAGATCCTCATCGCCTATGGGCTTCTGGGCCAGATGCCGAAGACGATGACGGATCTTTCGCAGGCCCGCCGCCTGCTCGACACCAATCTGACCAGCGCCGCCCTGTGGACGCTGGCGCTCCTCAAGAACCGGCGGGCCGACGCGCCGCTCTCCCTCGTCGCGCTGGCCTCCGTCGCCGGCGACCGCGGCCGGGCGAAGAACCCGGTCTATGATGCGTCCAAGGGCGGGCTCGACGTCTTCCTGCAAGGGCTCCAGAAGACCTATGACGGAACGGCGGTGCATATCCTCATCGTCAAGCCCGGCCCGGTCGATACGCCGATGACCGCGTCGCTGGAGAAGAAGCCCTTCCTGGTGTCGCCCGACCGGGTCGCGGCCGACATTTGTCGGGCGGTCTTGCGGCGGCGGCGCATCCTCTACACGCCCTGGATCTGGCGTCCGATCATGCTGATCATCCGCCACCTGCCCTGGTTCGTCTTTCGCCGCCTCCAGATCTGACGGTCATGCGGGAACACCGATCTTGAGCCGTCTCGTCGTCATCGGTGCCGGTGCCATGGGCCTCGCCGCGGCCTATCACGCGATGAAGCGCGGTCACGCGGTGACGGTTCTCGAAGCGGCGCCCGAGCCCGGCGGCATGGCCGCCCATTTCGACCTGGCGGGGCTTTCCATCGAGCGCTTCTATCATTTCGTCTGCAAGGCAGATCGACCCACCCTCGACCTGCTCGCCGAGCTCGGGCTCGCCGGCAAGATGCGATGGGCGCCGACCTCGATGGGCTACTACCTCGACGGAACGCTCTATCCCTGGGGCGACCCGGTGTCGCTGCTCCGCTTTCCGAAGCTCGGGCTCGCCGAGAAGCTCCGCTACGGGCTGATGATGGCCCTGTCGGCGCGGCGCCGGGAAGCGGGTCGCCTCGAGACCCTGTCCGCGAAAGAATGGATCACCGCCTGGTGCGGCGGCCGGGTCTATGAGCGGATGTGGGCGCCGCTCTTCAGGCTCAAGTTCCACGACTACGCGGACGACATCTCGGCGGCCTGGATTTGGACCCGGATCAAGCGCATCGGCAGCTCGCGCCGCTCGTTGTTCCAGGAAGAGCTGGGCTGCCTCGAGGGTGGATCGGAAACGCTGATCCGGGCCCTCGTGGATGCGATCGCCAGGGGCGGCGGCGAAATCCGGCTTTCCACGCCGGCGACGCGGATCGACATCGCCGGCGGCAGGGTCAAGGGCGTCGAGGCCGGCGGCGGCCATGTCGCCGCCGATGCCGTGATATCGACCGTGCCGACGCCGCTCGTGAGCGCGCTGGTTCCGGATCTGCCCGCGGCCGAGCGGGCCCGCTACGAGGCGATCCGGAACATCGGCGTGGTGTGCGTGGTGTTCCGCCTGACGCGATCGGTCACGCCCCATTTCTGGGTCAATATCTCGGATCCGCGCTTCGAGATCCCCGGCATCGTCGAGTTCTCCAGGCTGCGGCCGGTGACGGACACGGTTGTCTATGTTCCCTACTACATGCCGACCACCCACCCGAAGTTCCGGCAGCCGGATGAAGCCTTCAGGACCGAGGCCTTCGGCTGCCTGAAGCGGCTCAATCCGTCCTTGCGCGACGGCGACCTCGTCGCTTGCCATGTCGGGCGCCTGCGCCACGCGCAGCCCGTATGTCCGCCGGGATTTGCCGCGATGCTGCCGCCGGTCCAGACCTCGGTCGCGGGCCTGCAGATCGCCGACACCTGCTTCTACTATCCGGAAGACCGCGGCATCTCCGAAAGCGTCCGCCTGGGCCGATCGATGGCGGAAGCGGTGGGTCGAAGCCCGGCCGGCGAGGAAGAAGCTAGCCGCCCGGCCTCGGCTCGATCGTGCTGATGCCGATCTCGCAAGGGTTGTGCCAGAGCAGATCGATCCATCGTCCCGAGATCTGGAAGCTCTTCACCCGCTTCCCGGCCAAGGCGGCCTCATCGCCATAGAAGGCGGCGAATTCCTGGATATTCTCCACGAGCGGCGAGACGATGAAGCCGGCCTCGGTCATTCCCGGGATCAATCGGTATTGCCGCGTCTCGCCGTTTTCCAGCTCGGCGGTGATCATGATGGCGGGCACCCGAAACAGCAGGGAGGCAAGCTGGCCGAGCAGGGTCTTCCGCAAGCCGATCTTGAGGAACAGCGGCTTGTCCGAATCCGGCAGGCCGATCGGTTCGTCGAAGCGACACGCGCCTTCAGAGACCGGCCGCAGGTCCGGCGCCGAGACATCGTCCCGACGGCGCAGGTAGAGATAGTCTCCGGCGGCCTTGTCCAACCGGTAGTCGCCGAGCAGCACGGGCCAGCTCGATCCGTCCTCGAGCGAGGGATAGCGCGCATCGATCGGTTCGATGCGGAAGATGACATTGTCGGGACCCCGCTCGAGCAGATAGGCCCGGTCCGCGTCCGCGAGCGCCGGGGTATAGGCGGCGTGCGACTGCAGGTTGGGTCGCGGCGCCCATTTGTTGCCGGACGCGATCAGCGCCGCCTGGCCATAGGAGTAGATATCGACCGTGCCGGCCAGCGGCGGAATCTTCGTCTCGGCGCGGATCGCGGCCAGCTGCGCGAGATAGGTCGTTTCCAGATCGCCGCCGGTGATCGCCCGCTCGAGACCCGTCGCCGCCTTGATGTAGGGCCGGGTGGCCAGTTCCGCGACCAGGGATGCCGTCAGCTTGACATAGTGGGATTCGATATAGCCGGCGCCCGCGATCGAGGCCAGGACGGCCGCGGTCACCGCCAGGTTGCGCGGGATGGCGAATTTCAGCAGGGCGGCGGCGACCACAAGGGCCGCCGCGGCATTGAACGCGTGGCCGTCATGCCGGACGAATGCGGCCTTGAGCGAGAGGAAGAGATAGGCGGCGAACGAAAGAAACAGGAGCAGAGCGGAAAGCCGTGACGATCCAGGCGACAGGATGACGGCGAGCAGGATCGCCAGGGCCATGAGGGCATAGACGATGACCTCCTTGATCGGCCCGTGGCTGGACATCGCGTCGCTATAGCCGGCGATGACGGAGAATCCCGTCTCGAAATAGGCGGGCAGGCCGTCCAGCGGCTGGCCGGCCAGAAGCCAGGTCGCGACGAGCGTGGCCGCCGGCACGGCCAGACTGCAGACCGCGAGCCCCTTCCGGCCCTTCAGCCACAGGAAGGCGAGCTGGACCGGGATCAGGGCGGCCGTGGAAAGAAGCAGGTTGATCTTTGTCAGCGGTATCAGGCCGAGCGGCACGAAAAGCGCCGCGACGAGGAGCGGCCGCGGCGGGCTTTCATCGTCGCCATCCTCGGCGCAATGGCGGACGAGAACGATCGAGAGGATCAGGCCGTAGGCCGTGAGCAGGGCGAGCTTGGACGCGACGACGACCAGGACCGAGAGCAGCAGAACGACGGTCCAGAGGGCGCCCGTGCCGCGGGATATCGCCTGGAAGGCCGCGAAAAAGAACGCGGCGAAGAGAAGGGTGACGACAACCGCTGTAAGATAGGTCGCCGGATGATACTGCTCGAAGACGGCCGCTGCGTAGGGGCCGCCGGTGAAGATGATATCGCGACCGAACACGAGCCCCTGCGCGACGGCCTGGTTGAGGCCGAGAACCCAGGACGGATCGAGCTGGGCCGTCGGCATCCAGGGCTGAAACGGAACGAGCAGGACGACGAACACGCTCGCGGCGAACAAGGACAGGAAAAGCCGTACCCACCGCTGCATTTTTAAGCCGCTGAATGAAATCGACATGAAAAGCTGTGCGGACAATCCGGCGCGCCACTATGCAGGAGAGGCGCGGGGAGCGGAAGGAGCGGCCGCTGCCGGCGACCCCGCGCCAGGAAAGCTTTCATCGTGTTTCGCAGAGTTTTTGTTCACAGGGCCAGGCAGAAGGCGCCGGCGACGACGAGGCCCAGCCCCAGGCTGGTGATGTCGGTCAGCGCGAAGACCACGGGGTCGGTGTGAAGCTGGCCGCGTTGCGCGAGAAGCCAGACACGCATGAGCCAGGCGGTCATCGCGACCGGAATGACATAGAGCCAGGCGCGATCCGCGTAGTAGCCGGACGGCATCGCGTCGTTGGCGAGGTAGAGCAGCATGATGACGATCGAGGCGATGCCGGCGCTGATGCCGAAGGCCAGCGTCAGCGGCCAATCCTCGGCATGGTAGCCGCGGTTGGCGATGTTCTTCTGCTGGCCGGCCGCGCCCATGAGCTCGGCATGGCGCTTCGCGAAGGCGGGCGACAGGAAGAAGCAGAGCGAGAAGGATTGCAGCCAGGGCGACGGTTCCAGCCCGATGACCACGGTGCCCATCAGGATGCGCAGCGTGTAGAGGATGGCGATGACGAGCACGTCGATCAGGGGCACCCGCCGCAGCGCCACCGAATAGACGAGCGTCAGGACCAGATAGGCGATCAGGCCCAGCAGGAAGGGCGGCGAGAGGTAGAAGGCCGCCACCAGCGCAACCAGCCCCATGACGCCGGCCACGGCATAGCCGGTCGCGATGGAAAGACGCCCGCTCGCGAAGGGACGCCGGCGCTTGGTCGGGTGCTCGCGATCCGCGTCGCGGTCAAGGATGTCGTTGACGATGTAGTTGGCGGAGGCGAGCAGGCACATGACGACGAAGGCGATGACGGCCGTCACGATCTTCGCCGGGTCGGCATAGGCATGGCCGACGAAGAGGGGGATGAAGAGCAGGATGTTCTTCGACCATTGATGCCATCGCAGCGCCTGAGCCCAGATCTCGATCTGCCGCATTCACATTCCCCCGAAACCGGCACGTAGCCCCGCGCTGGCGAAAGGCGGAAAACGACCGCCGGTTGGCCGCCAGGTCCCCCGTGGACGTGACCGGTCCGCTGCGACGCAAGTCCCTTGGGAATTCTGCTCGATAACCGCGGCGGAGAACAGGCCGTCCGGCGCGGGGCGCCGGCGAGGCGCGTCGTCCGTCTGCCGGCCCCGAGACGGCAACTGGCGCGACGCAGGCGGGCCGGCTTATAGTCGCGAGGCCCCACGAACAGGGATATTGCCGGCCATGAGCCTTGCCGTCGCCATCCAGATGGATCCGATCGAGAGCATCAATATCGATGCCGACAGCACCTTCGTGCTGGGTCTCGAAGCGCAGCGGCGGGGCCATGCCCTGTTCCATTACGGACCGCGCCAGCTCTTCCTGCGCGACGGCCGCGTCCGGGCCCGGGCCCGGCCGATGCAGCTCCGGCGCGAGCGCGGCAATCATTTCACCCTGGGGGCCGAGCAGGTCCTCGACCTGGCGACGCTCGATATCGTGCTGATGCGCCAGGATCCGCCGTTCGACATGGCCTATATCACCGCCACCCATCTCCTGGAGCATATCCACCCGGAGACGCTGGTGGTGAACGATCCCGTTCATGTCCGCAACGCGCCCGAGAAGCTGTTCGTCACCCATTTCCCCGGCCTCATGCCGCCGACGCTCATCACCTCGGACCGGGCCGAGGTCCTCGAATTCCGCAAGGAGCATGGCGACATCATCATCAAGCCGCTGTTCGGCAATGGCGGCTCGGGCGTGTTCCATCTCGTCCCGGCCGACGAGAACCTGAATGCGCTCCTGGAGCTCTTCACCCAGCTCTATCGCGAGCCCGTGATCGTGCAGCGCTATCTGCCGGAGGTACGCGACGGCGACAAGCGCATCATCCTGGTCGATGGCGAGCCGATGGGCGCCGTGCTGCGGGTGCCGGCGGCGGGCGAGGCACGGTCCAACCTCCATGTCGGCGGCACGGCGACCAAGACCAAGATGACCGCCCGCGAGCGCGAGATCTGCGAGGCGATCGGGCCGGCCTTGAAGTCGCGGGGGTTGGTCTTCGTCGGGATCGACGTGATCGGCCATCACCTGACCGAGATCAACGTCACCTCGCCCACCGGCATCCAGGAGATCAACCGCTTCGACGGCCTGCAGATCGAGGCCAAGATCTGGGACGCGATCGAGCGGCGCTACGCCGATGGCGGGCGGCGCCGTCCGGCCTGAGGCCAAGCTGAAGCGCCGCCGCTGAGGGCGCGCGGGCGTCAGCCGGAGGCGAGGGCGGCGCGATGGCGGCGGCCGACGACCGCCTCGCGATGGACGATATAGAGACCGCTGGCGACGACGATCGCGGCCCCCGCGATCAGCCAGGCATCCGGCACCTCGCCCCAGACCAGGGAGCCATAGATCATCGCGAAGACCAGCCCCAGATAGTCGAAGGGCGCGATGATCGCGACCGCGGCGCGGCGGAAGGCGGCGGTGAAGGCGAACTGCGCGACGCCGCCGATGAGCCCGATCGCGACCAGGAGCGGCATCTCCGACCAGGTCGGCATGACCGCGTCGAAGGGCAGGCTCGCGGCGCCTGCGATCGTGGCGAAGAGGGTGAAATAGAACACGATGGCGGTGCTGCCTTCGGTGCGGCTCAAGCGCCGCACCTGGGTCACGGCGAGCGCATAGCAGAAGGCGGCCGCGATCGCGACCAGAGCGCCCGCCTGGAACAGACCGCTGCCCGGCCGCATCATGACGAGCACGCCGACGAAGCCGACCACGACGGCGCTCCAGCGCCGCGGCCCCACCTTCTCGCCCAGGAGCGGTACCGACAGCGCCGTCATGAAGAGCGGCCCCGAGGAAGCGAGCGAGACCGCTTCGCCCAGCGGCAGCAGGGCATAGCTGAGGAAGTAGCAGGCCATCGACAGGATGCCGACCCCGCTGCGCAGGAGATGCGCCAGGGGGTTGCGGGTGCGGATCGCGGACCAGCCGCCGGAGCGCAGGATCATGATCGTCACGGGCAGGAAGGCGAAGAAGTTCCGCACGAACACGATCTGGCCGATCGGAAAGCGCTCCGCGGCCAGCTTCACCAGCATGTCCATGGTGGTGAAGAGCAGGACCGCCAGCACCATCAGCCCGATGCCGCTCATGACCGAGGGGCGGGCGGCGGGCAGGGCGGTGCTGGACATTCTGGGCAATCCGGACGGGTGTTCCGGCGAGGGCCGGGGATGAGGGACCTTCACTCTATCCCGGTCTTCCGAACAAAGGTTGCGGATTCAAACCGGTCCGGGATCGAGCCTGGACCGCTTCGGCGATCTCCTTGTTTTGACGAGATTCGTTTGGCTTCCGGAGCGTCGCCTCTGCAGCGCCGATCCTGGTGCCGGCGATCTGCTCTTTCAATGCGAGCCGCCGGGTCGCGATCCGGATGGCTTCGGCGTCGACGGGTTCGTCAAGGTCGTGAACCACGACCGGATCGAGACCGCCGCATCGACCTCCACCAAGATCGCCTGCGATCGCCGCCATCGGTGCCGTCAACTTTGCGATGGGCCCGCAAAACGCGACCGTGCCCGGGTTCATCCCGCCTCGCGACGAGAACAGGGTGAAGGTCTGTAACGCGATCCGGACCGGGTTGAAGACGCAGCCGGAATCATCCGACGACCTTGCGAGGCCGGTTGGCGCGAACGGCTCGACCTTTTTCTTTAGGCGAACGCCAACGACTCGTTCCGGAACGATCCGATGGCGGCCGGTTCTAGCCTTGTTCTCCCATTGCGTCCCGCGCGGCGCAGGGGCATTAAAGGGTCCCTCCTTTCCCCGATCGGCCCCAGGAACGAGACGCCAGGAATCGAACCGAATGAAGACCATTTTCACCGAGGACCACCGGCTGCAGGACGGCAAGGCCGAGCTCATCGACGGCAAGCTCATGCCCTGCTTCGAGATGCCGCGCCGCGCCGAGATCCTGATCGCGCGCGTGCGCGATCAGAAGCTGGGCGAAGTGCTGGCGCCCGAAAAATTCGGTGCCGATCCGGTGCTGCGGGTCCATAAGCCGGAATTCGTCCGTTTCCTCGAAACCGCCTGGGACGAGTGGGTGGCGCAGCATGGCAGCTACGACGCCCTGCCGCTCAACTGGATCGCGCCCGGCATGCGCCGGCTCCTGCCCGAGACCATCGACGGCAAGCTCTCCTATTTCTCCTTCGACGCCGGCACGCCGATCACCGCCGGCACCTGGCGCGCGGCGATCGCCTCGGCCGAGGTGGCGATGACGGGCATGAAGCTGGTCAAGGGCGGCGAGCGCGGCGCCTTCTCGCTCTGCCGGCCGCCCGGCCATCATGCCGGTTCCGACTTCTATGGCGGCTACTGCTTCTTCAACAATGCCGCCATCGCGGCCCAGGGCTTCCGCGACGGCGGTGCCGCGCGGGTCGCGATCCTCGATGTCGATTACCATCACGGCAACGGCTCGCAGGAAATCTTCTACAAGCGCGACGACGTGATGACGATCTCGATCCATGCCGACCCGAAGCAGGAATTCCCCTTCTTCCTCGGTCATGCCGACGAGCGCGGCGAGGGCCGCGGCGAGGGCTTCCATCTCAACCTGCCGCTGCGCTGGGGCGCCGCCTGGGCCGAATATGGACATGCGCTCGACACCGCCATGCGGCGCCTGACCGAGTTCTCGCCCGATGTCATCGTGGTCTCGCTCGGCGTCGACACCTTCGAGAAGGACCCGATCTCGAAATTCAAGCTGAAGCACGAGGACTATTTGCGCATCGGCGAGGCCATCGCCGCGGCCGGCAAGCCGACGCTCTTCATCATGGAAGGCGGCTATGCCGTCGAGGAGCTCGGCATCAACGCGGTCAATGTGCTGCAGGGCTTCGAAGCGAAGATTTGAACCGTTCTTGAACTGCCTTCTCGCGCATCGGGTTGGTGGAGCGGCCATGCGCGAGAGGGTCAAAGGGGTCTCATGATCACGATTGCCAGCGTCGATCACCGGCTACATGCGCCCAAGAGCGAGCTCGCGTTCGGCGAATTCGTGCCGCCCTACGAGAATCCGCGCCGCGTGGACAGCATCCTGTCGCGCATCGCGGAGACGAAGCTGGGGCCGGTGCTGCCGCCCGAGCGTTTCGGGCCCGAGCTGATCCGCCGCGTCCATAGCGCGCCGCTGCTGACCTTCCTCGAGACCGCCTGGAACCAGTGGTCGGCCCATTTCGGCAAGGATGCGCCGCCGGCATTGCCCTTGAGCTGGCCCGTGGGCGGCATGCGTCATATCGAGCCCGAGGGCATCGCCGGCAAGTTCGCCTTCTTCGCGCTCGACGCCTCGACCGCGATCACGCCCACCAGCTGGGCCGCGGTGCGCTCGGCGGTCGATGTGGCGCTGACGGCGCAGAAGCGCGTCGCCGACGGCGAGCGGACCGCCTTCGCGCTCTGCCGCCCGCCCGGCCATCACGCGACCGCGGACAATTACGGCGGCTATTGCTTCATCAACAACGCGGCCGTCGCGGCCGAGGCCTTCCGCCAGGGCGGGGCCCGGCGCGTCGCGATCCTCGATGTCGATTACCATCACGGCAACGGCACGCAGGCGATCTTCTACCGCCGTCCCGACGTGATGTTCGTCTCGCTCCACGGCGCGCCGGAAACGACCTATCCCTATTTCGCCGGCTATGCCGACGAGGCGGGCGAGGGTCCGGGCGAAGGCTTCAACGCGAATTATCCGCTGCGCCACGGCACCAAGTGGGACGCCTATGGCGCCGCCCTCGGCCACGCGATCCAGCGGATCGAGAATTACGGGCCCGACGCGCTGGTGATCTCGCTCGGCCTCGACACCTTCGAGAAGGACCCGATCTCCTATCTCAAGCTGCGCAGCGAGGACTATATCCGCATCGGCGAGGCGATCGCCCGGCTCCGGCGCCCGACGCTCTTCGTGATGGAAGGCGGCTACGCCATCGAGGAGCTGGGGCTCAACACCGTCAACCTGCTGCAGGGCTTCGAGGCCAAGGCCGGCTGAGACATCAGCCGCCGACCTCAGCCTTCAGCCAGACGCGCAACGGGCCCAGCACGCGAAAGCCCGCGGCCTGAGCATCCGCCAGCGCCTCAGCCTGCTCATAGCCGACAATCGGCAGATCGGGCGCCAGCCTCCGCGCCTGTTCCCGACAGCCGGCCCATACCGCGCTGGTCAGCGCGTCAGATCCGAACAGGTTCGACAGCCCGATCGCACCCGCGGCAAGGTTGAGGACGCAGCCAGCGACGATCCTGTCGGCCTCGATACCGGCGAGGAATGAGATCGCCGGGTCCCGCAGCAGAACGAGCCGGAAGATTGCGCTCGTCCCTGCCGGCAAATCGCGACGCCAAGCCGCTTCCCAGGCCGCCAGTGCCGCGGGCGTGGCGACCCTGTGCCAGCGGATCGACGAGCCTTCAGTCGCGGGCGGGCGCTCGTCCGGTGGCGAGGCGATCCAGCGCGCCTCGAACGGACACTCGAATCCCAGCGCCGTCAGATCGAGCCGCGCAAAGCTGTCCTTGACCGCCCAGGGCAGGGGCGGGCCGCGTTCGATCAGAGCGGCGACACGGTTGCGCTGCGCGGCCTCGCCGCCCGCCCTGAGCGTGATCAGGTTGGGATAGAAGGGCGGGAGCTTCCGCTCGCTGTACCAGAGGTCGTCGCTGAACATGCCGGCGGCGTCATGGGACCGCGCCACCGCATCGCACCAGGCGGCGTTGTTCCGGGCCGCATCGGCGATGGCGCCTTCGGCGCTCGTCGCCATTCAGCGAGAGCCGCCATGGCGGCCGAGCCACTCGGCCAGCGCCGGCTCGAGCTTGGCGAAGAGCCCATCCCAGTCGGCGGTGGCCGGCTGGCGGAAGAGGCGATGCTTCGGATACCAGACCGAGCGTTCCGGATCGAAGTGCCACATCCAGCCGGTGCGGTGGGGCAGGAGCAGCCAGGTCTCCTTGTCGAGCGCGCCCGCCAGATGGCCCACCGCGGTATCGACCGTGATCACCAGGTCGAGCCGGGCGATGGCCGACGCGGTATCGCCGAAATCGCGGATCAGCGGCGAGAGGTCGATCACCCGTCCCGCGCCATCCTTCGCAATCTCGGCAACGGCCGGCCCCATCTGCAGGCTGAGGAGCGTGAGATCGAGGCGCTCGGCCAGCCGCGCGAAACGATCGAGCGAGGTGCTGCGCGCCGGACCGGATTCGCGGTTGCCGACCCAGACGATGCCGATGCGGGGGCTCGGCGCTGCCTCGATCTCCCGCCATCTGCCGTCATCGGGTGGCGGCGTCAGGAAGGGGATGGGGCCCGGCAGATCCACGGTCTCGATCCCGAGGGCGAGACCGAGATCGAGCAGCGCGATCTGCGCGCCATAGGGCGGCAGGGGTTTCGCGACATCCACGACCTGCGCCACCGCTGGCAGATGACGGAACAAGGGCATCAGGGCCGGCTGGCAGGCCAGGATCAGGTTCGGCGCCCGCGCCGCGACCTGGGGCAGGAAGCGCGCGAACTGAAGTACGTCGCCGAAGCCCAGCTCGGCCCAGACCAGCAGCGGCGCCTGGGTCGGCGCGCCGTCCCAGCGCGGGCCCTTCATCGGGCGATGCGTCGTCCGCGGCCGTTCGAACCGCCGCGCATAATGCGGCCAGGCTTCGCGCAAACGGCCGAGGCGCAGCAGCGAATAGGCCAGGTTGTAATGGAGCGTGGCGTCATCCGGCCATTGGGCCAGCGCCTGGCGCAGTACCGCGACGGCTTCCTCTTCGCGCCCCGGATCCCGGCCGGCCAGGACCGCCGCCAGGGTGAGCGCCGATTCCGGAGCCCGCGGCGCCAGCGCCGGCAGCTGGCGCGCCAGGGTCTCGGCCTCCTCCAGCGCGCCGCGCCGGCGCAGCAGCATGGCGAGGTTGTTGACGATGGTGGCGCCCCGCGGCGCCAGGGCCAGCGCCTCCCGCAAGGCCGCTTCGGCCGCATCGAGATGGAGAGCCTCGCCCGCCGGATCCCGGTCGGCCCAGGCCATCTCGATCTCGGCCCGCCCTTGCAGGATCGCCGCCACTTCACCGGGCGTGCGGCCGGGTCCGGCGTCGTCGAGCCGTTCGCGCGCGGCCTGGAACTCGCCCTTCGCCGCCAGCAACCGCGCCAGCTCGAGCCGGACCGGGATTGCGGTCGGATCGAGCGACGAGGCCCGTTCGAGCGAGGCACGGGCCGCCGTTTCGTCGCCCTCGGCCGCCAGGAGGCGCGCCAGCATGAAGTGGCTCGCGGCATCGGCGCCCGGACCGGCGACGGCCTCCGCCAGCAGCGCCTTCGCCTCGGCGAAGGCCCGGCGGTTGACCAGGAGCAGGACCAGGTTGTTGCGGGCGGAGCGGACCTCCTGGCCGGCCGCGATCGCCTGCCGGTAGAAGAATTCGGCGGCGGTGGTCTGCCCGGCCTGGTGGGCTCTGAGAGCTTCCTTGAAGAGCGAGCTCATGGCCGAGCATGGCCGCTCCCGAGCCATTCCGCCAGCGCGGCCTCGACCCGGACGAAGACCCCGTCCCAGTCATGGACCGCGGCCTGGCGGAACAGGCGCAGGTTCGGATACCAGCTCGAGCGTTCCTGATCGAAATGCCACATCCATCCGGCGCGGTGCGGCAGCAGCACCCAGGCCGGTCCGCCGAGCGCGCCGGCGAGATGGGCCATGGCGGTGTCGATGGTGATGACGAGATCGAGCCCGGCGATGGCCGCGGCTGTATCGGCGAAATCGCGGATCAGCGGCGCCAGATCCACGATCCGGCCTTCGCCCCGGCCCGCGATGTCCGCGGCAGCCGGCCCGATCTGCAGGCTGAAGAGGCGGAGATCGAGGCGCTTTGCCAGGCGCACGAAACGGTCGAGCGTCGTGCTGCGAAGCGGATCGGGTTGGCGGTTGCCGGCCCAGACGATGCCGATTCGCGGAGCGGGCGACGCCTTGATCTCGTTCCAGGGTGCGTCGGCATCGGGGGCCTGAAGATAGGGGATCGGGCCCGGCAGGTCCTTGGCCTGGATGCCCAACGCCATGCCCAGATCGAGCAGCGGAAAATGCGCGCCATACGAGGGCAGCCTGTCCGCGAGATCCACCACCTGGCCGACGCCCGGCAGCCGCGCCAGCAGCCGCAGCAGCGGCCGTTGGCAGGCCAGCATCAGATGCGGGCTCCGGTCCGCGAGCCGCGGCAGGAAGCGCGCGAACTGGATCACCTGGCCATAGCCCTGCTCGCCCCAGATCAACAGCGGCGTGCCGGTGGGCTTGCCATCCCAGAGCGGCCCCGGCGGCGCCATGCGCTGCGGGCGCTCGAAGCAGCGCGCATAATGCCGCCAGCCCTCGGGCCAGCGCCGCAGCCGCATCAGGGAATGCGCCAGGTTCCAGGTGACCGAGGGATGGTCGGGCGCGGCCGTCCGGGTCCGCTCGAGCAGCGCCACGGCTTCGCCTTCGCGCTCCGGGTCGCGGCCCGCGAGCACCGCCGCGAGGGTGAGCGCGGATTCAGGCAGTTGCGAGGCCGCCGCCAGGAGCTGGCGCGCCTGCGTCTCGGCCTCGGCGAGCCGGCCCCGGTGGCGCAGCAGCAAGGCGAGGTTGTTGAGCAGCGCCGGTTGGTGCGGCGCCAAGGCCTGGGCACCGCGCAAGGCTTCCTCCGCCGCCGCGAGATGAAGCTCCTCTTCCGCCGGATCGAGATCGGCCCAGGCGATCTCGATCTCGGCACGGGCGCGCAAGGCGGCGAGACGTTCGGGCACCGGCGCCTTGTCGCTTGGCAGGGCCAGCAGGCTCGAGGCGCGCGCCAGCTCGGTCCGCGCCGCCAGCAGGCGGGCCAGCTCCAGCCGGATCGGCAGCGAGCCCGGTTCCAGCGAATGGGCGAACTCGAGCGGCGGGATGGCCGCGGCCTCGTCGCCTTCGGCGATCAGAATGCGCGCCAGCATGAAATGCGTCGCCGCATCCGCGTCGGGACTGGCGATGAGCGCGATGAGGTGGGCCTTGGCCTCGGCGAAGGCGCGCCGTTCCACCAGCAGCAGCGCCAGGTTGTGGCGGGCCGAGCGGATCTCCTCGCCGGCCGCGATCGCCTGCCGGTAGAGGGTCTCGGCGGTGGCCGCTTGGCCCGCCTGATGGGCTTGAAGCGCCTGTCGGAAGAGTGACGCCATGGGAGGAGGCTGCCGGTTCGATGACCTAGATCGAACGATATGGTCAGCCTTCCTGCAACTCTTTCCGTTTCGAAGGCCCGCTTTGCCACTTGACGGCGAACAATCAAAGAACGAGTATTATTACATAAAATACAATTATAAGATGTAGACGAAAGCCGCTGGAGAGATCGCCATGGATGGTTCGGTGACAGCCTTGCCGGCGGGAAGCAGGCGCGCCCGTGCCGCCGCATTCGGCACGCCCAAGCCGGGCGGACGGATCGCCAGCGTGGCCTTCCACGGCATCGATGTGCTGGGCGTGGATGTCCAGGTCCAGACGGCCTCGGGCATTCCCGCCTTCGCCGTGGTGGGGCTGCCCGACAAGGCGGTGGGCGAAAGCCGCGAACGGGTGCGCGCGGCCCTCGCCTCGCTAGGCCTGGCGCTGCCGCCCAAGCGCATCATCGTCAATCTGGCGCCGGCCGACCTCAACAAGGAGGGCAGCCATTTCGATCTGCCGATCGCGCTGGCGCTGCTGGCCTCGATGGGCGTGCTGCCCGGTGCCGAGCTCGACCGTTACGCGGCGCTGGGCGAGCTGGGTCTCGACGGACGCATCGCCGCCGTCGCCGGCGTGCTGCCCGCCGCGATCAGCGCGGCGCAGCGGGGGCTGGGGCTCATCTGCCCGGCCGAGCAGGGCGGCGAGGCCGCCTGGGCCGGCGAGCTCGAGGTGGTGGCGGCACCGAGCCTGCTCGCCCTCATCAATCATTTCCGCGGCAGCCAGGTGCTGCGTCCGCCCGAGCCCAGGGTCGCGGCGCCGGAAGGCGCCCCGCTCGATCTCGCCGACATCAAGGGCCAGGAGAGCGCCAAGCGCGCGCTCGAAATCGCGGCCGTGGGCTCGCATAACCTTTTGATGTGCGGTCCTCCTGGCTCGGGCAAATCGATGCTGGCGCAGCGCCTGCCCGGAATCCTGCCGCCGCTCGAGCCGGCCGAGGCGCTCGAGGTCAGCATGATCCATTCGGTCGCGGGCGTGCTGGCCGAAGGCCGGTTGCTGCGACGGCGTCCCTTCCGCGATCCGCATCATTCGGCGACGCTGGCGGCCTTGACCGGCGGCGGCTCGCGCGCGAAGCCCGGCGAGGTCTCGCTCGCGCATCTGGGCGTCCTGTTCCTGGACGAACTGCCCGAGTTCCCCGGAATTATGTAGCAGTCTCACCTAGAGGTTATTGAGCGCCGGCGATGGCTTCAGCGTCGGTTCTCTCAAATACAATTCATCTAGCAGCGCCTTAAAGAAAGTCGTCCCCTTCGCGTCCATATCTTCGACGTGGGAAATGCGTTGGCCGGGCGGACGGCTACTATTGATCCTGATTAACCAAGCAGCCTCGATGAGACCCTGATTCCAAAGCGGCGCCTTCCGAATTGCGATTTTTCGCAAGTTGGATTCGAAATGGTCGGCCCAGGTGCTTCCGTCTCGGCGCTTAGAATCTTCGTGTTCATCTACAATGACGACATAGCCAATGACGATTTCCGGCGAAAGTTGCTGCACGTTCGCAGCTTCGCCCATTAGATCATCAAGCCGGTTCGGCACCGTCCCGGCCAGGTTTTTTAAGATAGATTTCAGGGAAATAAGCAAGCGGGGTTTCCCCGCCAAGACGTACGCCAAGTCCCAATCCTTTTGGCGCCCCAGGCCACGAATACCAACTTCGTTGGCCTTGCCGCCCTGGACCCCTGGCAATCCCTCCCGCGCAAACGCTTCAATGCAGTGAGTCGCCAGCGTGTCTAGCCGGCCGGGATCTTGTGTTGGCCGTTTTAGGAGGTCGTCAACGGCGTCGGAGAGGGTGATTGGCATTCAACCAATGTTGCTTTTCTTGCCCCAAATTGCCGATGGCGGTCGATCTCGGCCTTAATGCGCGCCTCGGCCAGAGCAAGGTATTTGGGCTCGATCTCGCTGCCAATAGAGTTTCTACCTGTCCGGATGGCCGCGACGGTTGTGGACCCGGTTCCGATGAAAGGGTCCAGAACAGTGTCGCCGGCAAAAGAGAACATCTTAACAAGCCGCTCGGCGATCTCGGCGGGGTATGGGGCCGGGTGCCCAGATCGGGTTGATGCTCCCCGGATATCGGTCCAAATGGAGCGCCACCACGATTGCATTTCCTCTTTGGTCAGCATCGAAAGGGCTTTTTGCTCGGGTGATACCTTCCGGTATTCGCCACCCTTCCGCAGGAACAGGATGTACTCAATATCGTTCTTGACGATGGCGCCGGGCTGATATGGCTTGCCATAGAACCCGGCCCCGTTGCCTTCGGCCTCGGTCACGCCGTTGGCGATCTTGTGCCAAAGGATCGGCGTCAGGCAGTCGAGACCGATGGAGCGCGCCCGCACCTGAATATCAGCGTGAAGCGGCATGACATAGTGTCGCTTCCCTTGCTTCCTCGAAATGCAAACGTCGCCAACCACGCAGCAAATCCGGCCGCCAGGGACAAGCACCCGCGCGCATTCCCGCCATACGCGATCCAACTCCGTTAGGAATTGCTCGTAGTCCGCGATGGCGCCCATCTGATGCTTGTGGTCGGCGTACTTTTTCAGCGTCCAGTAGGGCGGGGAGGTAACAACCAAATGCACCGAGCTGTCGGGAATCCATGAAAGGTCGCGTGCATCCCCGAGGCGAAGGTGGTGCTCCGTCGCGTCGAAAGGCGCCGGCCACGGCAGCTTGCGGTATTGCTCATTGACCTTACGGAGCCGCGCCAGCGCCCGCGAGGTGGCATCATTCACCGGAAGGCGGGTCAGCATCGGCCCTTGATCAGAGGCTGGGAAGCTACCGTCCATCACAGATTCTCCAGGTGAATTGTTCGGCAGCCGATAGCTTCAAGGCACTGGAAAAGGAAGATGGCCGTAAATGTGCCACGGTTAATTTTGTTCTTTATATTCAATTCGTTATCTTTTACCCCGATGGCCGATAGCCTCTCCGCCAGATCGGCATAGCTCAAGCCCTGCCGTTTCAGCTCGGCCTTGAGCGTTCCCTTGACCTTGGCTTTCCAGTCCTTGCCCTTGGCGGCCATCTTTGGAGTCCGGATTCGATAACGAAAGGCATCATAAGCGATGCTTTTCCGGTTGACAAGCCAACTTGAGGCACTATATTTGATGCCAACGGTATCAAAAACGGTGCTTTATGGCCCAACACTTCCTCCTATCCACAGCCGCAAGGACGCTCTCCCTGAGCGTCGTTGCGCGCATGTCGGATGAGGAAGCCCGGGTCGCCTTCCAGGCGATCCGCTGGGCCGACAACGGCGGCCAGCCCTATTGCCCCAAGTGCGGTTGCCTCAAGGTCTATGGCTTCAAGACGCGGCCGGTCTGGAAATGCAGCGCGTGCCGCCACCAGTTTTCGGTTACGTCCGGAACCATCTTCGACAACCGCAAACTGCCGGTTCGGGATTATCTGCTTGCCATCGCGATCTTCGTGAACGGCGCCAAGGGCCATAGCGCCCTTCAACTCAGCCGGGATCTGAATTGCCAATACAAGACGGCCTTCGTTCTCGCCCACAAGCTGCGGGAAGCGATGGGCGCCACGCTTGACGACGGCACCGAGTTGAAGGGCGAGGTTGAGGTTGACGGCCTCTATGCCGGCGGCCACCGCAAGCCCGCTAACGAGGTTGCGAACCGCGTTGACCGCCGCTTGGCCGAGGAACAGACCGGCAAGCGCCAGGTCGTGGTTGTAATCCGCGAGCGCAATGGCCGGGCGCTGCCCTTCGTGTTCCGCAAGGAAAGCGACGCCATCCCGACCATCCGGGCAAAGGTGGCATCGGGGACGATCCTCTTTGCCGACGAAAGCCGCCAGTGGGACGCGCTTCATGCCTCTTACGACACGCGGCGGATCAATCATTCCGAGGCTTACAGCAAGGACGGCGCTTCGACGAATTGGGCCGAGTCCTACTTTGCCCGTCTGCGCCGCGCCGAGATCGGAACGCATCACCGCATCAGCGGCGCCTATATCGGCGCCTATGCGAACGAAATGGCGTGGCGGGAAAACATGCGCCGCACCGCTAACGGTTCACAGTGGCGCAAGGTCATGGGCGCCGCGATGGCCCATCCCGTTAGCGGGAAATGGGCCGGTTATTGGCAGCGGAGCGCCTGATGGAAAATGATCATGTCCTGAGCGGCCTAATTCGCAAGCGCGCCGAACTGGCGGGAGAGATCGACCATCTCGCGACGGTCGTTCAACAGAAGATGATTGAATTGGACCATCTCGACGCCACGATCCGCATATTCAAGCCCGACATTGATCTTGAGACGGTGAAACCCAGGACCGTGCCGCCGCGCCATCAGGCACTTCCGGGCGAAATGATCCGCGGCGTGTTGACGGTGCTGCGCGAGAGTAAGGCGCCGCTTTCCTCGATGGAAATCACGCTGCGGCTGATGGAGCGCCGTGTGATGAACACGGCCGACAAGATGTTAGTCCGCACCGTCTCAAAGCGGGTTGTCGCGTGCGTCCGTCACAGCCGCGCCAAGGGGCTGCTTCGCTCGACCAAGACGCCGGGGCAGCAACTCCTTTGGGAGATCGCGCGCTAAGCCATATCATCGTCGGTGAGGTAGCCCGCTTTGTGAGCGTCGCGTACCCCGGCCTCAATCATAGATGTCATGATCTTGGGAACGCTGGTGCCGTGAGTGCCGCGTTTCTTCAGTTTTCTCAGTCTCTCAATGGTCTTGAGCGATAGCGTGCAATAGCGCCGCTTATTCGGTTCTTCTTCTTCGTCTGCATCAACGGTGTCATCGGCCGGGGCCATTAGGGCACTCTAACGCCCATCAATCTGCGGATCGAGTCGTTGATGCAGATTTGCAGCTATAACGCACCCTTTTCGGTATGAAATCGCATCCTTTTTGTCCTTGACCCCTAGTCGGCACCAGGGCACCATCGGAACACAAAAAAGAGCCGGCCATCCGAAGATGACCGGCCCAGTTTGCGGTTAGGCTCGGCTTACCGGATTGGCGGGCGGCGGTAGTGAGAGCACACACTCTCCCAGCCGCCGTGCCGCAACCGGAGATAGGACCGCACATAGACGGTCTTCTCGCCGAGCGGGCTGATGACGTTCATCGTTTCCTCCTTTCCCGGAGCGCCTTAGCTCCGCCGCCTATTCAGAGCCGGCGGCCGGTGGGAAGGATTCGCGAACGTTCAAGCCAGCATCAGGAATCCATAAGTAACCGAGGGAAGTCAACTAGGTTTTGGGGGTCTTCCCAGGACAACAACAAGATGTTGTCCCATTAAATCCCATGTCGTCTCACTAAATCCCAAGGTGAGACTGCTACATAATTCCGGAGTTCCCGCGCAGCGCGCTCGAATCGCTGCGCCAGCCGCTCGAGACCGGCCGCGTCACCGTGGCGCGCGCGGCCGCGCATGTGACCTATCCCGCGCGTTTCCAGCTGATCGCGGCGATGAATCCCTGCCGCTGCGGCCATCTGGGCGATGGATCGCGCGCCTGCGGCCGCCAGCCCCGCTGCGGCCAGGATTACCAGGCGCGGCTCTCGGGCCCGCTCCTGGACCGCATCGATCTGGCGATCGAGGTGCCGGCCGTGAGCCCCGCCGACCTGACCCTGCCACCCTCGGCCGAGCGCAGCACCGATGTCGCGAAACGGGTCGCGGCCGCCCGTGCCTTCCATCGCGCCCGCGTCGAACAGCTCATGAGCGAGGCGAACGCGCCCACGCTTCCGCCGCCGCGCTGCAATGCCGAGCTCGATGGCGGCTGGCTCGAGGCGCTGGCCTCGCCCGACAGCGAGGGCCGCAAGCTCCTCGCCCAGGCGATCGAGCGCTTCCACCTCTCGGCCCGCGGCTATCACCGCATCCTCAAGCTCGCCCGCAGCTTGGCCGACCTCGAGGCCGAGCCCCAGATCCGCCGCGTGCATATCGCTGAGGCGCTGTCCTACCGGCAGATGCAGGCGGGACTCTAGAACCGAGCCGCGACCATCACGCCGCCTTCAGGCTCGTGTTGATGACGATCGTCGAGGTCAGCGTGCGATGCACCGGGCATTTGTTCGCGATCTCGAGCAGCCGCGCGCGCTGCTCCGCATCGAGCGCGCCGATCAGCTCGATGTCGCGGTCGATATGATCGACCAGGACCTCCTTGTCGGGGCAGTCGCGGCAATCCTCGCCATGGCGCTTGGCATGGACCAGGCGCACCACGACGCGCTCCAGCGGCCAATGCTTGCGCGAGGCATACATACGCAAGGTCATCGAGGTACAGGCGCCGAGCGCCATCAGCAGCAGATCGTACGGGCCGGGGCCGGCATCGCTGCCCCCGACCTCGACCGGCTCGTCGGCCTCCAGCACATGGCGGCCCGAGAACATGAGCTGATCGAAGCGGCCGCGGCCGCTGTCGGTGACGATGACGCGGCCGGGACCGGCTTCGGCCTCGGTCTGAAGCTGAAGCCGGTCGCGGTCGGCGAGAAGCGGGGCGTGGGCGGGGGCAGGGCTCATGGCGCGATCCTCCGGGACGTGAACGCCGCTCGATGAACGAGGCTCATCATAGATCGGCGGCATCCATCGGCAGCCTGGCGGCTGTAAGAAACCGCGGGCGGCGCGTAAGGCCTCAGCTGAAGGCGCCGCGCGCCTCGACCGGCCAGAGCGCCTCGACCTTGCCGTCGCGGATGCCGACCAGCCAGTCATGGAGATTGACGGTCGGATCGCAATGGCCGGGGATCAGCCGCAGCCGCTCGCCCAGCGCCGGCAGCACCGCCTCGGGCGAGGCGGGGAAGATCTGGCCATGCTCGTCGCTCGGCTGGTCGTAGCTGAGATCGGGGCGGCCGGCCACGGCCGGCATGCCGCTGTCGATGCCGTGCGACTTGTGGCCGGCATCGACCACCGCATGGCTCGCGCGCCGGCTCATCACGGTGGCGAGCAGGAACAGGCTGTTCTCGAAGGGCGGCAGCTCCGCCGCCCATTCGTTCATGCCATAGTCGCGATCCATGAAGATGTAGGAGCCCGGCTGGATCTCGTCGAAGACGCCGCTGGCGGCCTCGAGATAGAAGGTGCCGGTGCCGGCCCCGGTCACGATCAGCTTGCCCGCGCCGTGTTTCGTCAGGGCCTCGCGCAGCATCACCGTGCGGCGCACGGCGAGATCGATCGCGGCCTGCCGCTCTGTGGGGCGGCGCTTATGCTGCGCCGAGCCCTGATAGGCCTGGATGCCGGCGAGCCGCAGTTGGGCTGAGCCCGCGATCCGGTCCATGAGCCGCAGCCCGTCCTCGACCCGCTCGATCCCGCAGCGCCTTCCGCCGACATCGAGCTCGATATAGACGTCGATCGGCTGCGCCGCCTCCACCGCCGCCACGGCCAGCGCGTCCACCGCTTGCGGATCGTCGACGCAGATGCCGATGCGGGCCTTCGCCGTCAGCGCCACCAGCCGGCGCAGCTTCGAAGGCGTCACGATCTCGTTCGAGACGAGCACATCATCGACGCCGCCCCTGACGAAGGCCTCGGCCTCGGAAACCTTCTGGCAGCAGAGACCGATAGCGCCGGCCTCGACCTGCGCCCGCGCGATCGCGACGCATTTATGCGTCTTGCCATGGGGCCGCAGCCGCACGTTCTTCTCTTTCGCGAACGCCGCCATGCGCGCGAGATTGCGCTCGAAGGCATCGAGCTCGACCAGGAGGGCCGGCGTATCGATCGCCTCGACGGGATCGCCGAAGGCAGCGGGCGCGGTCCGGGCGATCGCAGGCAGCATCATGAGGGATCGGTGTTGGAGGACAGGCGGATCGTCGGTTGGCGCCGCGCGTCAGGCCTGCCGCTCGACCGCGATCATGCGGCCGAGCTTCTGGCCGCCGAAGATATGCACATGGAGATGCGGCACCTCCTGGTGCGAGTTCGGCCCGTGATTGGCGAGCAGGCGATAGCCGCTCTCGACCACGCCGAGCTTTTCCGCCGTCTTGCCGACGGCGCGGACGAAGCCCGCGATCTCCTGGTCGCCGGCCTTGGCCGCGAAATCGGCCATCGACACATAGGCGCCCTTCGGGATCACCAGCACATGGATCTTCGCCTGCGGATTGATGTCGTAGAAGGCGAGCGCGTGCTCGTCCTCATAGACCTTCTTGCAGGGGATCTCGCCGCGCAGGATGCGCGCGAAGATGTTGTGTTTGTCGTAGGCGGGAATGCCGGCGCTCATTTGATCTGACCTCTCGCCTTCTTCTCCTCGATCCCGGAGATGCCTTCGCGGGCGGCCAGGGTGTTCCAGACCTCACCGGGCTTCAAGCCCCGGTCGGCCCAGAGCACCAGCAGGTGATAGAGCAGATCGGCGCTCTCGGAGGCCAAATCCTTCTTGCGCCCGCGCACGCCCTCGATGACGGCCTCGACCGCCTCCTCGCCCAGCTTCTGGGCGATCTTGTCCGTGCCCCGGGCGAAGAGCCGGGCCGTGTTGGACTTGGACGGATCGCCCCCCTTCCGGCTCTCGATCACCTTGTAGAGCCGGTCAAGAACCGTTCCATCCAGGCTCGCCGAGCTGCGCGCCATGCCTTTCATCCTCCCCACCTAGGATGAAACGCACCCTACACCCCCAACATCTGGGGGGCAATGTCACGAAACCATCACAATTGGTGGAGGGGCCGAAGATTGGCTCAGACGGCCGGCTTGCCGGCCCGGGCCGGCAGGATCGCCACCCAGATTTGTGACATTACCGGCTG
Source organism: Hypericibacter adhaerens (assembly GCF_008728835.1). Taxonomy (GTDB): domain Bacteria; phylum Pseudomonadota; class Alphaproteobacteria; order Dongiales; family Dongiaceae; genus Hypericibacter; species Hypericibacter adhaerens. The sequence continues at coordinate 5,558,548 of NZ_CP042582.1, forward strand.
GTCGGCTTGGTTCTTCGTCACCACCCGCGAGATGAAGATGCCGCGATCGGGCCGCGTCCTGGAGGCGCGTTTTTCCAGCACCTCGCTCTCGGCATGGAGCCGGTCGCCGGCCCGGACCGGCCGCTCGAACTTGAGCTCGCGGATCTCGAGACCGATCAGCGGCGTCGACCCCAAGGGCTTCGCGTCGACCATCAGGCGGAAGGTGACGCAGGCGGTCTGCCAGCCGCTGGCGATCAGCTCGCCGAAGAAGCTCGGGGCGGCCGAGGCCTCGTCCAGATGCATGGGCTGCGGGTCGTACTGGCGGGCGAAGGCGACCAGATTCTCGCGCGTCACCTCGAACTCGGCGCTGCGCACCCGCTCCCCGACCGCCACATCCTCGAAATAGCGCGGCTGGTCGCCGCCGATGACGGCGCCTGAAGACCCGGTTTCGGCCATGATGCCTTCTCCCTTCCGGTCGATGGTCCGGCGCAGCTTAGCCGCTTTGCCCGCTCGACAATACTTCAGTTTCTGAAGTATCAATGATCATGCGTCTTTCACATATCGGCGAGGCCACCTGTTCCGTCGCCCGGGCGCTGGGCGCCATCGGCGATGCCTGGACCCTGCTGATCCTGCGCGAGCTGTTCCTGGGCCAGCACCGCTTCGAGGGGTTCCAGGCCCAGACCGGCATGGCGCCCCATCTTCTCTCGCGCCGCCTCGCCAAGCTGGTCAAGGAGGGTATCGTCACCCGCACCGCCTATCGCCAGCGCCCGGCCCGCCATGAATACCGCCTGACCGAGAAGGGCCGCGACCTCCATGCCGTCGTGGTCTCGCTCGCCCGCTGGGGCGATCGCTGGGCCTCGGGGGCCGAGGGGCCGCCTTTGACCCTGATCCACAAGGCCTGCGGCCAGGAGACGAGCCCGGTCCTCACCTGCTCGGCCTGCGGCGAGCGGGTCGGCCCCCACGATCTGCGCGCCCGCATCGGCCCCGCCATGCGGGCCGAGCGCGAGGCCAGGCGCGACCGCTTCCTCGCCCGCACCCGCAAGCCCTCGCGCCAAGCCGCGACCGAAACGGAGCCCTCCGCCTCATGAGCATGACCTTCGATACCAAGATCGCCGTGGTGCTGCGCGACGATCTGCCGGTCTGGCAGAAGCTCAATGTCACGGCCTTCACCGTCAGCGGCATCGCGGCGAAGGTCGCGGACGTCACCGGCGAACCCTACGAGGACGGTTCGGGCAACCGCTACCTGCCGATGTTCAAGCAGCCGGTGCTGGTCTTTGCCGGCGATGCGGCCTCGATCCGGCGCGCCTATGAACGGGCGCGCGAACGCAACCTCGAGTTCTCGCTCTTCACCGAGGAGCTCTTCGCCACCGGCAACGACATCGACAACCGCGCGGCCATGAAGGCGGTGCCCGAGGCGGATCTGCGCATCGTGGGCCTGGCGCTGCGCGCGGAGAAGAAGACCGTCGACAAGGTGCTCAAGGGCCTGTCGCTGCACCGGTGAGGAATCACTCCGGCGCCGACGTGACCGCCGCGAAGCGGAACAGGCCGGCGAGCGCCAGCAGGACCGACAGGAGCGGAAGCCAGGCCTGCGTCTCGCCCATCGTGCCCAGCGTGGCCGCGCTGAACAGCAGCCAGAGCAGCGGGATGGGAAAGAGCAGCCCGAGCAGCCGGCCGCGCGCGGCCAGCAGAAATCCCAATGTCGCGATCGCGGTGGGATCCGGCGCAAGGCCGAAAATCTCCGCTTCCGGCCAAGCCCGTCCGAAGACTGCCGGCAGGAGGGGATAGGCGACCACCCCGAGGAAAGCCAGCAGAAGGCCGATGCCGCGGGGAACGCCGCCACGGTCGAAAGCGAGACCGCCCCAGGCGGTGCCGGCGATCAGCAGCAGCGCCGCCTCGAGCAGGAAGAGCGGCGCCACATAGTCGATCGCCCAGTTGATGGCCGCGTAACGGCTCCACAGAAACGACCAGCCGACGAACAGCCAGATCGCCGCGAGCAGGGGCGGAATCGCGCTGGCATAGCTCGAGGATCGCCGGAGCACGAGAACAAGGATCGCGGCCGCGACCGCGAGCATCGGCAGATGCAAGGGCCAGAGCGCTTCGTTCTGCAGCTCGAACAGGCGCCAATAGGCGCGCGGGGAGAAGAGCAGGAAGTCTTGCGGCCGGTAGCTCCACCATTCTGACATCAGAGACCGCGATGCTCAGAGATCGCGGACATAGGCGGCCATGCGCTCGCGCTGCGCCGTATCCGGCATCGGTCCCGAGGCGGCGGCCAGGTTCTCGCGCACATGATCGGCCCGCGAGGTGGCCGGGATCGCGACTGTGACGGCCGGATGCGAGATGATGAATTTGAGGAGGAACGGTGCCCAGCCCGTGGCGCCGATCTCGGCGGCCCAGCCCGGCAAGGGCTTGCCCTCGAGCTCTTGCGTCAGCGCGCCGCGCTGGAAGGGACGGTTGACGATCACCGCCATGCCGCGCTCGGCCGCGAGCGGCAGGAGCCGCTCCTCCGCCTCGCGATCGACGATGTTGTAGGTGAACTGCACGAAATCGAGCGGCTGGCTGCGCATGACCTGCTCGAAGAGATCGTGGCGCCGGCCTTCCGAGGTGGTGATGCCGACATAGCGGAGCTTGCCCGCCGCCTTCATCTCGAGCAGCAGCGGCAGATGCGCTTCCCAGGCCAGCAGGTTGTGCACCTGGAGCAGGTCGAAGCGCTCGACGCCCCAGAACCGGCGCGACCGCTCGATCTGGGCGGGCCCGTCCCCGGCCGAGGAGGTCCAGACCTTGTCCGCCGCGAACAGCGCCGGGGGCCGCCCGAGCTTGTCGAGCCCATGGCCGATGACGGGCTGGGAGGAGCCATACATGGGCGAGCTGTCGATCAGCCGCCCGCCCGCCTCGAAGAAGGCGCCCATCACCCCGGCACATTCATCCCGGAGCTCGGGATCGTCGCCGACATTGAAGGTGACCCAGCTGCCGAGCCCCACCGCCGGAATCGTCTCGCCGGTCGAAGGAATTGGACGCATCGCCGGGCTTGCGGGCTGGCCGAACGCCGCGACCGGCAGAAGCCCGGCCGCCGCCGTCGCGGCAGCGCCTTGCACGAATCTGCGGCGCGTCATCCTCATGCCTGCCTCCCGGGTTCGACCTGGATCGCTCCCTCCGTTCTATTTCGGGACGGCTTCGGCCCGCGCCAAGGGCGCGCTCAATTCATCGTGGGGCGAAGCTTGTGGCGCGAAGCGCGGGCGGGTTTCAGCCGATCGGGCGGATCGCGACGCCGCCGGCGGCGAGCGCCGCCTTGGCCTGCGCGATCGAGTAAGTACCGAAATGAAAGATCGAGGCCGCCAGCAGCGCGCTGGCATGACCCTCGCGCACCCCGGCCACCAGATGATCGAGCGTGCCCACGCCGCCGGACGCGATCACCGGCACCGTCACGGCATCGCTCACCCGGCGCAGCAGGCCCAGATCGTAGCCCTGCTTGGTGCCGTCGCGGTCCATCGAGGTCAGTAGGATCTCGCCGGCACCCGATTCCGCCATGCGCCGGGCCCATTCGACCGCGTCGAGACTGGTCGGCTTGCGGCCGCCATGGGTATAGACCTGCCACTTCCCAGGCCCGTCGGCCTTGGCGTCGATCGCGACCGTCACGCATTGCGCGCCGAACTTCTCCGCCGCCGCCGTCACCAGCGCCGGATTCTCGACCGCCGCGGTGTTGACCGAGACCTTGTCGGCACCCGCCAGCAGCAATTTGCGGAAATCCTCGACCTGGCGCACGCCGCCGCCCACCGTCAGCGGCATGAAGACCTCGGCCGCCGTGCGCGCCACCACGTCGAGGATGATCGCGCGCTCCTCGTGGCTCGCCGTGATGTCGAGGAAGCAGAGCTCGTCGGCGCCAGCCTTGTCATAGGCGCGCGCCTGCTCGACCGGATCGCCGGCATCGATCAGGTCGAGGAACTTCACGCCCTTGACCACGCGGCCCGCATGCACGTCGAGGCAGGGGATGATGCGGGTCTTCAGCATAGCTGGGTCTTCCTCGGATCGCGTTCCGGCGACTGGCGGCGCGCGGAGGCCAGAAGCGCCAGCGCCTCGCCGAGATCGAGCCGCCCGTCATAGAGCGCGCGGCCGGCGACGACGCCGGCGATGTCGCCCGCGGCCAGAAGCCGGCGCAAATCCTCGAGCCCCGCCACGCCGCCCGAGGCGATCACCGGAATCCGCGTGCGCCGCGCGAGCGCCGCCGTCGCCTCGACATTGACGCCCTTGAGCAGCCCGTCGCGATCGATGTCAGTGTGGATGATGGCGGCGACGCCGGCATCCTCGAAGCGCGCGGCGAGCTCCTCGACCGTGAGCGCGCTGGTCTCGGCCCAACCCTCGACCGCGACGAAGCCGCCCTTGGCATCGATGCCGACGGCGACGCGTCCCGGAAAGAGCCGGCAGGCCTGGCGCACCAGATCGGGATCGCGCACCGCGACCGTGCCCAGGATCACCCGCGACAAGCCGCGCGCGAGCCAGGCCTCGATCGCGGCCAGATCGCGGATGCCGCCGCCGAGCTGGCAGGGGCGGTTGGCGGCTTCGAGGATCGCCTCGACCGCGGCGCCGTTGACCGCGCGGCCGGCGAAGGCGCCGTCGAGATCGACGATATGGATCCATTCGGCGCCGGAAGCGGCGAAGCGGCGCGCCTGGTCCGCCGGGTCGGGGTTGAACACGGTCGCCTGCGCCATGTCGCCCTGGCGCAGCCGCACGCATTGCCCGTTCTTGAGATCGATCGCGGGGTAGAGGATCACCGGCGGCCTCGAACTGTTTTTCTTTCCTCTACGCTAAAGCGAGCGCGAGGCCACATCGTCAAAGGTGGGCGCGTTCTCTCTTTCGTCATCCTCGCGAAGGCGGGGATCCATGAACAGCCGTCGAGCAAGACGGGGCAGAATCCTGCGTTCATGGATGCCGGCCTAAAGCCGGCATGACAAAGAGGGCCAGCCCTCACTTCGACCTTGTCTCCCGCTTCGCGAACGAAGAGGGAAGAGACAGGCTTTGTGATCTCGAGGCCCGAACTCACACCAGATCCTTGTAGAAGAACAGACCTGCCACGCTCTTGCCCTGGACCTTGGCGTAGTGCGGGTGCGTGCCCCAATGCACATAGCCCAGCGACTGATAGAGCTGGATCGCGGCCTCCTGGCTTTCGCGCACGTCGAGGTTCAGCACCTGCGCGCCGATCTCGCGCGCGGCCTCCTCGACCGCGACCAGGATCGCCTTGGCGAGGCCGTGGCCGCGCGCCCAGGGCGCCACGAAATGCGTCGTCATGGTCGCCCAATGGGCCTGGGCCTCGTTGTTCTTGCCGGGCCGCAGGAGCTGGGCCGAGCCGACGATGGTGTTGTCGAGCCGGCCGACGAAGAGCCGCCGCTCCGGCACCAGCAGCACGCCCTTCCAATAGGCCTCCATCACCTCGCGCGTCGGCGGTGTCAGCCAGCCGAAACCGCCGCCGGCGCGGATGCCGTCCTCGGCCGCGTCGCAGAGATCGGCGAGATCCGTGCCAGAATATTTCTTGAGCAGCTCGACGGCGGTCTTGGCCATGGCGATGTTCCCCGAAGGGGCTCCCGAGGGATACGATTCTCGTTCAGCGATTGGGCGTTCAGGGCCGATCCTGGGTCGCCGATCGTGACTCAGGGTCTCCAGGCAAGGAAGTTGGCCAGAAGCTGGAGGCCCAAGGCCTGGCTCTTCTCCGGATGAAACTGGGTTCCCACCATATTCTCCCTTGCGACGGCGGCCGTCACCGGCCCGCCATAGTCGCAAAGGGCGAGCAGGTCGGCCGGGTTCTCGGCGGCCAGGTGATAGCTATGCACGAAATAGGCGTGCGATCCGGTGACAAGGCCGGCAAAAACCGGATGCGGCCGGAGAATCTCCAGCTCGTTCCATCCCATATGGGGAACCTTGAGCCGCGTTCCATCGCGCCCGGCTCCCGGCTCGAGCAGCCGGACCTCGCCCGCGATCCAGCCCAGGCCCGGCGTCACGCCGAACTCGCGGCCCGCCGTCGCCATGAGCTGCATGCCGACACAGATGCCGAGGAAGGGCTTGGCCTGACGGCGCACGGCGTGCTCCAGACCCTCGAGCATGCCCGGCCGCGCCGCGAGGCCCGCCTTGCAGTCGGCGAAGGCGCCCACGCCCGGCAGCACGATATGGGTCGCCCGGTCGAGCGCGTCGGCCTCGGCCGACACCTCGATGCGGGCGCCGGCCGGCGCCGCGCGCTCCAACGCCTTGGCCGCCGATCGGAGGTTGCCCGAGCCGTAATCGACGATGACCGCCTTCACGTGAGCGAGCCGCCCAGCACGCCTTTGGTCGAGGGCACCTCGCCCGCCTTGCGCGGATCGATCGCGACCGCGGCCCGGAGCGCGCGCGCCAATCCCTTGAAGCAGCTCTCGACGATATGGTGGTTGTTCTCGCCGTAGAGATTCTCGATATGGAGCGTCAGGCCCGCATGCTGGGCGAAGGCCTGGAACCACTCCTTGAAGAGCTCGGTATCCATCTCGCCCAGCTTCGGCTTCGAGAAATTCACCTTCCAGATGAGATAGGGCCGGTTCGAGGCGTCGAGCGCCACGCGCGTGAGCGTCTCGTCCATCGGCACCGTGGCCTCGCCCCAGCGCGCGATGCCGCGCCGCTCGCCCAGCGCCTTGGCGACCGCCTCGCCCAACACGATGCCGCTGTCCTCGGTGGTGTGGTGGAAATCGATATGGAGGTCGCCCTTGGCCTTCAGCGTGATGTCGATCAGGCTGTGGCGGGCGAGCTGGTCCAGCATATGATCGAGGAAGCCGATGCCGGTCGAAATGTCCGACCGGCCCTGGCCGTCGAGGTCGATCTCGGCCTCGATCTGGGTTTCCTTGGTCTTGCGCGAGACGCTGGCGCGGCGCATGGGCCCCACCTCCTTCAAGGATGGCAACGCGGGCTTGGCCGGGACCCTGGAGGGCGACCCGGCGCGGGCCGACTTTTAGCAGCAACCTCCCCGGGGTGCCAGCCCGCGGAACCCCGCCCGACCGGTCCCGGGCCGCACCCGGGAGAATGTCTTAACAGATTGACCGGCGGACCCATTTCAGGCCCGCCGGGTGGCGGCCCGTGGCAACGATCTGTCATCCGCGACGATCGCGCGCTTCTTCATGGGCTTCGGGTTGAACCGGCGGTGCCAGCCCTCACCTCTTGAAGCTCGATGTGACGAAACCCTCGGGCCGCTGGCTCCGACCGCCCTCCCTGCGGGTGGCAGGCCCTCCCACCAGCCAGACTCGAAGCTCACGGAGGCACATCATGAGACTTTCACCCACCCAGGTTCAGCGCATCCAGGTCGAGATGAACGCGGAGGCGATCCCTGAGCAGCATGCGATCACGCCCGATCTGCAGCGCACCTTCGGCGATCACACCTTCTTCCTCGATGGCGAGGGCCTCGCCATCGTCGAGGCCTCGGCCGAGGACAGCCATGTCGGCAACGTCGTCAAGGTGGCGCGCTGGGCCGATGCCGACCACACCACGCTCAAGATCCAGACGCCGCAGCCGACGCCGCTCCAGGTCGAGCTCGACCGGGAGGACGATCAGGAAACGCCGGCGGCCCGTTGCTCGCGACGATAGGGAGCGGATAGCTTCACGGTCCCGGCAGTTTTCAGTTCAGGCTCGGTAATCATAAGGTCCGCATCCTGTACCCCCGGACTTAACTCGGGGTACAGGGCAGGTTGATCGAGGTAGCGAGGATAGCGACTCGGACGTTTCGCGAATCGGATTCGCCTCGCCTTAAGTGTTTTCTTTGTCCGGACGACGCACGGTGATGATGCCCTTGGCCAGCGCGTCTCGGATTCCTGCCTCAATCAATGTGCGTGCTACATCAGAAGGCGTTTTTCCATACGCTCCGGTATCTGCAAGGTCTTGCAGATACTTATGGGTGATTGGCGGCAACCGAGGTTCAGTTTTTTTATTCGCCATCCCCGAATATTAACACGCCATCGCACTCAATTGGCGGCCAATTGGCCGCCAATTGGCTGCCACAACGCCTTGACCGTAAGCGATGATTGACACAACATATGGGTGTAAAAAAGCCGGCGGGCAGTTGCCGCTGCCCGCCGGTCACCGAATCTTCGCCTAGCTCAGAGGGGTCGTTCAGCTCTCATAGATCGGAGCGTTGGACGACCCCTTGTTGAGACTGATTCCGGCCAAACAATCGGCCTTGTTCACATAGCCTTCGCCAGAATCCGAAACGATTTGGCCGTTCCCAGCCTTCAGACGCCAGCGCCAGTAGCCTTGGGAGTCACGGTATAGTTGGTAGTACATGTTGGTAGGCTCCTTTGAGGGATAGGGAACATAGGACGTTCCTAATCCGCTACACCTACGGCGGTGCAGAGTGGGGCCTAGAGCTTCCAGCTCGGAGCCTTGAGGATGCGAAAGCCAGGCTTGAGCGCCTATCCTACGCAACCATAGACGGTGAACTGGTATTAACGCTTCCGGCCGCCATTGGTCCGCTTGCCGCGGTAATCGCCAAAATCCGGAACGCCCTTCAAGCTGCCTTGCCTCCAAAACGGCGGAGAGCACGACGCGGTTATTGAATTGGTACAATCCGAACGTGTCAATAGCTGGGTTGTCCCCATTTTCCCCACACAATTACTAGTAGCTAGCCCGATATCTATCAGGCACAGGTTTTTCTGCTATACCTATGGTATAGTAGAGTAATTTTCAGAAAAAATTTTCTGCCGCAGTCTAAGATTCAGCGCGCATTTAAAAGTTATCCACATTATTCACAATAACGCACTTCTAGAGTCAGGATTGATTCTGACCCGAATAGTGATTTTGAGAGACGCAACCCTTCCGCTGCTTGCCTAGAACGCCAGCGCCGTCGCCTGCACCACGTCGGGGATCTCGCGGATGCGGGCGAGGAGGGCGTCGCTCAAGGGCTCGTCCACTTCGATGAGGGCGATCGCGTCCTCGCCGGGCGCGCGGCGGCCGAGATGGAAGGTCGCGATATTGACGCCTTCGGTGCCGAGCAGCGTGCCGAGGCGGCCGATGAAGCCAGGCTTGTCGCGGTTGGTCACATAGAGCATGTGCCTTCCGAGCTCGGCCTCGACGGCGATGCCCTTGATCTGCACGAGGCGCGGCTTGTCGCCGCCGAAGAGCGTGCCGGCCACGTCGCGGCTCTGGCGGTCGGTGGTGACAGTGAGCCGGATCAGCGTCTGGTAGTCGCTGGGCCGGCTGTGCTTGACCTCGCTCACCTCGATATTGCGCTCGCGCGCGATCACGGGCGCATTGACCATGTTGACGCTGTCGAGCAGCGGCCCCAGCAGGCCCGCCAGCGCCACCGCCGTCAGCGGCCGGGTGTTGAGTTCGGCCGCCTGGCCCTCATATTCGATCGTGATCGCCTTCAGCCCTGAACGCGTGAGCTGGCCCGCGAAGGAGCCGAGCTGCTGCGCCAGCTTCATATAGGGCCTGAGCTTGGGCGCCTCCTCGGCCGTGACCGAGGGCATGTTGAGCGCGTTGGTGACGGCGCCGGTCAGAAGGAAATCGGCCATCTGCTCGGCCACCTGGAGCGCCACCTTTTCCTGCGCTTCGGCCGTCGAGGCGCCCAGATGCGGCGTCGCCACCAGCTTGTCGGAGCCGAAGAGCTGATTGCTCTTGGCGGGCTCGACCGCGAACACGTCGAGCGCGACACCGGCGATCTGGCCCGAGGCCAGGCCCGCCTTCAGATCCTCCTCCACCACCAGTTCGCCGCGCGCGCAATTGATGATACGCACGCCGGGTTTCATCCTGGCGATGGCGGCGGCGTTGATCATATGCCGCGTGCCGTCGGTCAGCGGCGTGTGCAGCGTGATGAAATCGGCACGGGCGAAGAGCTGGTCGAGCTCGACCTTCTCGACATTGAGATCCCGGGCGCGGTCGTCGGAGAGGAAGGGATCGAAGGCGATCACCTTCATCTTCAACCCGTGGGCGCGGTCGGCCACGATCGAGCCGATATTGCCGCAGCCGACGATGCCCAGCACCTTGCCCATCAGCTCGACGCCGACGAAGCGCGACTTCTCCCATTTGCCGGCCTGGGTCGACTGGTCGGCGGCCGGGATCTGGCGCGCGAGGGCGAACATCATGGCGATCGCATGCTCGGCCGTGGTGACCGAGTTGCCGTGCGGCGTGTTCATCACCACGATGCCGCGCTGGGTCGCGGCCGGCACGTCGATATTGTCGACGCCGATGCCGGCGCGGCCGATCACCTTGAGCGTCTTCGCCGCGGCGATGATCTTGGCGGTCGCCTTGGTGGCCGAGCGCACGGCGAGCCCGTCATAATCGGCGATGATCGATTCGAGATCGGCGGGCGTAAGCCCCACCTTCACGTCGGCTTCGATGCCGCGCTCGCGGAAGATCTCGGCGGCGCGCGGGCTCAGATCGTCGGCAATCAGTACGCGGGTCATGATGCTGCCTCGCGGGATCGAAAAAGAGGTGGAGGCTCAGTGCGCTTCGGCGCGCAAGCTGGCATAGGCCCAGTCGAGCCAGGGGAAGAGCGCGTCGAGGTCGGCGGTCTCGACCGTGGCGCCGGCCCAGATGCGCAGGCCCGACGGCGCGTCGCGATAGGCGCCGATATCATAGGCGGCACCCTCGGCTTCGAGCTTGTCGGCGAGCGCCTTCGCGGTCTTGGCCTGCTGCTCGGCCTCGAGCTCCCAGAACCAGGGATCGACCAGCCGCAGGCAGACCGAGGTGGGCGAGCGCGTGGCCGGATCCTCGGCCAGGAAATCGACCCAGTCGCTGCGCTCGACCCAGCGCGCGATCGCGTTGAAGTTGGCCTGGGTGCGGACCATCAGCGCCTTGAGGCCGCCGACCTGCTCGGCCCATTTCAGGGAATCGATCGCGTCCTCGGTCGCGAGCAGCGAGGGCGTGTTGATGGTGTCGCCCTTGAAGAGCCCCTCGTTGAGCTTGCCCTTCGATGTCATCTGGAAAATCTTCGGCAGCGGCCAGGCGGGCTTGTGGCTTTCGAGCCGCGCCACGGCGCGCGGGCTCACCACCAGCATCCCGTGCGCCGCCTCGCCGCCCAGCACCTTCTGCCAGGACCAGGTCACGACATCGAGCTTCTCCCAGGGCAGCTCCATGGCGAAGACGGCCGAGGTCGCGTCGCAGATGACGAGCCCCTCATGGGTCGCCGGGATCCAGTTGCCGTCGGGCACGCGCACGCCCGAGGTGGTGCCGTTCCAGGTGAAGACGACGTCGCGCGCGAAATCGACGGTGCGCAGATCGGGCAGCCGGCCGTAGGGCGCCTCGAGCTTGCGCACATCGGTCAGCTTCAGCTGCTGCACCACATCGGTCAGCCAGCCCTTGCCGAAGCTTTCCCAGGCCAGCATGTCGACGCCGCGCGCGCCCAGCAGCGACCAGAGCGCCATCTCGACCGCGCCCGTGTCGGAGCCCGGCACGATGGCGATCCGGTACTCCTTGGGGATGCCGAGGAGCGCGCGGCTGCGGTCGAGCACCTCGGCGAGCTTGGCCTTGCCGGCCTTGGCCCGGTGCGAGCGGCCGAGACAGGCTTGGCTCAGCGCCGCCACCGACCAGCCCGGCCGTTTGGCGCAGGGACCCGAGGAGAAATGCGGGCGCTGCGGCAGGCGGGCGGGCTTCGCAAGGGCGGATGTGGCAGCCGGGGCGGTCGTCATGGCCAGGCCTGTGATCCTCTCGTTCCGGGACGGCGGCGCGCGGGCGGCATCGCCGGCGAAACCCTCGTCCGCAAAATCAGGGGGAGCGAGAGTAACGCATCCCTCCGATCTGCAAAGCGCTACTCGCGGAATTCATTCGCATGGTAGCCCTGCAGATAGAGCAGCCCGGTGAGGTCGGCATGATCAAGGCGGAATTTCGCCGCAGCGGCGACCGCGGGCTTGCCGCGGAAGGCGACGCCGAGGCCGGCCGCCAGCAGCATAGGAATGTCGTTGGCACCGTCTCCCACCGCCGCGGCCTCGCCGGCACCGATGCCGCGCGCATCGGCGATCTCCAGCAGTGAAGATTTTTTCGCGGCAGGATCGAGAATGGGCTCGGTGACGCGGCCGGCGAGCGTCCCGCCTTCGATCACGAGATGGTTGGCGCGATCCTCGTCCATGCCGACAAGTTCGGCGGCAAGGCGCGTGAAGCGGTCGAAGCCGCCGGAGACGAGCGCGGTATAGGCGCCATGAGCGCGCATGGTCTGCACCAGCGCCCGCGCGCCCGGCGTCGGCTCGATGAGATCGGCGACGCGATCGAGCAGCGAGGCGGACAGGCCCTTCAGCAGCGCCACGCGCTCGCGCAGCGACTGCGCGAAATCGATTTCACCGCGCATCGAGCGCTCGGTGATGGGGATGATGCGGGGACCCAGCCCCGTCATCGCCGCCAGCTCGTTCAGGAGCTCGCGCGTGATGATGGTCGATTCCATGTCGGCGACGAGCAGCTTCTTGCGCCGGTTCTGAGCCGGTTGGGCGGCGAGATCGAAGGCCGACCCCGCGAACCGCGACCGCAAGGCGCGCTCCGCGACGGCCGGATCGGCGCCCTCGAACCGCAGGTCGAAGGCCTGGCCCGGCGCCAGCCAGTCGACGGCGTCCGGCGTGGCATTGATCTCGCGCAGCCCCTCGCGCGCGGCGGCCAGCGCCTCGTCGGCGAGGCCGCCTGGCGCGGCGGCGATGAGGGTCAGGACGGAGGGCAAGAGAGGCTCGCTTTCTGAATCACGGTCGTTCCGTAGTTCCCTCCGTCACCCCCGCCCATTCGTCACCCCCGCGAAAGCGGGGGGTCCACGTCAAAGCCCGGTGACCTGGATCAGGATGGATCCCCGCTTTCGCGGGGATGACGGTGGGGGCGGGCAGCACGGGGAACGCAGCTTGCCGGCTCCTACGCATCGTCGATGCGCAGCTTCTTCGCGCCGATCGCGGCGAGGCACTGGATCAGGAACACGGCGGTGAAGCTGCCGCGGGCGATCTTGTTGGCGATGTTGCGCTCGTTCTCCTTGACGCCCAGCGGCTCCAGAAGCCGCGCCAGCTCCCGGTAGCCGATGTTCCGGCGCTTGAGCTCGGCCTTGAGCATGCCCTTCACCCGCGCCGCCCAGTCGACCGGTTTCGGTTCCTTGCCTTCTTTCGCCATGACCCGCGTCCCGTCCGATCGAATATCATCAGATTCGATGTTTTCATCCCGGTGAGTTATTCATACCATCGAGGATTGGATAGGAAAACATCAAATTCGATGATGGATGAGAAGTAAATTGGAGCCCAATCTTCCATCCTACTGGCACGCAGCGGCCGAGCCCTCTTATCCCATTGATTTTTCTAGAGGGGAATCCACCACCGTATGGGAGCAAATACCGCCAGATACAGTGTATTCGTCACGGTAACTTTTCTTCTCCATCACCAAACAAGACGCTAACGCATCGAATTCGATGATGCCGGCACCTACCGCCAGGGCTTGAAATGCTTCGCCAGCGTCAGGCCCTGGTTCTGGTAATGCGAGCCGAGCTCGCGGCCATAGAGCTTCTCGGGCTCGGCCATCAGGCGCTCATAGCGCAGCCAGCCGACGATCTGCTCGTGCTCGAGGATGAAGGGCACCTCGTGCGAGCGCACCTCGAGCACGGCCTTGGTGCCGCCGCCCTTGGCGTTGTGGAAACCGAATCCGGGGTCGAAGAAGCCGGCATAGTGGACGCGGAACTCGCCCACCATCGTGTCGTAGGGGACCATCTCGGCCGCATGGTCGGGCGGCACGGTGACGCCCTCCTTGGTGGCGAGGATGTAGAAATCGTCGGGATTGAGGATGATGCCGCGGCTGGGCTTGTCCTTGGGCTTGGCGTAGATCGGATCCCAGAAGTCGCGGGGATCGAGCTCGCCCTTGCGGTCGATGTCGATCACGTCGGCATGGCGCTTGGCGCGGAAGCCGACAAGCCCCGTCGCGGGATCGCCCGAAAGATCGAGCGTCAGCCCGAGATTGTCCTCGCGGAGCGTGACCCGGTCGGGCGTGTCGACCAGCGGCACCTGCTCGTGCAGGCGGCGCAGCGCCGCACCGCTCGTGGGCGGCGAGCCGCGGCGCAGCCGCAGCTGGTTGAGCCGCGAGCCCTGGCGCACCAGCACCGAGAAGGTCTTGGGCGCGATCTCGGCATAGAGCGGGCCGCGATAGCCGGGCTCGATCCTGTCGAACGCGACCGCGCCGTCGGTGATGAGGCGCGTGAAGATGTCGAGGCGGCCGGTCGAGCTTTTGGGATTGGCGAAGGCCGAAAGCCGCGAGCCCAGCGCCACATGCTCCAGGAGCGGCACCACATAGACGCAGCCGCGCTCCAGCACGGCGCCCGCGCGCAGGTCCACCGGATACATGCCGATCGCCTCGATCTTCGACATCACCGTCGTGTCGGGTCCCGGCAGGAAGGAGGCCGGCACGCGGTAGGCGGTAGGCCCCAGCCGCAGATCGAGGCTCGCCGGCTGGAGCTGGTCCTCGTCGATCGCGACCAGCGCGTCGATCTCGCGATCGCGCACCAGCTCGCGGATCGACTGATAGGGAAGGATGCCGGTGGAGAAGGCGGGCTTGCCGCCGGTCTCGGCCGGTTCGGCCTGGAACAGGGCCATGGGCGGGATCCGTGCCTTTGTCTATTTAGCCGGCCGGCCTCGATCGTCGGTCGGCGCCGGGCCGGGGAAGCCGGAAATACCAACGAAATGTTGGGTTCGGCCGGACACTAACAAGGGAACCGGGGCCGCCCAAGCGTGAAAACCGCCCCCCGGAGCCCCGGGCTCCGCCCCCTGCTTTATCCCCAATCGAATTCCCACCTAATATATTGATCTATAGACATTTATGATCTTATCCCCGCCACCTTGGCGAGGCTCGCCGCCAATTGTCCACATGACCCCGGCAGGCTCCTCCCCGGAAGACGCTGTCCATCCGCGAGCCGGTGTCGCATAACCGGCCCCTCATGCTTGCCAGCCTCAGGCCCACCCCCCATTTGAGCGCCATGTCATTCGATAACCCCGCGGGCTCTTCCCCCTCCGCTTCCTCCTCCACGCTCTGGCACGGCACCACGATCCTCGCGGTGCGCAAGAACGGCGCTGTCGTGATCGGCGGCGACGGCCAGGTCAGCTTCGGCAACACCGTGATGAAGTCGAACGCCAAGAAGGTGCGACGGCTGGGCCAGGGCCAGGTCATCGCCGGCTTCGCCGGCGCCACCGCCGACGCCTTCACGCTGTTCGAGCGGCTCGAGGCCAAGCTCGAGCAGCATCCGGGCCAGCTCACGCGGGCCTGCGTCGAGCTCGCCAAGGACTGGCGCACCGACCGCTATCTGCGCCGCCTCGAGGCGATGATGGCCGTCGCCGACAAGAGCGTGAGCCTGGTGCTGACCGGCAACGGCGACGTGCTCGAGCCCGAGGACGGCATCATCGGCATCGGCTCCGGCGGCACCTTCGCGCTGGCCGCGGCCCGCGCGCTCTTCGACCGGTCCGAGCTCGACGCCGAGGCGATCGTGCGCCGCTCGATGGAGATCGCGGCCGACATCTGCATCTACACCAACCGCAATCTGACGATCGAACGGCTATGAACGTGCAAAACCGGAATCCCCAGCCCGAAACCCCGACGCAGGGCGCCAGCAATTTCAGCCCGCGCGAGATCGTCTCCGAGCTCGACCGCTATATCGTCGGTCAGCAGGAGGCCAAGCGCGCGGTCGCGATCGCGCTGCGGAACCGCTGGCGGCGCCAGCAGCTCCCGCCCGAGCTGCGCGAGGAGGTGCTGCCCAAGAACATCCTCATGATCGGGCCGACCGGCGTCGGCAAGACCGAGATCGCGCGGCGTTTAGCGAAACTCGCACAAGCTCCATTCCTGAAAGTGGAGGCGACCAAGTTCACCGAGGTGGGCTATGTCGGCCGCGATGTCGAGCAGATCGTGCGCGACCTGATCGAGATCGGCATCTCGATGACCAAGGAGCGGCTGCGCCGCGACGTCGCCGCCAAGGCCGAGGTGCTGGCGGAGGAGCGCGTGCTCGACGCGCTGGTGGGCGAGGGTGCCTCGGCCGAGACGCGCGCCAAGTTCCGCAAGATGCTGCGCCAGGGCGAGCTCAACGACCGCGAGATCGAGATCAAGGTGAAGGAAACCGGCGGCATGCCGACCTTCGAGATTCCCGGCATGCCGGGCGCCCAGGTCGGCATGGTCAATCTCGGCGAGATGCTGGGCCAGGCCTTCGGCGGCCGCGCCAAGAAGCGCAAGACGACGGTCGCGGAATCCCACGGCATCCTGATGGCCGAGGAGAGCGACAACCTGCTCGACCAGGACAAGGTCGTGCAGGAAGCGATCCAGTCGGTCGAGCAGAACGGCATCGTCTTCATCGACGAGATCGACAAGATCTCGGCGCGCTCCGAGCGCGCCGGCGCCGATGTCAGCCGCGAGGGCGTGCAGCGCGACCTGCTGCCGCTGATCGAGGGCACGACGGTGGCGACCAAGCATGGCCCGGTGCGCACCGACCATATCCTCTTCATCGCGTCGGGCGCCTTCCACCTGGCGAAGCCCTCGGACCTGCTGCCCGAGCTGCAGGGCCGGCTCCCGATCCGCGTCGAGCTCAAGGCGCTCACCCGCGACGACATGAAGCGCATCCTGGTCGAGCCGGAAGCGAGCCTCATCAAGCAATACAAGGCGCTGCTCAAGACCGAGGAGGTCGAGCTCGATTTCACCGAGGACGGCATCGACGCGCTGGCCGACCTCGCCGCCGAGATCAACGGTTCGGTCGAGAATATCGGCGCGCGCCGCCTCCACACCGTGATGGAGCGCGTGCTCGAGGAGATCAGCTTCACCGCCACCGACCATCCCGGCGCCGTGCTGCAGATCAACGCCGACTATGTCCGCGACCGCCTCGCGCCCTTGGCCAAGAACGCGGATCTGAGCAAGTTCATTCTGTAGCCTCGCGTCATCGTCATCCTGGCGAAGGCCAGGATCCATGAACACCCATCGAGCAGGGTTGAGTAAGGCTCGTGTTCATGGATGCCGGCGAAGGAGCGTGTGAAGGAATCGGCGATGCCAAAGAACTCTCTCGCCCCCTCCCCTTGCGGGAGGGGGTAGGGGGAGGGGCGATGCCGTGCGAGATCCTGGCAAATAAGCGGAGCCTGATCTGCTCGGGCTCGCTCGCTTGGCGCCCTGTCTGGGCCTTCTGTCTCCAGAGCGGTGATTGATCGCAGGGATGCCCCCAGCTGCGTCCGTGGCACCCCTCCCCCCAACCCCCTCCCGCAAGGGGAGGGGGCTTGAGTGTTTGCTACGCCCTTGCGTGGTGCTCTCGATTTCTTCACGCGCTCGAAGGCCGGCATGACGGAAAGCATGCAGCCCCCCTTTTCCCGTCACCCCCGCGCCCGGGTCCGGCCGTAGGCCGGCCCAAGCGTAAACTCCAGCGGGGGTCAAGCTCGATCCAGCGCCGCAAGCTGAAGGGTGGATCCCCGCTTTCGCGGGGATGACGTTTGAAGGGCGCGGGTGACAGTGAGGCGGTGAGCATGTGAATGCGTCGCGAACGCCTCACCCCTCGAGCTTCTTCCTCAACGCTGCGATTGTCGCTTCGTCGAGCGCGCCGATCGTCTCCGCCAACCGGTTCGCGAGCTCGGTCGCGGCGGGCGAGAGCCCCGACGTGTCGATCGTCACGCGCGGGTCGGAGATCTGCGCCAGGCGCTTCAGCTCGTCGACATCGTCCCAGGCGAGGTTGAAATAGGCCGCGATCTGCTGCACCAGGCCCGAGGAGGGCTTGCCGCGATGGCCATGCTCGAGCGCGGAGAGATAGGCCGAGCTGACTTTCAGCGCCGCCGCCATATCTTTCAGCGTGCGCTTGCGTTCGGCGCGCAGGCTCCGCAGCCGCTGGCCGAAGGGCGTCATGGCGCGCGCTTGCGCTTGAGGAGCGCATAGAGCGCACCGGCACCGCCATGGCGGGCCTGCGCCTGCGCGAAGGCGAGGAGATGGCGGCGCATCGCCGGCTCGTTGAGCCAGCGCGGCACGGAATCGCGCAGCACGCCCCAGCCCCCCGCCCCCTTGCCGGTCACGATCAGCACGCAGCGCTTGCCACTCTCGGCGGCCTTGGCGAGAAAGGCCTGCAGCCGGTCATGCGCCTCGGCTTGCGTGAAGCCGTGGAGATCGATCTTGGCGTCGATCGCCATCTCGCCGCGCTTGAAGCGCTCGCCGGTGCGCTTGTCGAGATCGGCGATGCGGCCGGTCTCGAGCGTCGGCGCTTTCGGCGGCGGAGGCGGTGGCAGCACCACGGGACGGCCTTTGCTCTTTGCGTCCTTGCCCCTTTCGTCATCCCCGCGAAAGCGGGGATCCATGGTGCCGTCCCCGCCTGTCGAAGCATGGGCCCCCGCTTTCGCGGGAGTGACGGCCGAAGCGGGGGTGACGGTGGGAGTGGCGGCAGGTGCCACGCGTTTCTTGCGCGCGATGGGCTTCGTGCCCTGCATCGCCTCGCGGAACAGGGCCTGCTCGTCGGCGCTAGGCTTGCGTGTCGTCATCGACCAGGAGCACATGCAGCCGGCGCGGCCCGTGCGCGCCCAGCTGCGGCACGAGCCCGATATCGGCGCTGCGCGAGGGGCCCGTCACCAAGTTGACCGTGCGCGGCAGGAGGCCGCCGCCGGTCGCGGCGCGGAGCCGCGCCCAGGCCTCCTCGAAGGGTCCCACCAGCCGCGACAAAGGCAGCAGCACGATGCAATCGTCGGGCAGGAAGTTGAGCGTGGTCGGCGTCTCGGGGCCGGCGGTCAGCATCAACGTGCCGGTCTCGGCGATGCCGGCGAAGGCCGCGGTAAGCGCCACCAGATCGCTGCCGTCGCTGGGACCGGATGAGAGCTTCAGCAGCGGCTCCTTCGACCAGTCGATCTGCTGTGTGAGCATCGGCGCCGGCGCCAGCTTGAGCGCGGCCGGCAGGTTGTGGCGCGCCAGATAGCGCGCGACGGCGCCCGGCACCTGGTCCAGCGAGCCCAGCCGCTCGACCGTGCCGGCGACACCCTGGAGCTTGGTGCTGAAGAGGCCGATCAGCCCCTCGCGATCGAGCCGCGTGCGCGCGGGGACGGGGCCGGGCGCATGGGCCGCGAGGCGCGCCTCGATATCGGCCGCCGCCGCCGGCGCCAGCGCGTCGCGTTTCAGGGCGCGGCGCAACCGTCCCAGGATCTCCGCGCGCGCGTCGCTCATGCCACTTCCGTCTTCACGCTCGAACGTCATCCTGAAAAAAACACGCCGGCGTCGGGGGCCCCAGCGCCGGCGATGATACGACTCCGCTCCGTTCCTGCCGATCCTCTGTCATCGGCAGCCTTCATCCCGGGATCCGGGATCGGTCCGCCGACAGGCGGGCGCGATCCCGGTCGCCGACAAGGATTAGTCGGTCAGGTCGGTCGTCCAGTCGCGGTTGTCGCCCACATCGACCTCGAAGAAATTGATCGAGTAGTAGCCGCGCGACTTGCAGTCCGAATCGCCCGTGATCGTGAACTCGTTGTCCGTGGCGCAGAACGGGAAATTGCCGTCCCAGAAATAATCGCGATCCACCGACTCCGCATAGACGTAGTATTTCTTCTGATCCAGGTTGGCCTTGTAGACGGTGGCGCAGCTGCCCTTCTCGAGCGTCCACCAGCCTTCCGAGGTCCAGGCCTTCTGGCCGGCGTCCCAATAGCCGAACGCGGCATAGACCTTGTAGGAGCTCTTGTTGCAGATCAGATAGTCGGCATGTGCCGGCGTGGTCGCGAACGTCATCCAGGCTGCGGCAACCGCCAGCCCCAGCCATTTCACCCAACGCATCATTGTCACTGTCTCCCCACTCGCTTCGCCCACGAAGCGTCCGCCTCTAATTTTCAACGACCGGCGGCCGAAAAACAATCGCCTCGCGGAGGATTTGGGGACCGGGCGGCGAGGCGGTGTCCCCGGGGAAACCGCCCGGTGGGCGGGACTTCCTGGGAACCCGGTCCGGGGTCAGGCCCGGCGGCGGCGCCATTGCTCCAGGAAGGTCCGGCCGCTGGCGGCCGGGAAATCCCGGGTGCCGGTCCAGGCCTTGCCTAAGGGGAGATGCCGGATCCGGCCGGTGGCCGGGCGGCGCAGCAGCCGCGCCGCGGCCGCCATGACCCAGCGGTAGGTCCGGGGATGCCGGGCCAGCCAGGCCCAGGCCTTGATCCCCCAGCGTTCCCGGGCCGGCGCCAGGTGGCGCTCGAAGCTGCGCTCGCGCCAGAGCCGCAGCATCTTGGGCAGGGGAATCTGCATCGGGCAGACGCTCTCGCAGCGCCCGCAGAGGGTGGAGGCGTTGGGCAGGTCCTTGGACTGGTCCAATCCGAACAGGGCCGGGGTCAGGACCGAGCCGATCGGGCCGGGATAGACCGAGCCGTAAGCGTGGCCGCCGATGGCGTGATAGACCGGGCAATGGTCCATGCAGGCGCCGCAGCGGATGCAGCGCAGCATGTCCTCGAACTCGGTGCCCAGCACCCCGCTGCGGCCGTTATCGAGCAGGATGACGTGATACTGGCCGGGCCCGTCCAGGTCCGTCGCCCGCCTCGGGCCGGTCGAGACCGTGGTATAGACCGACATCTCCTGGCCCGTGGCCGAGCGCGCCAGCACCCGGAAGATCGTGGTCGCGTCCTCGAGCGTCGGCACCACCTTCTCGATCCCGGCCAGCACGATATGGATCTTGGGCAGGGTCTGGGTCAGGTCGCCATTGCCCTCGTTGGTGACGATGACGCTGGAGCCGGTCTCGGCGATCAGGAAATTGGCGCCGGTGATGCCGACGTCGGCCGCGAGGAAGCGGGCACGCAGCTTGCCGCGCGCCTCGGCCAGCATCGAGGTGATCTCGGTCAGCGGGCGCTGCGGGTCGAGATCCTTGTGATGGGCGCGGAAGGTGTCGGCGACCCCCTCCTTGCTGACATGGATGGCGGGCGCGATGATGTGGCTCGGCGTCTCGCCCCGGAGCTGGATGATGTATTCGCCGAGGTCGGTCTCCACGGGCAGGATACCGTTGGCCTCGAGATGATGGTTGATGGCGATCTCCTCGCCCACCATCGTCTTGCCCTTGGTGACGCTGCGCGCGCCGACGCTGCGGCAGATCGCCAGCACCGTGTCGCGCGCCTCGGCCGCGTCGTTGCACCAATGGACCTGGCCGCCGGCCGCCTTGACCCGGGTCTCGAAACGTTCGAGGTAATAGTCGAGGTTGGCGAGCACATGCTGCTTGATCGCCTTGGCGCGATCGCTGATCGCCATGAACTCGGGCAGCCCCTGGCGCGCCCGGTCGTTGCGGCCCTTGAAGGCGCCGCGCATCTCCTCCAGCGCCACCTGCAGCTGCGCGTCATGCAGCGCCAGATCGGCATTGTGCTTGAACTGGCGGCTGGCGCCGTGCCCGACCGCCGAGGGGCTGCGCGGCCCTTGGGTCGGATCGGAGAGGGTGACGATGGGGGGCACGGATGCTTCCATAGCGAGCGATCCTAGCCCGTGTGGGCTTTTGGAAGATACTCTGGATTGCAGGGTGAGACGTGAGAGGCGCCGGGGATCAAGCGCGGCAGGGTACAAATATTGGTCGGAGAGGCTCGCTGATTGCGGTCGATTCCCGCACAGGAAGTGATAGGGGGCACTTCACGCTTAATCCAGCCGCACATCCATGCTCAACGGATCGCTCCTTGTCGACGATGCCGCGCTTTCGTTGATGAAGGAGGCTTTGCGCATGCAGAATTGGCGATCGACCTCGACGGAGAGCCGAAATCTGACGAGGGCCTTGGGCGGCGTCGAGGAAAAGTCCATGACGACGTTCCACCGCTGCGGCGCTGATCCATTGTCGGCCGGGGTTACCTGAAAGGAGAGCGCAGCCCCGCAATAGTAGGTTTGCGGTGTTGTCTCGCAGATCCTCCTAGTCGCCTCACCGATCTGCGCCTCGGCCAGTCCCGCAAGATAGGTCTGCCGGTCCGTGCGTTTGTCCGAAGGCACCGCCAGTGCGTTCCGCCTTTCGTCGATCACGAACCCCTGAGCGATGTCCCGCGCCGGCACTTTATAGACCTTGCCGATCTCCACGCCCTTCGGATCGAGGAGATCGAGCACCATGCGTCCGTCTCCTCCCACCGGTTGGAACCCCGCCTCGAAACCCTTCTCCATCGTCTCCTTCATCCCGTCCGTCATGAAGGCGAGTTGCTTGTCCGTCATCGGCTTGCCATCCAGCGTACCGGAGGTGTATTCGGGGTCTCTGACGAATACGAACTTGCTGCTCTTCGTCCAGCCTTTGGAATCGCTCAGCTGTTCCATCTGCACGACGACGTCCATCGTTGTCCGATAGTCGCCGCCGTCCGAGGGTTTCCCCTCGAACACAACCTTCTCGATCCTGAAGACCTCGCTGAACGCGTCCGACGCCGAATGGTCGCGCCATGTTCTGATGTCCCAGGTTTGTGTCGACGTCGGGAAATGCAGAACCAGCGTGCCCGTTCGCTCAGGACAAGGGCCGAGATCGAAGATGACACGATCACGGGCTTCGGCTGGCGCCGTGATGGTCGCCGGGCTGCTCTGGCCCGTCCCATTCGGATCGAGCGGGTTATACCCTTCTGTCACCGTCGCCGAGGTATCGGCATGCGCGACCAGATTGTCTCCATAAAGACCCATCTCCGGCCCATACTTGTCGACAGTTTCAGGGCAGTATTCGCGCAGCGTGGCTCGCTGCACATCCTTCGGTTGTTGGCTGAGCTGCTGCAGCGCACCCGTTCCCTCGAGGATGATGCTCTTGCTTGTGGCTTTTTCGCCCCGAGCCGCGGCGTCCAAAAGCTTGAGATCTTGCGGCTTGGTGTGCGCGACCACAAAGTCCGCGAAGCAATCACCGATCGCGTCGCCGTGTCCCGAATTGATCCGGCCCAGGACGATTCTCTGCCGCAGTTCCTCTGCAAACAGGCTTGCCAGGAACTCGTGATAGCTCTGGTATTTGCCCCTGGGCTCGATCCACGGATCTGCCGGGGATGCTGGCCCGTTCGTGACACATCCGTTGATACCGAGGACGCACGCAAGCGCCGACAGTGCCGCCAATCTCAACCAGGCCCGCATCCTTACCCCCACAAGCTTCAATATCTTGGTCCCGGCCTAGTCGTGATGGCTAGTGCATCGCCCTTTTTCTCCGACGAACCCTGGGCAATCGCACAGCCAGCGAAGGCCAGACCCAGAAAAGGGCGCAAATCGCAGAAGCCGCATGCGCCCTTCTCTACTCCTCAAGCTGGAGATTGAGTTCTTTCAGCATCGCCAGACTGCCCTCCGTTAACATGAGCGGCGAGCCCGCACGACTTCGATGACAGTAGCGACCAATGATCTGCACCCAATGATCTGCACCACGGGATCGGTGTCGCGCCAAATGAACATCACGCATTCATTCCAATTGGGCCCGCGCGTCGCCCGATTGGAAACGTTGCCATTTGCATCGGGGATAAAGTCTTCAAATACGGGCATGTTTTCCTCAAGCTCGCGAGCAGGGGCATATGAGACAGTCCCACCCCAGAGCTTGCCCTGGCCTGAATCGCCCAAGGATGCCTGCGCTTGGTCGGCGTCAGTGGTAAGAGCCTCTTTGAAAAGGATCGGAAACAGGAGCTGGGCATCGGCGGGAGCATCAAACTCGGCGTCGCTTGAGTTCGCCGTTTGCACGACCGCATAGAAGCTGTGGCCGTTGTCGCCCCTGCGGTATTGGACCTGCCATTCGCGAACGTGCGCACTGCGCTGAACGAATTTTATCCGAGGCGGCTTATTGAACAGGGAGCCGTCCACCGTCATCGGAACCTGCGGATCGGCTGCGCTCGCTAACGACCCGCAGGTAACCAGCAGGGCCACCAGCGTCACGGCAAAAGACCCCCGCATCCTCGCCCCTTGTGTCTGCGCCCCTTGTGTCTGCCCCTTTTTCAGGCTTCGACCCATTACGCTACCGAGGGTCGCGTCCCAGAGCCAGGTGGCCGGCACAGGAGCGCCGATCCACCTCCGAGATCTTCTACTTCGATAGATATCCCGTCTGGCCGAGCGATCGCCTGACAAGCCAGACGGCTTCTGCGCTCGAATTCGGTGGAAAGACTAAATCCCTATGCCTCTCAGTGAGACATGGGGGGCCCGCCCAGTCAAGTGTGCGTAGGTGGAGATATTCAATCGGGTGGCGTCGGCCAGCGCGGCTCGCGCGGTTGGCCTTCGGCTCCGCCACTTGCGGCGGCATTGAGGAGCGTCGCTCAGAGATGCCTCAAAGCGGTTCCACGGGCCCGCGCCCGATCGCGGGCCCGTCGGCCATGTCGGCCAGCACCTCGGCCACATGGCGGCATTCGATCCGGGAGCCCTGGCGCGAGAGCTTGCCCGCCATGTTCATGAGGCAGCCGAGATCGCCCGCCAGCAGCAGGTCGGCGCCGGTCGCGGCGATGTCGGCGGTCTTGTCGGCGACGATACGGTCGGAGATGGCGCCATATTTGACGCAGAAAGTGCCGCCGAAGCCGCAGCAGACATTGCTGCCCTCGAGCTCCCTGAGCGTCAGGCCGGCGACGCTGCGCAGGAGCCGGCGCGGCTGCTCGCGGATGCCGAGCTCGCGCAGGCCCGAGCAGGAATCGTGATAGGTCGCGACCGCGTCGAGATGCGCCGGCACGCCGGTGATCCCGCGCTGGTCGGTGAGGAAGGAGACGAGCTCGTGGGTCTTGGCGGCCAGCGCCTGCGCGCGCTTCTCCCATGCGGCATCGCCGGCGAAGAGGGCCGGGTAATGCGCATGGAGCATGCCGGCGCAGGAGCCCGAGGGCACCACCACGAAGTCGTAGGGCTCGAAGGCGGCAATGACCTGGCGCGCGATCGCCTGCGCGTCGGCGCGGTCGCCGGAATTATAGGCCGGCTGGCCGCAGCAGGTCTGCGCCTCCGGCACCGAGACGCGGCAGCCCGCCTGCTCCAGGAGCTTCACCGCCGCGAACCCGATCTCGGGGCGCATCAGATCCACGAGGCAGGTGACGAGCAGCGCGACGTGGGGGTTGGGCTTTGTGTTCGCGTCAGCCATGGGTGATATCGGGCAATTCAGGCACCTTCCGTGAGCGGGAGGCCAAGCATACGCACATCTTTGCCGCCCCTGCCCCCACGTCATCCCCGCGAAAGCGAGGATCCATCCTGATCCAGGTCACCGGGCTTTGACATGGATCCCCGCTTTCGCGGGGATGACTTGGGGTGGCGGGAGGGATGGGTCTGGGCTCACGTCCATCAATTCTCCGCCACGGCCTTCACCTCGACGGCGCGCGGCAGGAGGAGATAATAGCGCCCCGGCTGCTTCATGCGACCGGCATAGTCGAGCGCCTTGTCGCCGGCGCCGAAGAAGATATCGCCGCGCACGGCGCCTCTGATGGCGCCGCCCGTGTCCTGCGACACGAGAAGGCGCTGCAGCGGCTGGTTCGCCTCGGGCGTGTCGGCGGGCCAGGTGGTGTCGAGCCAGATGGGAGCGCCCAGCGGCATCAGCTTGGTGTCGACCGCGAGGCTGCGGCCCGCCGTCAGCGCCACGCCCTGGGCGCCGATCGGCCCGTCGCCCTGGATCTCGCGATAGAAGATATAGGAGCGGTTCATATACATGATCGAGGCAGCGCGGTCGGGATGGTCCCGGAGCCAGGCCTTGATCGACTGGGTCGTGGCCTGGCCCTTCTGCAGCTCGCCCTGATCCAGCAGCGTCTTGCCGATGGCGAGATAGGGCTGGCCGTTCTTGGCGGCATAGCCGACCTGCATCGTGCTGCCGTCGGCGAAGCGGATCACGCCCGAGCCCTGGATATGGAGGAAGAAGGCCTCGATCGGATCGGCGACCCAGACCAGCTCGAGATTGCGGCCCTTGAGCGCGCCCTCGTCGATCTCCTGATAGGTGAAATAGGGCTTGAGCTTGTTCTCGACGACGCGTCCGGCGATGGACTCGCCTTTCCAGTCGGCGCGGAAATCGCCGAGATCGACCGTGACGAGATCCTCCGGCCGGCGATAGAGCGGCACCGGATGCGCCGCGTCCGGCGCCCGCGCCCCCTCCAGCTCGGGCTCGTAATAACCGGTGAAGAGGCCGTCGGGCTCCTTCCGGTCGGCCACCAGGAAGGGCTGGAACTCGCCCTCGAAGAACCGGCGCGCGGCGCCGCCGTCGCCCGCCGGCAGCGACTTCGCGGCCTGGCAGAGCGGTAGCCAGTCCGAGACCTTGCCCGCCAGGCCGTCCGGCCCGACCGGCTTGTCGGCCGGCTGCTTCTCGAGACGCCCGCAGCTTCGCAGCAGCGCCGGCAACGCCTGGCTTTGATCGTCGCCGTCCCAGCCGGGCAGCTTCGCGAACGTCACCGGCGCCAGGGTCAGGAGCGGGGTGGGTTTCTCCGGCTTTTCCGCGCAGGCCGCGAGCAGGAGCAGAAACAGGCCGGCGGATGCTTTCATCCAGCCGAGGCGCGGATTCGTCGCGAGCGTCGGACGCATGCCGGACGGCGCTCGGGGCTTCAGTTCGGGCTGCGGGTGGCGACCAGCGACCAGTTCGGGTCGCGCGCGCGGGTATTGCGGGCAAAGCTCCAGATGTCGGTCACCGTGGTGACCTGCGAGCCGTCGCCATCGACCACCTTGCCGGCGGCGTTGGTGGTGACGTTGACCTGCTCGGACACGAATTTCACCGTCACGGTGGCGATGCGGTCCTGCAGACCAGCCTCGAGGATCTCGGCGGACTTGATGCCGACGAGCGTGGTGGCCAGCGTCTCGCCGGCCTTCTTGCGCTGATCGATCGCCCCCTTGAAGCGGTCGAACACCTCGTTGGAGAGCAACGGCCGCAAGGCGCCGACATCGCCCGCCGCATAGGCCTGGACGATCATCTCGAACGCCGCCTTGGCACCGCCGAGGAAGGACTCCTTCGAGAATTCCGGATCGGCCGTCCTGATCTGCGCCAGCCCCGCATCGAGCGGGCCCGCCGGCGTCGCCTCGATCGTCTCCGGCTCGCCGGCCGGCGCATTGCGATCGCCATTGGCGGTGCGTTCCGGCGTCGAGCGGTCGGGAAGAGCCACGACCTTGTCGTCGTCGCGTTTGCTGTCGTTGGCGGCCTTGTCGGGATTCAGGCGGTAGTCGGCATAGCGGCGCGCATCCTTCTGCTCATGGCCGATGCGCTTGCCCAGCACGCTGCGCAGGCGGAACACCAGGAAGACGGCGATCGCCCCGAAGAACAGGATGTCGAGAAACTGAAAACCGCCGCCCATGGACTCCGCCTTGCCCGACACGTTCGAGGGCCGATCTTCAAAGACCGGCCAAAACACTGCCATTCGATCAAACAGAGGGGTGCCGCTGGACGGCGGCCCTGGCCTCGGGGCTGGATCGCGCGCTCTTCTCGCCCTCCGGGAACCCGCGCCGGAGCTGCCCATCGGCGTTATGCTATCCGGTCCTTCCCTGTTAGATAGGAAAATCGCCGGGGCAGGGCAAGGCATGTTCCATGTCAATGGCTTGACAGCTTGCCGCCGCCAAAACTGCCCCCAATTGAGGCAGCAACGGCGATCCGGTTCAATTTTTCGCTCTTTTGGGTCCCGGACGGTCCGGCGGGAGGCATGGCGATGATCCTGGTGCGGCACGGCCAGTCCGAATTCAACGTCGTCTATTCCAAGACCCGGGTCGATCCGGGCATCCACGACCCGCGGCTGACGGAGGAGGGGCGCCAGCAGGCCCGACTCGCGGCCGACCGCCTGGCCGAGCATGACCTGGCCCTGATCCTGTCGAGCCCCTACACCCGGGCGCTGCAGACCGCGGAAATCATCGCCGAGACGCTCGATCTGCCGGTCGCGATCGAGCCCATGGTGCGCGAGCATTGCCGGTTCCATTGCGATGTCGGCACGCTGCGCAGCGAGCTGGCCCTGAGCTGGCCGGCGCTGGATTTCGGCACGCTCCCCGAGCGCTGGTGGCATGGCGGGCTCGACGAGACCGAGGAAGAGGTGGTGCGCCGCGGCCACCGGTTCCGCGAGCAGATGGCCGGCCATGAGGCGTGGAGCCGGATTGCGGTGGTGACCCATTGGGGCTTCATCCGCTGCTTGACCGGAACCCAGCTCGGCAATGGCGAGCTCTTGAAGTTCGACCCGGTCCAGGGCCAAGCCTCGCTTTTGAAAGCTTAGCGCGAATCCCCTCCCTTCTTGCGGGGGGCGGGTCAGGGAGGGGGCCGACTCGGTCGACGATCCAGGGGAGCTGCGGGATTTTCGCCCATTGAGCCGCGTGGCGCTTCCATGCTACCCCGCGCCCGCATGAGCCGGACGGGACGGGCTCCTTCCCATCCCTCCGGCCCGTCTCAACCCCCAAGGTGCGCCTTCTCCCGGTGCGCCAGACCCTTGCCGGAGAGCTTCAAGCGATGGCCGACGCGCCCTTCCAGCCCGTTTCCGATCCCTTTTCCGCGGGCCAGCCGCCGGCGGGGACGCCCTTGACCGTGGTCGCCCAGTTCCTCAAGGACATGTCCTTCGAGAGCCCGAACATGCCCGCGCTCCTGGAGCATGCCGGCCGGATCCCGCAGGGCCTGATCAAGGTCGACGTCAATGCCCGCAAGATGCCCGAGGAACGGCGCTATGAGGTGGTGCTCTCCCTCCGGGCCGAAGCGCGCCACCAGGATCAGGTCGCCTATATCGTCGAGCTTCAGTATGGCGGCCTCTTCCAGCTCGGCCCGGTCGCCGCGAACATAACGGAACCGCTGCTGCTGATCGAGGCGCCGCGCCTGCTTTTCCCCTTCGCGCGCGAGATCGTCGCCAACACCATCCAGCAGGCGGGCTTCCGCGCCATGCTGATCCATCCGATCGATTTCGCCCTGCATTACCGCGAGCAGCGCGCCGCCGGGGCGGGCGCGGGGCCGGTGGCGAACTGACGGTCGGCCAATAACCAGGCGCCTGCCCAGGCCTTTCTCATTAGAAGCATGGGAAGAGGCAGCAAGACCGCGTTCACTTCATCCAGATCAGGTTCGCCGGCTTCTTCGGAAGCTCGGCATGGGCTGCGCTGAGCTGTGAGGCGCCCTTCCGTCAGTCGGGCTCGAACAGGATGGCCCTGAAGACGGCTTTCGCCGCATCGCCCTCGCTCAGGTTTTCTGCATGCATCTTGTAGACGCAAAGCCGCTGGTCGATCTCCACCTCGGTCCTGACCCTGAGGGGAGTAGCGCCCGTTGGTAAGATCGTCGAATTCGTGACGATGTCCCACCGGCCAGCGCGTTCTGATTTCGTCACCTGATAGCGCGATTGCATGAGGCAAGGATATTCCAGCGGACTACTTCTGCAGAAGGATATCGCCAGTCTTCGCAGCTCGGCTGGATCCGCAGCAGCGGCTGCAGCGGCCTCTTCATCCGTCCTTTGAGAGGGCGGCTTGCTCAGCGCCCCTGCTCTCAATCCGTTCAGATAGATCAACACCAGATCGAGCTGCGTCGCCCGATACAGCTTCCCTTCCTCGATACCGTCCTTGAGCAGGTGCGGCCACAAGCCCGTGCCGGACGCTTGGCTCATGTCGCCCGTCTCATTCGTCATGACCTTGCTCAGCGCGCTGCGAAGGTCTTCCGTCTGTGACGGTGTCAGGGGTTTCCCGCCGGAAGACGCTCGAACGACTTCGACATCCTTGAGCATGTGGATGCTGGATTGGACGGGGTATCCTTGCATGTCGGCCAACAATGTCTGCTCGAACAGCATCCGGGCTTCGGTGCGATAGCCGCCGTTCCTGTCGCTCACGATCTCGACCCAATCGCTGCGTGCGACCAGCTGAATATGGCTGGAGTCCGCTCGATCGGTCCAGGTCGTCAGATGCATCGTGATCGTCTGGTCTGGCCGGTCGATGACCAAGTTGCCGGTTACCTGGGGACAGGCGCCGAGTCCGAAATCGACGGACTCGCCGGCGCATGCGTCACCTGCCGCCACCGACAGCGCGAGGATGACGGCAAGGCCCTTGGCGCCGGACCTTGCGGCCGTTCTCTTCCCGATCCCCATCTCGCTCCCCTATGACACTCGCCCTGCGATTGCGGGAGAGGCCTATACTGCCACCGAGCCGCGAATGAGGCCACTGCTGCAGGAGCGGGGGAAGGCTGGTTCGCGACCCCTCTCTACTCTTCCCGATTCCTTCCCCATCGATAGGGCACGGTCGGGAAGGGGATAATCGAAGATTTCGTTGGCTGTTCCATCCCCTCCCTTATCCTCCCCCATCATCCTCCTTCGCCCTTTGGGCTTCGGGGGACAGAAGGGGGAGAAGATTGGAAACAGGCGAGGGGTATCAGCTACCGAACGCTCTTCCGCCGCCTCACTTCATCCAGATCGGGTCTGCCAGCTTCTTGAGCAGCTCGGCGTGGGCCGCGAGCTCTTCCGCTGTCGGCGCGAAGTGGCGCGGCGGGCGGGCGGCGGTGGCGCGGATGGCGACGTCGCCGTGGGGGCCGGCGATCGTCGTGACCGGCGCGGGCTCGGCCAGCAGCGCCAGGCCGGCCTGGCGGCCGCCGACCAGCTCCAGATAGACCTCGGCCAGGAGCTCCACGTCGAGCAGCGCGCCGTGCTTGGTGCGCGCCGAGTTGTCGACGCCGAAACGCTTGCAGAGCGCGTCGAGGCTCGCCGGCGCGCCCGGGAACTTGCGGCGCGCGATCTGGACCGTGTCGACCGCGCGGGTCGGATCGAGCGGCCTGCGCTCGAGACGCGCCAGCTCGGCATTGATGAAGCCCATGTCGAACTCGGCATTGTGAATGACGAGCGGGCTGTCCTGGATGAATTCCTCGAGCTCGGCCACGATCTCCGCGAAGCGCGGCTTGTCGGCGAGGAAGGCGTCGGAAAGGCCGTGGATGGCGAAGGCATCCGCGGAGACCAGGCGCTCGGGATTGAGGTAGCGCTGGAAGCTGCGCCCGGTCGGGATGTGATTGACCAGCTCGACGCAGGCGATCTCGATGATCCGGTCGCCGTTCGCATGGCTGAGGCCGGTGGTCTCGGTGTCGAGCACGATCTCGCGCATGATGTCTGTCAGTCCTCGCAAGCCGTTTTGCCGCAGCAGACGACGCGGCGCTGGCGCAGGAGTCTGACGGTTTGGCGGATCGCCCGCAAGCTGTGGCGCCGACCGAGCCCGGTCTCGATGACGGTGTCGGCGCGCGCCCGCTTGAGGCGATCGGGGAGCTGGCGCGCCTCGATGCCGGCGAGCCGCTCGCGCGTCATGCCGCGACGGCGCAGCACGCGGGCAAGCTGCACGCGCCGCGGCGCCGAGACCACCATCACATGGTCGCAGCGCTCCTCGCCATGGGTCTCGAACAGGAGCGGGATGTCGAGCGCCACCAGCGGGCAGCGTCGCGCGCGGGCCTGGGCCAGGAATTTCTGTTCCTCGCGCCGCACCAGCGGATGAAGGATCGCCTCGAGCTTTTTCAGCTTGGCCTGATCGGCGAAGACGACGCGGCCCAGCGCCTGGCGGTCGACCCGGCCCTCCTTCACGGTATCGGGAAAGGCCGCCGCGATCGCCTTGACCGCGGCCCCGCCCCTGGCCTGGAGCCGATGGACCGCGGCATCGGCGTCATGCACGGGAACGCCCAGCCGGCGCAGCAGCGCCGCGGCCGTGCTCTTGCCCATGCCGATCGAGCCGGTGAGGCCCAGCACGATCACGGCTGCGCCAGCACGTAGGCCCGCAGCGCCGCCGTCACCTTGGGCTCGACGCCGAACCAGGCCGCGAAGCCCAGCCGCGCCTGATGCAGCAGCATGCCGAGCCCCTCCACCACCGGGTTGCCGCGCCGGCGCGCGGCCGCCAGCAGCGGCGTCTCGAGCGGCACATAGACGATGTCGTGGACCACCGCATCGGGCGGCAGGCGGTCGAGCGCCAGATCGAGCGGCGGATGGCCCGCCATGCCCTGCGTCGTGGCGTTCACCAGCAGGCCCGCTTCGGCCAGCGCCCGGCCGCGATCCGCCCAGCCCATCACCTTGACCGGACCGCCGAGGTCGGCCGCGATCGTTTCCGCGCGGGCCGCGGTGCGGTTGATGAGCCGGATCTCCGGCACGCCGGCATCGGCGAGCGCCACCAGGATGGCCCGCGAGGCGCCGCCGGCGCCGATCACCACCGCCGGCCGCTCCTTCGCCCGCCAGGCGGGGGCGCCCTCCCTCAGGCTCTCGATGAAGCCGAAGGCATCGGCATTGCGGGCCTCGATCCGGCCCTGCCCGTCGATGACGAGGGTGTTGGCGGCACCGATCCGCCGGGCCTCGGGCGTGGCGGAATCCGCCAGGGCCAGGGCCTTCTCCTTGTGCGGCAGGGTGACGTTGGCGCCGCGGAAGCCCAGGGCCGGCAAGGCCCTGAAGGCGCGCTCGAACTGGTCGGGCGGCACCGGCAGGGGCACATAGGCGCCGTCGATCCCATGCTCCGCCAGCCAATAGCCATGGAGCCGCGGCGACAGGGAATGGCCGACCGGCCAGCCCATCACGCCGGCCAGACGAGCCCTTCCGGTCAAGGCGGGATTGGGGGCGGCGCTGGTCATGCCGGCACCAGACCATGCGGCCGCAGGAAATCCAAGAGGGGCAGCAGGGGCAGCCCCAGGATGGTGAAATAGTCGCCCTCGATCCGGCTGAAGAGCTGCGCCCCCAGCCCTTCGAGCCGATAGGCGCCGACCGAGCCCAGGATGTCCGGCAGGCCGCGGGCGAGATACTCGTCGAGGAAAGCCGGGCTGAACGGGCGCATGGTCAACCGGGCGCGGGCCGTGTGGTGCCAGAGCCGCTCGCCGTCGCGCACCACCACGGCGGCGCTGATGAGCTCGTGCGTCTTGCCGCGCAACGCCATGAGCTGGGCACGGGCCGCCGCCGCATCGGGCGGCTTGTCGAAGCGGCGCCCTTCGCAATCGAGCACCTGGTCGGTGCCGATCACGAAGCGGCCGGGATGGCGGCGCGAGACCGCGCGCGCCTTGAGCTCGGCCAGGGCCTCCGCCAGCGCCGCCGCATCGGCACCCTCGCTCTCGAGCGAGCGCTTGGCTTCCTCCTCGTCGACGGGTGCCGCCTCGGCGGCGAAGACGAGACCCGCCTGCTCCAGCATCCGCCGACGGGTCGGGCTGGCCGAAGCGAGCAGCAGGCGCGGGCTCGGCTCGTCAGTCGGCATGATGAACCGATCGAATGCAGCGTCGAGAGTGCCCTACAGCAAATCCCCTCCCCCCTTGAGGGGGAGGGCAGGGAGGGGGATGACTCGGTCTGCGATCTCGTCGGAGTACGAAGCAGCCGACACCGAGCAGCCCCCTCCCCAACCCTTCCCCAAAAGTTGGGGGAGGGGATAAGCGAGCCGGAGACGAACGTCGGTATCTAATCGGCGGTGCCGACATTGTCGCCGTTCCGGTGCTGCGACAGGAGCTGCAGGATCGTCGCCGCCGTTTCCTCGATCGAGCGGCGGGTCACGTCGATGATGGGCCATTTATGCTCGGAGCAGAGCCGGCGGGCCTGGATCACCTCGCGGCGCACCATGTCGGGATCGACATAGTCGGTCTCCTCGTCCTGAGACAGGAGCCGCAGGCGGTTGCGCCGGACCTGGACCAGCGAGGTCGGGTCCTTGGTGAGGCCGATGATGAGCGGCTTGCGCGCGGCCAGGAGCTCGGGCGAGAGCGGGAAATCCGGCACGATCGGCACGTTCGCCGCCTTGATGCTGCGATTGGCGAGATAGATGCAGGTGGGCGTCTTCGAGGTGCGCGAGACGCCGACCAGGATCACGTCGGCATCCTCGTAGTCCCAGCTCGATTGCCCGTCGTCATGGGCGAGCGCGAAGTTCATGGCGTCGATGCGGCCGAAATATTCGGCGTCGAGCTCATGCTGGCGTCCGGGCAGGTTGCGGGCCTGCCGCCCGAAGAAGGAGCCGAGCGCGCCGATCACGGGATCGAGCACCGGGATGCAGGTGATCTGCAGCTTGCGGCAGCCCTCGGTCAGGGCGGCGCGCAGCTCCTCGTTCACCAGCGTATAGAGCACCAGGCCCGGGTGTTCCTTGATGCCGTCGAGCACCTTCTCCATCTGCCGGGATGTCCGGATCAGGGTCCAGTTATGCTCGACCGGATCGGCATCCTCGAACTGCGCGAGGCAGGCCCGCGCGACCGAGGAGATCGTCTCGCCGGTCGCGTCCGAAACCAGATGGAGATGATGGGTCAGGCCGTTCGCCATGATCGAGTGTCGCCAGGATCCCGAGGGTTAAGATGCGCCGGAAATGAGCGGGTTCCCTAGGTTTTAGGCCCGCCCTTCGAGCGGAGCAATGGGGCGGATCGAGGGTCGTGAAACCGTCGGAAGAAGTCCGGGATTGAATCCGAAAGAACGGGGACAAGTCGGCATTGTGGAGCGGTGCCTCGGATTCGATCCGCCAACCGCCGAATCCGCTGCGCAGAGTCCGACCGGGCAAGCGATGCCGGGAATGGATCGGCTCATGACGCGATTCCAACAACCGGACGCCGCCGCCATTCCCGTGATTCACAGGGCGGCATTCCGTCACTGAATCCGGGATGGCGGGAGCCGTTAGGATGGAGCTGTCCCCCGACGCCCGTCGGAATCGTCCCCGGCTGTTGGAATCGAGGATGGGATGGGGACAAACGCCAATCCCCGTCTTGCACAGCCATCCACTACATCCACTCCTTTCTTATCTATAAGACTAGAATAGAAGAAGGAGGCCATGAGCCTGACCCCCTCCGTTCCGTCCTCGACCCGCGAGAAGCCGCTGCTGCGCGTGCTGGCAGGCGAACGCCGGCGCTGCCCGCCCTTCTGGCTGATGCGCCAGGCGGGGCGGTACCTGCCGGAATACCGGGCCACACGGGCCCAAGCCGGCAGCTTTCTCGATCTCTGCTTCACGCCCGATCTGGCGACCGAGGTCACGCTGCAGCCGATCCGCCGCTACGGCATGGATGCGGCGATCCTCTTCTCCGACATCCTGGTGGTGCCGCTGGGGCTGGGTCAGACCGTGAGCTTCGAGGAAGGCCGCGGGCCCGTGCTCGAGCCGCTGCGCGGCGCCAGCGATCTGTCGCGCCTCGAGCTCGGCGGGCAGCGGGAGCGGCTGGCGCCGGTCTATCAGACCGTGCGGCAGGTGAAGGCGGCCCTGCCGCCAGCGGTCGCCATGATCGGCTTTGCCGGCGCGCCCTGGACCGTAGCGAGCTACATGGTCGAGGGCGGATCGAGCCGTGACTTCGCGATTGCGAAACGCTGGGCCGGCGAAGAGACCGAAAGCTTCCAGCGCCTGATCGATCTCCTGGTCGAGGCGACGGTGGATCATCTTTCCGCACAGGTCGAGGCAGGCGCCGAGGTGCTGCAGATCTTCGACAGCTGGGCCAATGCCTGGGTCCGGGAGAAGAGCTCGACGGCCTTGCGCCGTTGGTGCCTCGAGCCCTGCCGACAGATCATCGCAAAGCTCAAAGCGCGCCATCCAACCGTGCCGGTCATCCTGTTCCCGCGGGCGGTCGGCCCGCATATCGCGCTCTTCGCGAAGGAAAGCGGTGCGGCAGCCTTGTCGCTCGACGAAGGTGTGCCGCTGGCCTGGGCGCGCGCGACCTTGCAGCCGATGCTGCCCTTGCAGGGCAATCTGCCGCCCAGGCTGCTGGTGGAAGGCGGTCCCGCCTTGGAGGCGCAGACCAAGCTGATCCTGAGCGAGCTGGGCCAGGGCCCGTTCATCTTCAATCTGGGCCACGGGATCCTGCCGGAGACGCCGCCCGAGCATGTCGCGGCGCTGGCGGCGATGATCCGCGAAGGTTCGCCGGCGTGAGCGCCAAAGCCCCGGCAAGAGCCGCCCTATGAGAACCGCCATCGTGCTGTTCAATCTGGGCGGCCCGGATCGGCCCGAGGCAGTCGAGCCTTTCCTGCGCAATCTCTTCTCCGACCCGGCGATCCTGCGCGTGCCGGGCTTCCTCCGCAGCTTCCTGGCGCGAACGATCGCCCGACGGCGCGCGCCCATCGCCAGGGCCGTCTATGACAAGCTCGGCGGCGGCTCGCCGCTCCTGCCCAACACGCAAGCCCAGGCCCGGGCCTTGGAAGCGGCCTTGTCGGATCGGGGCCTCGATCTCGGCGAGGTCCGCTGCTTCGTCGCGATGCGCTACTGGAATCCGTTCGCGGAGGAAACGGTGCGCGAGGTGCAGCGCTTCGCGCCGGACCGGATCGTGATGCTGCCGCTCTATCCGCAGTTCTCGACCACGACAACGGCCTCCTCCTTCGATGACTGGGCCCGCGCCGCGGCAAAGGCGGGGCTGACGGTGCCGATGCTCACGATTCGCGATTATCCGACCGAGCCGGGCTTCATCGCGGCCGTGTCACGGCTCACCGCCGAGCGGTTGCCCGAAGCCAGGGCTGCGGGTTCCGTGAAGATTCTGTTCTCGGCTCACGGTCTGCCGAAGAAGATCGTGCAGGCGGGCGATCCCTATGCCGAGCAGGTCGGATCGAGCGTGCGCGCCATCGCGGAGCGGCTCGGCCTTTCGCTCGACGATTACGAAGTGTGCTTCCAGAGCCGTGTCGGGCCGCTCGAATGGATCGGGCCCTATACCGACGAGGAGATCGTTCGCGCAGCCGAGGCCCGCCAGTCGATCCTGCTGGTGCCGGTCGCTTTCGTCTCGGAACATTCGGAGACGCTGGTCGAGCTCGATATCGAATATCGCCATCTGGCCGAGAAGCACGGCGCGCCGGGCTATGTCCGGGTGCCGACCGTCGGCAC